>JBAVTH010000490.1:0-2141 GCA_049696035.1 Ilumatobacteraceae bacterium
TGGCGCGCTGGTCGCCGTCCACGAACGGTTGCAGGGTGACCTGGATCGGTTGGTGGAGGGCGACGACGACCTCTACGCCGCGGCCGCCGACGGCGCGATGACCGCGATCAAGCTGCTGTCCGGCGAACTGGGCCGCCGCGACGTTGAGGCGCATTCCTGCCGGACCCTCAGGGGATGAAGATCGTTCCCGAGCCCAGGTCGCGGAAGGGCTGGGTGAGGTTTCCGGTGAGGATGTTGCCGGACACCACGGTGCGGTTGCACAGGGCGCCGGTGATGTTCACCCCGTACCTCTGCGTCTTGACCGCCTGATTGTCGGTGGACGTGTTGGACTCCACCCGGTTGTCGTTGCAGGTGACCGAATCCAGCGGGGCAACTCGGATGCCGTCGCGGCCGGAGGTGTTGTCCGAGCTGTTCGTCACGGTGTTGCCTGTGACCACGTTGTTGTCGCTGGCCTGCACGTTGATGCCGTCCTGGCCGGCCTGGTCGATCACGTTGTTCCGCACGGTGTTGCTGTTGGACTTCTTGTTCGGCTGGTCCGCCGAGGTCGAGGACTTGGTCACCTGGATGCCGTGACCGCCGACATTGGTGATGTGGCAGCCCTCGATCAGGTTGCTGCTCGAGGCCAGCAGCTCGATGCCATCGCTCGGCACACTGCCGTCGATCACGCAGTCGCGGACGGTGTTGTTCAACGACGACCATCCGGAATTCTTGCCGTCGAAGACGATGCCCCGCCCCCGCGACTCCGAGACCCGCACCCGCTCGACCAGCACGTTGTTGCCCTCATCGAAGTCGAGCGCGTCGCTGGTGGTGCGGGCGGGGCCGCCTGCGGCAACGGTCATGTCGCTGATCCAGATGCCGAATGCTCCGCTGAAGTCGAAGACCTCCGTGTCGTCAGCTGCGCTCGTGGAATTGTGCAAGGTGGTCACGTCGATCCCCTGACCCCGGAAGTGCACGTTGTGTACATCGGAGAGCTCCAGGTGAGTCGTGCCGAACTCGAACATACCCGCGGCGAACACCACGTCGCCGCCCCCACCCGCATCGAGGTCGGCCACGGCCGCCTCGATCACGGTCTTGGCGCTGCCGGTGAAGGTGTCGCCCACATCGGAGACCGCGGTGGAGGTCGAGGTCTGACCCACCCGGCTCACCTGGTACTCACTCGCCCCGGCAGGCGCCGGCGCGATCAGCTGCGGGGCATTGCCGCCTTCCTTGCTGGAGAAGGAGATCGCCGTGTTACTGGTCGTGGTCAGGCCGAATGAGACAGGGCCGTCACCAGTCACGACCGAAGAGACATTGATCTCGTACCAGACACCGGACTGGATGTTCGTGACCGTGGCGATGACGTTGCCGACCGGCGGTGCGTTGTTGGCGGTGATCGTGTTCTCCTGCCACGTCGTGTTCGCGACCTGACGCACCTGGATGCCGGTGCTCGAGTTCGAACTCGCTCTGACGCGCAGGACGGCGGAGGAGACCGGGCCGACACCGGTGACGTTGAACCGCAGATAGCTGGTGGTGACCGGAGAGTTGTCGACGCGGAACGTCGTCCGCGTGCCGTAGTTCGTGGTGGGCGAACTGGCTGAGACGTACGAGTCGGCCAGCGCGCTGAACGTGGCTGCCGATGCCTGCGGAGCCGTCGCCACCGCGCCCGCGGCCAACGCCATCGCCGCCACGGTCACGGAGACCAGGCGCTTGATCCTCGAGTCTGTGTGCATGACGAGTACCCCCTCAGGTAGACGCGTCGACCCCTGGGCCATGGCTGACACGTCTGGCAAAGTCTGATCATCTGCATTGGAAGATGCAATAGTCAGAAGCTAGTGGGCAGGGTCGATGACCGCAGCACTATTGACATTTCCCTCACCCGCGCGGGGGCCGATGATCGCGCGGACCTGATCGGTCTCCAGGTCATACCGAATGAGGGACATCGGTTCACACGAGCCGTCGCAGGCTCGGGCGAGCGCATAGGCAGATCCCGCGACGACAGCGATCACGTCGCGCTCGTGCCCGCCGATGGTCGAGGGCGGGCGCCAGTCCTGAGCGGTTCGGGTGCCGTCAGCACGGGCAACCTCGTACCCCAGCCCGTTCCAGATCAGGATGCCGCCGCTGAACGGCCACGCGCGCCATCCCTGTCCCAAGGACGTCGGTGT
>JBAVTH010000491.1:0-2704 GCA_049696035.1 Ilumatobacteraceae bacterium
GACTGCAGAGCGTCTCCCGGGGGATTCCATCAAATCCGCCGACGGCGCGAGATTCTCGACCGCAATCCAGTCACCGATGAGTCGATTGCGCTTGCCGTTGACGCGGCGCCGCGCCAACACCGTGAGCACGCCTCGATCGCGGACTACTCGGACCTCGATCGCAGCTCCGACAGCGTCAACGAACTCGTCGCCGAATGAGTGGCGACTGAACTCGTAGTCGATCCCAACGAATCCGCACACCGCGAGTTCAGCTCGCAGTTGGTCGAAAGCATCGTCGCCCGGCACACGCACATTCTGACGCACGAGACGTCGCATCCACCTTGAAGCGGGCAGAACGGCAGATAGGGCCGCTCCCATTCGTCGGCCTCGTCCAGCGCTCTGTCGTAGGCGAGAGAGTCGAGTATGCACTGGTTCAGGCCGGGCAGATCGCTTCGGACGTAGAACCACTGGGATCCGATGCCTGCTGCCTTGATGGCGATCAGGCCGGTATCTGCATTCGACCGTCGCTCGTTCGATCGCCAGATCTGAACCTCATGACCATCGAGCGTGAAGACCACCCCTCCCGACATGTGAACGGGGCTGGGGTCCGAGGTCATGGCGCCTTGCAGGTTGGCGCCGTCGGGAACCCGAAGCGTGAGGCCCTGGCTGACATAGCGGACCACGCCACTCGGACATGTGGTGTTCGACTGCGAGGATCCGTTCAGAACGAGCCGTATGGGCATGGGGCGTAGAAGGTGACAGCTGCGCGCTGCTCGCCGACCGCATCCTGAGGTCGCTCGCGGACGCGGCTCTGCGCGTGGTGCCAACTGTCGACCAGTAGCGCCGAATGCCCGAAGGGGGACGCCCTTGTCCAGCGACCTTCGGCCCTACCGGTTGCCACGTCGTCGGCAGACCGTGAATTCAGAGCGTGCGCACCCGCGTGTTGAAGGCCCGGGCAGGCCGGGTCGAGAAGTGCGCGATGCCGGAGACAAGGGAGGCAGCCATGCCCCTGATCAATGGATTTCGAGGCGCGCTGGCCGTCCTGGTCACTGCGTCGTTGTTGGCCGCGGCGTGTGGTGATGACAATGAGGAGACTGCTCCGGTAACCGCTGCACCGTCGAGCACGTCGAACACTTCGTCGACGACGGCCGACGTGGTCGAGACGACCGACGCAACCGCAGGGCCCGACACGACGGCCGATGTGGTCGAGCCCGGGGAGACTTCGTGTGGAGTCGAGGACCAGCCCTCCGTGACTGCGTTCGAGGTGGAATCCGGCGCCGTTCGGTGGGTTTCGTGTTCGGCGGGATCGGGTTCGTGGTGGCTGGTGGGTGCCTCCGACGACCTCGTGTACATCAGCGTCACGCCGGACGATCTGTCGACCGGTGGCGGACGGAGCCTCGTCGCCCTTGACACGCGGACCGGCGAGGAGCAGTGGCGGACCGATCTCGGCCAGGCGTTCGCCAGGTTTCCGAGCGGTCCGTTCCCGGGGGACGAGGTGGCGGTGGTCGTCCTGGAAGGCTTAGGAAGCGACACTGCCGAAATCATCGGGCTGGATCCCGCGACCGGGGAGACGATCTGGACAACGTCGGGTACCAACGGCGGCTACGCCACCAACGATGACGTCGTCGTCGGCGGGGGGAGCGTGACCACGGCGTTCGACCGCGCGACCGGTGAACAGCGGTGGTCGGTGGCGGTACAGGGTGGCTTCAGCGGCGGCTTCCCCAGCAGTCCGGTGATCTCCGATGACATGGTCTTCATTGCCACCGTGGCGCTCGACCTGCAGTCTGGGGAGGAGCGGTGGCGGACGGCCGGCAGCCCACCGGGTGTTCCCGGCGGCGTGGAGGACGGGATCTTGGTGTGGAGCGGGCAGGACGACCCCACCAGTGGGGTCGACGTGGCGACCGGGGAGATCCTGTGGACCCAGCCGGGCCACTCGACCTATGACGACGTGGTCGCCATCGGGGACGGTGCCGTGTACGTCTTCGGCGTCGACGACGGCGCTGGGGAGAGCACCGCCACCGCCTACGACGTGGCGACGGGTGAGACGCGGTGGAGCCGGGGCCTCGGGCCGCAGTTCGGCCCGTGGCCGTTCCTGGCGACCGACGACTTCGTCGTGGCCGTCGATCCGAGCGTGGTGGTGCTCTCGACCGATGACGGATCGGAGCGGTGGAGCACTCCCCTCGACGGGCAGACCCCCCGGTACACCGGCGTCGTCCTGAACGGCGACGCCCTGTTCGTCACCGGAGCAGAACCGTTGGAGATACCTGCACCGCCAACGTCAGGCTGGCGTTTCGCGACCAGCAACGTCCGCAACGCTTCGTCGTGCGCGTCACCCGACTTCGCGTGACCGTCACAGCGACCCGACAACGCGCCACGAGCAGCCTCGAGCGCATCGATCCGATCTGACTTGCCCTGCTTGCGACGCTTCTGCCGTTCCGGTCGATCAACCCCGATCACGACCACACCAGCCTTGGTGAAGTGACGCGAGAGACCGGCGCCATACGCACCGGCGCCCTCGATCCCGACCCGTTCGAGCGTGCCGAACCCAGACATCCACGACGCCAACAACCGATGCCCCTGCGCCGTGGTCGGGAACGACTCGATCCCCAACAGGCCGCCGTTCATGTCGACCACCGCGGCAACGTTGTTGTCGCGATGTGTGTCGACCCCACCCACAATCAGGCGCGCTGAATCTACGATGGCCATGGCCACCTGCCTTCTGCAC
>JBAVTH010000492.1:0-5095 GCA_049696035.1 Ilumatobacteraceae bacterium
GTGTGTGGGCGTGCTGCGGGTGCAGGGCGCCAGCCTCGACGAAGCGGTCGAGGAGCTGATGGACGGCGGCGGTGTCGGGAGCCGCGCCGGCCTCGACCATGGAAACCACCTGCGCGCCGCCGGTGGAGAGGCGGAACAAGCGCAGCGGCGAACCGGCGATCAGCACGCGCCCGTCGCCGGGCCGGCGCCAGGACGAGTCGAGGAGGTAGCGGGTGCCGAGCACTCAGTCCCACCACTCGTCGACGGCGGCGACGAGATCGATGTTGAGCCGGGTGAGCAGGTTGCGGCCGTGAGAGGCGGTGGCATGGCGCGGATCGCCGAGCACGCCGTTGGTGCTCACCGCGCGCACCCCGCCGCTGACCATCTCGTCGAACAGGTCGGCCAGCGGCTCGGTGTTGCCCACTTCGGCTCGGTGCATGCGCACGAGATCGGGGGCGAGCGCCAGCATGATCGAGGTCTCGGTGTCGCCGGCGTGGGCGTCGCCGCCGGCGATCCTGGGCCACCAGGCCAGCACCTTGCGCTGCTCGGCTCGCAGCAGCTGCACGGCTCGCTCCACCGGCAGCCGGTTACCGCCGTGGCCGTTGACCAGCACCACGCCCGCGCTCCAATCGGCACTGCGCACCAGCTCGATGATCACCTGCTCCATCACTGCGGCGCCGATGGAGAGCGTGCCGGGGAAGGAGGCGTGCTCGCCGCTGGCGGTGACGGTGAGGGGTGGGGCCACCAGCAGCTCGCCCTCGTCGTACTTGTCGGCAAGGCTGCCCGCCAGCGCGACGGCGATGCGGGTGTCGGTGTCGAGCGGCATGTGCGGGCCGTGCTGCTCGCAGGCGCCCACCGGCACGATCAGCAGAGGGCGGCGGGTGGGCTTCCAGTGGTCGCTCCACGTCGTGCGGCCGAGGAACTTGGTCATTGCGCTGCCCGGCCGCGCGTCAAGTGGGGAGACCGATGCAGTACTCGAAGCCGGCGCGGGTGCCCACGTAGATGCGACCGTTCCACACGACCGGCGTGGACTCGATGTTCGCGTCGAGCTGGATCGACCACAGTTCGGTGGGCTGAGTGCGCGGCGAGGAGAAGTCGAAGCCGTGGATCACGCCCTTGCCGTCGGCCTGCACCAGCACACCGTCTACCAGCACCGGCGAACTGAGCGCGGGGCCACCGATCTTCTGCTTCCAGAGCAGTGCGCCCGTGTAGCGGTCGAGCGCATAGATGTAGCCGGGTTTGGTGGTCCACATCACCACGTCGCCGACGACGATCGGGGTGGTCCACACGCCGTCGTCGACGAAGAAGGACAGGTCGTACTTCCACACCACCGGGTCGTCGGGCTTGCTCGGGTCCAGCTTCAGCATCTGCCCGACCTGCTCCACGCGCGAGTTGGCGCGATCGATCTCGACGCCGACGTACAGGAAGCCCTCGTCGTCGGGCACGATCGTGGAGTCGCTGTCGTCGCCGGTCCAGTAGCGGAAGGTGCGCTGCACGTCGCCCTGACCGGTGCGCAGGGACGAGATGTCCCACCCCTGCACCAAACCCCCGGAGGAGTTGAGCCAGGCCGTGTCGCCACTGACGGAGACCGAGGCCTCGAGGCTGACCCGCTTCGGGTCCTTCGAGCCGAGGTCGTCGATCAGTTGCTGGTCCCAGCCGGGCACGCGGAACGCGAGCGATGGATTGACGGTGACGGTGCCATCGGAGGCGTAACCGCGGTTCAGCTTGATGCCGTGGAACCAGCTGTTCTCGCCGCCTTCGATGAGGTAGTCGTTGAGCACGAGCGGGGCCGCGTCCCAGTCGTCGTTGTGCATGCGGTCGTCGGTGCGGCCGTTGATCTTCCACAGCTCGCGTGGTGCCGTGCCGTCGAAGGCGATGACGCGCAGGTAGTTGTCGCGCGAACCCGCATAGACGAGTGGATAGCCGTCCGGGTCGATGGTGACGTTGCCCTTGGCCAGGTCGCCGGTCTCGAACGGCGGGATGATGTCCTGCCCGGTGGCGGCATCGACGAAGTGGATCTTCCAGTCGTAGGCGCCGAACACCACCCAGGTGCGGCCGTCGCGCTCGAACACTGCCGGTTGGCCCGTCCAGCCGGTGCCGCACCACGTGCGCACATCGCCGTACTCGCTGCTCTCGCCACACATGCCCTGGCCGTCGTTGCCGTACTTCCACAGCACCTGTGGCTGAGTGCGCGGCATTGGGCCGGTGCCGTAGTAGCTGCGTGTCGGGTTGCCACGGAAGGTCAGCACGCCTGGCACCTGGGTGCTGTACGGCCGTCCGAACGAGGCAGGGTCGACGAGCACGTCGGTGCGTGGGGTGAACGGGGCAGTGGTGGTGGTGGGAGCAAGCGTCGTGGCAGTGTTGACGTTGCTGTTGCCCGTGTCGCCGCCCGTGCCGGCGCTGTCTGCGGTGTCGTGCGTTCCGGAATCGTTCGGGGTGGCTGCCGCGGCCGCTGGTGTGAGGCTGCTGCGATCGGCGGTGGGGTCGTCGGTCGTCGACTCGTGCACTACCCCGACGACCAGCGCGCCGAGCGCGATCGCCCCGACGAATGCGGCGCCGCGGCGGGCGAAGTAGCTCATCGCGCCAGTCCGCGTACGACGGCGGCAGTCGCATCGGCGAAGACCTGTTGCCAGGTCACCGGCGTGGTCGAGGCGTGCTGCAGCTGCAGGCTGATCACGCCGTGGCAGGTGCTCCAGACGATGGCGGCGGCATGCACGGCATCCATCTCGCGCAGCAGGCCGAAGTCCATGCCCCGGCGCAGGCGGGCGGCGAGCAGCTCGAGGGTGCCCAGCGCGGCCGCTTGTGCCGCAGGCGACGGTTCGAAGTCGGGGACCACTCCCTCGAACATCACCGCGTACAGCGTGGGGTGCTCGATCGCAAACTGCCAGTAGGCCTCGCCGCAGTGGCGCAGGTCGGCGATGGGATCGTCGGTGACGCCGACGGTGCGCATGCCCTCGGCGAGCAGTTCGAAGCCCTGCAGGAACAGCTGCTCGACCACGCCGTCCTTTCCGCCGAAGCGCGAATAGACGTTCATCGTGCTCACACCGGCCTCGGCGGCGATGCGGCGCACGGTGAGCGCGGCGGCTCCCTCGTCGGCCAGCAGGCGATCGGCCGCATGCAGCAAGGCAGTGCCCACCTCGTCGAGGCGACTGGTGACGGCGGCGCTCACGCCGTGCACGCTAGCTGGCGGCGGTGTGGCGGAAGTCATGCAGCGCGGCGGCTGATGGTTGCTCTCACTTCTGATAACAATGTAATAACTCTGATCCAAAGGAGCACGCCGTGCATGCCTCGCACCTCGACCACTCGACATCCGCAGCGAGCGAGACTTCGCCCGTTCCCGGTCCCTCGCCGTGGGTGATCCTGGCAGTGCTGTGCACCAGCGTGTTCATCATCGTGGTCGACGGCACCATCGTGAACGTCGCACTGCCGACCTTCGTGCGGGAGCTGGGCGCCACCACCAGCCAGCTGCAGTGGATCGTCGATGCGTACGTGCTGGTGTTCGCCGGGCTGCTGATGGCCGCCGGCAGCGTCGGCGATCGCTTCGGCCGCAAAGGGGTGCTGCAGATCGGCCTCGCGCTGTTCGCCGGCACCTCGATCATGGCGTCCATGGCGGGCAGCGCCGGCGAGTTGATCGCCTGGCGGGCGGCGATGGGCATCGGCGGCGCGCTCATCTTCCCGGCCACGCTGGCACTGCTGGTCAACGTGTTCACCGTGCCGCGGCAGCGGGCGATCGCGATCGCCGTGTGGGCCGCGACCAGCGGCCTCGCCGTGGCGCTCGGCCCGGTCAGCGGGGGTTTGCTGCTGAAGTACTTCTCGTGGGGGTCGGTGTTCCTCGTCAACGTCCCGATCATCGCGATCGCAATGGTGCTCGTCGCTCGGCTGGTGCCCACGTCGCGCGACACCACCGTCCACCGCTTCGACCCGCTGGGCACGATGCTCTCGATCCTCGGCATCGGAGTGCTGGTGTGGGCCGTCATCGAGGGGCCGCAGCACGGGTGGGCCTCGCCCACCTCACTGCTCGCGTTCGGCCTGGCGGCCGTCCTTCTCGCCGTGTTCGTGCGGTGGGAGCAGCACAGCGACCATCCGATGCTCGACGTCGGTGTGTTCACCAACCTCCGTTTCACCGCCGGCAGCCTGTCCGTTGCGTTCGCCTTCTTCGCCCTGTTCGGCTTCATCTTCAACGTCACCCAGTACTTCCAGGTGGTGCGCGGCTACGGCACCTTGGAGGCCGGCGTGCGCACGGTGCCGTTCGCGCTGTTCACCGGCATGGCGGCACCGATCTCTGCCAACCTCGCCCATCGCGTGGGGACCAAGGCAGTGGTGGCCGCGGGGCTGGCCTCGATGGCGCTCGGGTTCGCGTGGACCACCACGTTGCAGGCCGGGTCGTCGTACTGGCTGATCGTGGGCCAGATGCTCTGCATGGGAGGTGGGTTGGGCCTGGTGAATGCACCGGCGACGGAGGCGATCATGGGTTCGTTGCCGCCGGAGAAGGCCGGCGTCGGCTCGGCGGTCAACGACACCGCTCGCGAGCTGGGCGGCACGCTGGGCGTGGCCATCGTCGGCAGCCTGTTCGCCTCGGTGTACTCGAGCAAGCTCGGTGATCTGCTCGCCGGGACCGCCGTGCCACCCGAGGCGCTGGCCGCGGCCAAGCAGTCGGTCGGTGCAGGTGCGGAAGTGGCTCGCCAGACCGGTCTCCAGGCCGGGCCGGAGGCAGGTCGGCTGGTGCAGGGCGCGGTCAACTCGGCCTTCCTCGACGGCTTCCATCTCGGGTCGTGGGTGTCGGCCGGTGTCACGCTCATGGGAGCCGCGATGGCGCTGCGCTGGCTGCCGAGCCGCGCTGCGGCCGCCGGCTCGACCACTGCGTGAGCGACGGCAGGCTCACGACGTCGTCCCGCTTCGTCGCGCCTCGTTCCGTCTCGTTCCGTCTCGCCCCGTCTCGCCCCGTCCCGTCTCGTCAGTTCGATTCCGAATGCTCGAGGTGCCCCGCAGCGGCTCTGCGGCAGCCGAATCGAAATCGAACTGACGAGACCGGAGATCTGGTGAGGACGGTGTTCACCGGATCAGTCGCACGTCGCGCCAAGTCGACCGTCGCCGACCGTCGTCAGTCGAGGTAGCC
>JBAVTH010000493.1:0-3490 GCA_049696035.1 Ilumatobacteraceae bacterium
GGAGGCCGGCACCGAGCAGCAGCAGGAAGGCGATGATGACGGCCGTGGCGCCGATCAGGCCCATCTCTTCGCCGATCGCGGCGTACACGTAGTCGGTGCTGGCGGCCGGGATCTTCGACGGGTTGCCCAGCCCCAGGCCGGTGCCACCGGTGCCACCGTTGGCGAACGCGAACATCGCCTGTGCCGGCTGGTACCCCTTGCCCTCGTACTGGCTCCATGGGTCGCGCCAGATGGCCACCCGCGTCTGCACGACATCGAACAGCCGCCACGCGATGTACGCCGCCCCGGAGAAGATGGTCACACCGAGCACGAGGTAGATGGCCCGCTCGGTCGCCACCCACATCATCACGGTGAACAGGGTGAAGAACAGCAGGGCCGAGCCGAGATCCTTCTCGGCCACCATCACCGCGACGGCGAACGCCCAGGAGAGCGTGATCGGCAGCACGTAGCGCAGCTCGGGGATGCGGATGAACCCGAAGCGTCGGGTGCCGGCCGCGATCAGCTCGCGGTTGTCGGCGAGGTAGGCCGCGAAGAACAGCGCCAGCGCGATCTTGGCGAACTCGCCCGGCTGGATGTTGACCGGCCCCAGGCTCACCCAGATGCGGGCGCCGCCCACGCTGGTGCCCAACCCGGGGACCAGTGGTGCCAGCAGCCCGCCGACGCCGACGAACAGGAACGTCCACTTGTAGCGCGCCAGGTCGGGAGGCCGCTGCACGACCAGCAGGGTGACCACGAAGGCCACGATCGCGACGAACGTCCAGGTGGTCTGCAAGGCCGCGCGCCGCTCGCTGAGCCGGGCGATCATCACGTAGCCGATGCCGTGCAGCAGGATGGCCAGCGGCAGCAGGGTGCCGTCGGCGCCGCGGGCCAGCAGCCTGATCGCGATGTGGGCGACGAACAGCATGCCCAGCAAGGCGACGAGGAACGGCACGAGCGTGGCCGGCATCGTCGAGTTCTTGCCCAACGAGGCCAGGACGTAGGCAACCGCGGTGATGCCCGCGGCCATCACCACCAGGCCGAGCTCGCTGTTGCGGCGAGCCGCGGCGACGGGCGACTTCTGGCTCATACCGGGTCAGCCGCCGCTGGTGGTGGGCACGGACGATGCAGGCAGGCCGGCGGTGGTGGAGACCGCCACGATGGTGGACGAGGGCGCGATGGACGACGTGCTGTCGACCGTGGTGGACGTGGTGGATGTGGTCGACGACGTCGTGGTGGTGGTCGTCGTGGGTTCCTTGTTCGCGTTGTGGCGCACGACCAGCACGAGCGTGACCGTCAGCGTGGCGATCGCCGCGATCGCAAGGAGGAACAGCAGTGAGCCGAGCCCGAATCGTCGCGACCTGGCGTCGCCCTGCACGACCGGAAGCACTGCCGTGGCAGCAGCCGCGGCGCCCGCCTGGGCCGCGGCACCATCGGCGGTGCCCGCCTCGGCATCGATCAGGCGCTCGTGGTGAGCCTCGCCTTCGTCGTCCCAGGCGACGTCGATGTCGAGGTCGACCGACTCGTGCGGCGGCTCGTCGCCCTCCAGCACGTCGACCACCACCACCGTGACGTTGTCGCGGCCGCCGTGCTCGTTGGCCGCGGCCACCAGGGCGTCGGCGGCTGCCTGCGGGGTGGGGTTGGCCGCGAGCACCTCGGCGATCTCGTCGTCGTCGACCTCGTCGACCAGACCGTCGCTGCACAGCACGTAGCGGTCGCCCAGCACGAACGGCAGCACCCAGGTGTCGACGCGCACGTTGGGCTCGATGCCGAGCGCACGGGTGACGATGTTGCGTCGCGGATGGCTGCGCGCCTCGGCCTCGGTGATGTGCCCGGTGGACACCAGTTCCTGCACGTAGCTGTGGTCGATGGTGACCCGGCGCAGGCGACCCGAGCGCATCACGTAGGTACGGCTGTCGCCGACGTTCGCCAACGCCAGCCGGCGCGATCCTTCGTCGGCGAGCACCACCATCGCGGTGAGCGTGGTGCCCATGCCCCGCTGTGCGGAGTTGTTGTGCGCGCCTTGGAAGATGGCCGCGTTCGCCTCGACCACGGCGGCGACCACGACGTCGACCGACTGCGCACCGCCACCGAGGCGGTCGCGCAGCGTGCCCGCGGCGATGGCGCTGGCAACCTCGCCGGCGGCATGCCCACCCATGCCATCGGCAACGCCGTAGACCAGGGGCTCGGCAATGAACGCATCCTCGTTCTCGGTGCGCACGCGGCCGGTGTCGGTGGCGGCGCCCCAGGCGAGCGCAGGTGTGGTGGGCAGGTCGGTCATGGGCACATCACTGCGTCTCGAAGATGGTGCTGCCGATCTGCACCCGATCGCCGATGGCGAGCTGCAGCGGCGCCGAGATGCGGCCACCGTTGACGTGCGTGCCGTTCGTGCTCCCGAGATCCTCCACCCACAGTGCACCGCCGCTCACGTACAGGCGAGTGTGCAGTTGTGAGGCGAACGTGTCGTCGGGCAACCCGATGGAACAGGTGGGTGCACGGCCGAGCGTGACCTCGCCGGCGATCGGGTACGCGGAGCCCTTGCGCACCTTCGGCTCCAGCACGACCAAGCGGCTGGGGGTGCCGCGCTTGGCGCGCAAGGCCTTGGCGGCCGGGGCGGGGGCCACCGGCGTGGCCGGCCGTTCGGCCGGGGTGGTGGCGTCGCGACCGGTTCGGGCAGTGGCCTGAGGGTGCTGCACGCCAAGGCGCGGCCCGCGGACCTCGCTCCACACCGCCCACAGCACCCGGGCGAAGAACAGGTAGAGCAACGCCAGGAGCGCGTAGTTGAGGATGTTGAGTTGTGCCTCGCTCACGAGGCCTCGAAGCGCACGTGGGTGCTGCCGACGCTGACGATGTCGCCATCGGCGAGCGACCGCTCGCCTTCGATGCGTGTGCCGTTGACCTTGGTGCCGTTGGTGCTGCCCAGATCGACGACCACGAACGCCGACCCGGCGGGCCGCACCTCGGCATGACGACGGCTGACGTTGGCGTCGTTGACCGGGATCGTGCAATCGGGCAGGCGGCCGATGGTGACCACTTGCTGGCCGAGCGTGATGCGCTCGCCGCTGGCCAGCACCAGCGCCCCGGCGCCGACGCCGCCGCCGGCTTCCTTCATGCGGCAGGTGGTGGTGAAGCGGCCCGCCTTGAGGCCGTTGTCGACCACCATCTCGACGACGACCGGGCCCATGAAGTGGTAGCCCTCGGCTCGGGCGTATTCGCGTGCGGTTTCGCACAACTCGGTGTTGAGCGCTTCCTCGATGTCGGCGAACGCCGCGTGGTCGCGGGCGCTGAGGCGGATGGCGAACACGTTCGGCACGATGCGCCGGCCCTTGACATCGACGCTGCGATGATCGTCCATGTCGCGCAGGAGACGCCGCCCCAGTTCGACTGGACGGATGCTGGATCGTGAACCGCGGGAAAACACGCCCTCGACCATACGCTCCAAACCGTGCTCGAACGACTGCAAGCCCATATCGCGGTCCAGGCTAGTGCCTTCACCCCGTGCCGTCCCTGCGGC
>JBAVTH010000494.1:0-9842 GCA_049696035.1 Ilumatobacteraceae bacterium
TCGCCGGGCTGGGCAGTCCATGGTGGGACCCGTACGCGCGCGGAACCATCGTGGGCATCACCCGCGGCAGCACCAAGGGCCACATCGCGCGTGCCGTCGTCGAAGCGATGGCGTATCAGACCCGCGACGCCGTGCAGGCCATGTCCGCGGCAGCAGGCGTGGACATCCAGGATCTGCGGGTCGACGGTGGCGCCTCGGTGATGAACGAGATGCTGCAGATGCAGGCCGATCAGCTGGGCGTTCCGGTCCGGCGCCCCACCGACCAGGAGACCACGGCGCTCGGCGCCGCCTACCTGGCGGGCCTGGCGGAAGGCGTGTGGCCGTCGCTGCAGGCCATCGGCGCCGAGTGGACGCAGGATGCCGTCTTCCAGCCCAACCCTGATCGCCTCCTTGCCGATCTCGGCCACGCCACCTGGCTGCGTGCCGTCGAACGCTCACGAGATTGGATCTCCCACTGAACGAGCCCCTGCATCCCTACGTCCATGGCCCAGCCCCGTCGGATTCGGCCGAAGCGGTGCTCGAGCACATCCGGCCCCACAGCGATCTGATCGTGCCGCTCGCCAACGGTGAGCCCAACGCCCTGCTCGACGCGATCGATGCCGCCGGGGCGAGAGGCGACATCGACGGCGTCACGGTGCACCAGATGCACGCGCTCACCGACCGGCCCTACCTGCACCGCGCCTACGGCGATCGGCTGCGACACGTCTCGTACTTCCTGTCGCCCATCACTCGCCCCTGCTACCTGGCGGGCACCGTCGACCTCGTCCCCAACCACTTCAGCGAAGTGTTCAGCCACATGCAGGGCAGGACCAACGATCCGCTCGTCCTGGCCGCCGCCGCCCCGCCCGACCGGCACGGCTACTTCAGCCTGGGCGTCAGCGCCGACTACACCAGCAGCTTCATCGGCCGCGCCCGCTTCTTCCTGGAAGTCAACCCGCAGATGCCGCGCACGTTCGGCCGCAACCAGATCCACGTCAGCCAGGTGGCGGGCTGGATGGTCAACGATCATCCGCTGGCCGAGGTGCCTCCGCCCGAGATGGAAGAAGAAGACGACACGATTGCCGGCTTCGTCGCCGATCGAATCCCCGACGGCGCCTGCCTGCAGACGGGCATCGGCGCCATCCCCAACGCCATCATGACTGCGCTCGCCCACCACCGCGACCTGGGTGTGCACACCGAACTACTCAGCGACGGCCTGGTCGATCTCGTCGAACGCGGCGTCGTCAACGGCGTGCGCAAGCTGCACAACCGCACCAAGGTGGTGGGCACGTTCGCGCTCGGTACCCAGCGGCTGTACGACTTCCTCCACGAGAACACCGCCATCGAACTGTGGAGCGCCCGCTACGTGAACGACCCCCGGTTGCTCAGCCGTGAGCGTCACTTCGTTTCGATCAACGCCACTTTGTCGGTCGACTTCCTCGGCCAGTGCGCGTCGGAGACGTTGGGGGGCCACTACTACTCGTCGTCGGGTGGGCAGGTCGACTTCGCCCGCGGCGCCATGTACTCCGAGGGTGGCCAGGGTTTCATCGTGCTGCACTCCACCGCCGCCAACGGCACGGTCAGCCGCATCGTCCCTCAGTTCGGTGTCGGCGAGGTCGTCACCAACTCGAAGAACACCGTCGACAAGGTGGTCACCGAGTTCGGGGTGGCCGAGCTGCGATCGAAGACCGTCCGCGAGCGGACGAAGGCCCTGATCGCAGTTGCCCACCCCGATCACCGCGCCGATCTCACCTCGGAGGCGAAGCGGCTCGGCTACATCTGACGGCTCGGCCCGTCAGGCGGCGTGACGCTTGCGGTAGTTGCCGAGGAAGCGCTCGATGCGGTGCAACGCCTCGCCGAGGTCGTCGGTGGGCGGCAGGAACACCAGCCGGAAGTGATCCGGCGCCGGCCAGTTGAACCCGGTGCCCTGGACGATCAGCAGCTTCTCCTCCGCCAGCAGTTCGTAGGCGAACTCCTGGTCGTCGGCGATCGGGTACACCTTCGGGTCCAGCCTCGGGAACATGTAGAGCGCTGCCTTCGGCTTCACACAGGTGACGCCGGGGATCTGGGTGAGCATCTCATGGGCGAGGTCGCGTTGACGACACAGGCGACCGGTGGGTGCTACCAGATCGGCGATGCTCTGATACCCGCCGAGCGCGGTCTGGATGGCCAGCTGACCGGGCGTGTTCGAACACAGACGCATCGAGGCCAGCATGTCGAGGCCTTCGATGTAGTCCTTGGCGTGGCGCTTCTCGCCGGAGACGACCATCCAGCCGGCGCGGTAGCCACAGGCCCGGTAGTTCTTGGAGAGGCCGTTGAACGTCACGCACAGCACGTCGTCGGCGAGCGAGGCGATGCTGGTGTGGGTGTTGCCGTCGTAGAGCGTCTTGTCGTAGATCTCGTCGGCGAACACGATCAGCTCGTGCTGTCGAGCCACTTCCAGGATCTCGCGCAGCACGTCGTCGGAGTACAGCGCCCCCGTCGGGTTGTTGGGGTTGATCACGACGATCGCTTTGGTGGCGGAGGTGATCTTGTCGCGGATGTCGCTGATGTCGGGGAACCAGTCGGACTGCTCGTCGCACAGGTAGTGCACCGGGCGGCCGCCCGACAGCGAGACCGCAGCGGTCCACAACGGGTAGTCGGGTGCCGGCACCAGCACCTCGTCGCCATCGTCGAGCAGTGCCTGCAGGCTCATCACGATCAGCTCGCTGGCACCATTGCCCAGGTAGACGTCGTCGACGGCGACTCCGGCGATGTGCTTCTCCTGCGTGTAGTGCACGATGCTCTTGCGTGGGGCGAACAGGCCCTTGCTGTCGGTGTACCCGGCCGAGTGCGGCAGGTTGCGGATCATGTCCTGCACGATCTCGTCGGGCGGCTCGAGGCCGAACACGGCGAGGTTGCCGATGTTCAGCTTGATGATCTTCTGGCCCTCTTCCTCCATCTCGCGAGCTCGGTCGAGCACCGGGCCACGGATGTCGTAGCAGACGTTGGCGAGTTTCGCGGACTTCTCGACGGGCTTCACACAGCGCATGCTACGCGGGACAGGCCGCCGATCGGCGGTGGATATCCCGCACGGGCGCCGAGGGCAGGTTCAGTCGAGCTGGTCGACGATGCCACCCAGCATCCGGAACTCGTCACGTTCGCGTGCGTGGAACACACGCCCGGCGCGGCCCGCCGCGAGCGCGACTCGGCGCCGCGGGAGGCGGCACCAGACCAGGTCGCCAGGAGTGTGCTCGTGCTCGGCGGCGAGGTGCTCGCTGCCGATCAGGAACGCTGCCAGCCACTCCATCGCCGGCACATCCCCCGCTCGGGCCACCGCCGCAGGGCCGTCCGCGCACATCGCCACTGCCCAGTCGGCGTCGAGCAGGTCGCGCATGGAGGTGCAGCCGGTGGCCAGCCGGAGGTCGTTCGGGGCCGCCACGATGGCCGCCGCGGTCGTGAGCGCGGCCATGCGGCCGTTCGGCCGATCGGGAGCCACTGGACGCACGTCCTCCACCGCCACTCCGTCGACCTGACGGATCTCGGCGATCAGCAGTTCCACGAGGCTCGCATCGGGCAGGCTGACGGTGAGGTCGTCGATCGCGCTGCCGCCACCGCGCTCGAGGATCTCGATGCCGATGACATCACCGTGCACGCCACCGATGCGGCTGGCCACCTGGCCGAGCGCGCCAGGCCGGTCGGGCAACCACAGTCGAACCACGAACGTCTCCATCGTCTGGCGACCTTAGTGATCCTCTTCGCGCGGACTGTCAGCGTTTCGTGACGTCTGTGTGAACTGGTGGTCGCCGTGCCCCGAAGCGAACCGCCACACCGGCGGAGTGCAGCACGCTGATCGGTGGCTGCGCGGCGAGCGCCGGAAAGCCCGCCGACGCGAGGAGCTCGTCGTCGAGATGGATCAGGCGGGCGGCCCGCAGGGGCCACTGAGGATGTTCGTTGGGCCAGTAGCGGGTTCGCCCTCGCCGGTCGGGCAGGAACAGGCCCCATCGGGCGGTGAGGAAGTGCTCGAGCGGCGAGGGCTCTATCTCCTCCCCCACCTCCACGACCACGTTCGAGCCGGCACCTCGCGGGCCGGGCCAGCGGCGACGCGTGGTGTACGCGACGCGAGCGCCGTCGCGTTCCATCCGCATCTGCGCCCACAGGTAGTTGAGCCCGGTGGTCCAGCGAGTGACGGCGACGGTGAGCAGACGCGATGCCTCCAGCGAGCAGAACACGACGCCCCGTCGGCCCTGCTCGTCGACGCCGTACAACCTGACGTTGGTCTCCAGGAAGGTGCCGAAGTAGGGAATCGCCGGCGCACCGAAGAGGCCGATGTGCTCCATCGAGAACGGCACGAGTGCGACATAGGTCGCCCCATCGAACACGTCGGGCCGCACCCCGGACGGCAGGAACGAGGCCACTGTCGACGGGTCGACAGCCCAGTGGACGAACGTCAGGTGCATCCACTCCTGCGTGAACACCGTGCGCCCGACCGGCCGTGGTGCCGTCGGCGTGATCGGCTCGAGCTGCATGTCATCCACGCTACGGCTGCCTCATCCGTCCTCGGCGTCTGCCCGAGGGTGGCGGCACCCGAGGTGGCGTTGCCGGGAGCGCACCGCCGTGTGCCAGCATGCGTGGCATGTCGAAAGAGCTCCCCCCGGACTGCATCCAGGTCGTCATCGAGATCCCTCGTGGCAGCCGCAACAAGTACGAGATCGATCACGAGACAGGCCGGGTCTTCCTCGACCGCCGGTTGTTCACTGCCACCACCTATCCGGCCGACTACGGCTTCGTGCCCGAGACGCTCAGCGGCGACGGTGACCCGCTGGATGCCCTGGTGCTGCTGGAGGACCCGGTGTACCCGGGCATCTGGGTGCAAGCTCGGCCGGTCGGCGTGCTCTACATGCACGACGAGGCCGGCGAGGACGCCAAGCTGATCTGCGTACCGCCCAAGGAGCCACGCTGGCAGGACGTGCACGACCTCGAGGACCTCACCCCGCAGCTCGTGGAGGAGATCCAGCACTTCTTCGAGGTGTACAAGGCGCTCGAGCCGGGTAAGACGTCATCGACCGCCGGCCTCGCCGGGCGAGATGCCGCGTGGGCGGAGATACGCCAGTCGCAGGCCAACTACCGTCCGCACTCCTAGCACCGCCCCGCCCGCGTCGGATCGACGGGTCGGAGCAACTACTTCCGGATGTCGGCGGTGCCGGCGTCCGAGAGGCTCGCCGGCTGCTTGCCCATGATGATCATCGCCAAGAGCTCGTCCTTGGTGACCTCGTGCTTGTTCACGGTGCCGACGAGCTTGCCCTGCAGCATCACGCTGATGCGGTCGGCCAGGTCGAACACGTCGTGGATGTCGTGGCTGATCAGGAAGATGCCGATGCCTTCGGACTTGAGCTGGGTGATGAGCTCGCGCACCTGGGCGGTCTCGGCGGGGCCGAGCGCAGCGGTGGGCTCGTCCATGATCAGGATTCGTGCGTTGAAGTGCACTGCGCGGGCGATCGCCACCGACTGGAGCTGGCCACCCGACAGCGATTTCACCGCGGTCTTCAGGTTCTTGAAGCGCGGGTTGAGCCGTTGCATCACCTTCTGCGTGGCCGAGTCCATCGCCTCGTCGTCGAGCGAGCCCGTCGCCGTGGTGAGCTCGCGCCCGAGGAACACGTTGCCGGCGGCATCGATGTTGTCGGCCAATGCCAGCTTCTGGTAGATCACCTCTACACCGAAGACACGCGCGTCGCGCGGGTTGTGGATGGCGGCGTAGGAACCGTTGATGTAGATCTGGCCCGCGTCGGCGGGGCGAGCACCTGAGAGCGTGTGCATCAGCGTGGACTTGCCGGCACCGTTGCCACCTACCACGGCGACGACCTCGCCCGGGTACAGGTCGATGGAGACGCCGTCGACCGCGTGCAAGCCGCCGAAGGCCACCTTGATGTCGCGGAACTCGCAGAGCGGAGCGTCGCGGCGCGAGTGCATGATCTCGCTGGTGGTGGAGGTTTCAGTCATTGGAGCTGTTCCTTCTGCCTAGGGGCGGCCGGTCTGGATGACCCATGCGGCCACGAGCGCGCCGGCCCCGAGCGCCCCGAGCACGCCGGCCCGGCGACGCAGACGCAGCAGTGCATCGATGGCCACCGCGGTGACCAGCACGACACCGACGACGATGTCCTGCGACGGGGAGTCGATGTTGAGCAACGACATGCCCGAGCGCAGCGACTGCATGATGACGGCGCCGAGGACGGCTCCGGGGATGGTGCCGATGCCACCAGCGAACGACGTGCCACCGATGACGGCGGCGGCAATGACGTCGAGCTCGTTCTGCACGCCGAGGTTGGTGGTGGCCGAGTCCAGTCGGGCAGTCTGGATCGCCGCGCTGAGCGCACACAGCATGCCCATCACCATGTAGGTGTAGGTGATCGTGCGACGGGTGTTGATGCCGCCGAGCTCGGCTGCCTCCGGGTTGCCACCGTACGCATACACATAGCGGCCGAAGCGGCGACGTTTGGCCAGATACGTCATCAACAAGGTGACCCCGACCAGGATGAGCACCGGGTAGGCGATGCCGACGGCCTCGCCTGTCTTCGGCGCGGAGTAGCGGACGGCAACCAACCACACGCCCAGGAGCACCGCAGCGCAACCGCCGACGGCAAGCCCGGCGTCAACCGAGAGCGACCGCACAGGAAGGTTGTGGCGGCGGCGGCGCTGCCGAGCGAGGACGATGGTGACCACGATGCCAAGGCACACCAGGGCTGCCACCACCCACGACTTCCACTCGCCGAGGGAGCGTTCGGGTGCGCCGCCCAGGTTCCGGAACGTATCGTCGAGCGGCGAGAGGGTCTGACCCTGCTTGCCACCGGTGCGGAAGATCAGTCCCCGCCATGCCAGGTAACCGCCGAGGGTGACGATGAACGCCGGCACTCCGACGTAGGCGATGATCGCGCCCTGCAACCCTCCGATGATGGCACCGAGCAAGAGGCCGAGAGCGAGCGCAACCACCCATGTGTACCAGGGGTTGTCGCGGAGGGCATCGATCGTGATGTTCAGGCCCAACACCGAGATGCGCCCGTCGGTCTGCACGAGCGCCATCGTGTAGCCGAGGAAGCCGAGCAGCGATCCGACGGAAAGGTCGATGTTGCGGCTGACGATGATGAGGACCATGCCCGTCGCCATGATCGCAATCGAGACGCTCTGCACGGACAGGTTCCAGATGTTTCGGGACGTGATGAACTTGCCATCCGACATCAGGTGGAACCCGATCCAGATCACGGCAAGGGCTACCAACATGCCGATGAGGCGCGTGTCGATCTCGCTCGCGGCGACCATCTCTCGAACGGATCGCCGCTGCCTGGTGGCAGCCGGCACCGTCAATGCCTCATCGTCGCCCATCGTCATGATCGCCTCATCCTCGTCACGGTTCCCTCACACTAAAGCAAAACCCCCCGTCCGGACTCACGTCCGAACGGGGGGTGTTCGCTCAACCTACAACTCGGCTATCGGTCAGGCACAGACCTTCACGACAGCGGCATCAGCGCCGTCGCAGAGCGTTGCCTTGTCGATCCAACCGGCGTCCAGCACGAGATCCAGGTTGTCCTGGCTGACGGGGATCGGCTTGAGGAGGACCGAGGCAACGTCGTTGCCCCCAGGGGTCGTGAACGTCGCCGTGCCGGGAACCGCAGCGGCGCTGGGGTCCTTGCACAGTGCGAGGGCCGCTTCGCCGGCAGCGGTGCCGAGCTGGCGGGCGTCCTTCCAGACGCTCACGGTCTGCGTGCCGACAGCAACCCGGTTGAGGGCTGCCTGCTCGCCGTCCTGACCCGAAACAACGGTCTTCCCGGCGAGACCCTGGGCCTCGAGCGCCGCGATGACGCCGCCGGCCATGCCGTCGTTCTCCGAGAGCACTGCGTCGACCTTGTTGTCGGTCGCGGTGAGGAACTGCTCCATCTCGGTCTGGGCGTTGGCGGGATCCCAGTTGTCGGTGTAGGTCTCGCCGACGATCTCGATGTCGCCGCTCTTCACCGCATCACCGATCACCTCTTCGAAGCCACCGCGCAAGAAGTCGGCGTTGGCGTCGGTGCTGGCGCCCTTGATGATGACGTACTTGCCCGTGGGGACCTTCTCGAACACCGAGCGGGCGATCATGCGACCGACCTCGACGTTGTCGAACGTCATGTACAAGGCATTCGGGTCCTCGATCAGGCGGTCGTAGGCGATGACCGGCACACCGCCGGCAATCGCGCTGGCGACGGCGGGCTTGATCGCTTCACCGTCCTGCGCGAGCACGACCAGAACCTTGGCACCCTGCGTGATGAGGTTCTCGAGGTTGCTGGCCTGGGTCTCGGCCGACGACTTGGCGTCGTTCGACACATAGGTGCCGCCGCCTGCTTCGATGGCTGCCTTCAGCGCGGGCTCGTCCCACTTCGCCCAGCGCTCTTCCTGGTAGTTGTTCCACGACACGCCGACAACGCAGTCGCCACCGGCGGGAGCGGTGGTGTCCCCCGATGCAGCCGCCGTCGTGGGCGCGGACGTGGAATCGCTCTTGCTGTCGTCGTCGCCGCACGCAGCGAGGAGCAAGGTGGCTCCCACTGCGATTGCAACCGGAACTCGAATGCGCATCTGGCTTCTCCCCATGTGAGTTAGTTCAGAACCTGTCTGAAGTGCTGTTCACGCGGCCCCCTCTGGCGGCCACGCGGTGGACCGTAGCACTCCTCCAGGTGCAAACGCCAGCTCATCGAACGCCGAGGAGTGGACGATTCGGCTCGACGACGGCGTCGCGCTCAGCGGGATTCGTGCGGCAGCGCCACGAGGTTCGGCGAGGCGAACAGGCGCTCGGACGCGTGGATGGCGCCACCGAGCGCGGCAGCGGAGTATCCATGCGTCGACAACTCGATGCGGCACACGTCGACGGACTCGCTGAGCGCGTTGGCCCTCAACGCCTTGATGGCCTCCTCCATCACCCATGGCGCCACCCAGGGCACGAAGCCGGCGAGCACGATCACCTGCGGGTTGAACGTGTCGACGATGTTGGCCAACCCGATGCCGAGCCAGCGGCCGAACTTGCGCAAGCCCTTGATGGCGATCGGGTTGTTCGCGGTGGCGCGCGCGATGACGGGTGCCAGCTTCGCTTCCGGGCTCAGGCGGCGGTCGCGAAGAATGCCCGGCGCCAGGTCGGGAACCGCGTCGTGCAGCAGAGCGCGCAGACCGACCATGGTCTCCCAGCAGCCGACGCTGCCGCAGGCGCAGGGCAACCCCTTGGGCTGCACTGTCGTGTGCCCCACCTCACCAGCGGCGCCGGATGCACCGCGGAACAGCTCGCCGTCGATCACGATGCCGGCGCCCACCCCGCTTGCCGCCATCAGGTAGACGAGATGGTTCGTGCCCGCATGTGGGCCGACGCGGAACTCGGCGAGTGCACCCAGGTTGGCCTCGTTGTCGATCGTGATCGGTAGCTGCCCGCCCAACGCCCACCGCAAGCGCTCCCCCAATGGCGCCATCCGCCAGCCGAGGTTCGGCGCCCTGGTGACCACACCGTGCCCGACATCCACGATCCCGGGCACCGCAACCGTGAGACCGACGACGCGGCGGCCATCGGCCTCCACCGCCTCGATCGCCCGCCGCAGCTCCTTCACCAAGGTCGGCAGCAGCTGCTCGAACGCCAGCGAGGCACCGCTGATCTGGCGGCGGCGCTGGTACACACAGGTGCCGGCCAGGTCGTTGGCGAGCACCGCCGTGAACCCGACGTCCATCTCCATGCCGAGCGTGACCAGCTGCGAACCGTCAAGTCGCAGCATGGTGGCGGGGCGGCCGACCCGCTGATCCGACTCGGGACCGACCTCCTTCACCATGCCGCGCTCGATGAGGTCGGCCACCAGGCTGGACACCGTGGCACGAGTGAGCCC
>JBAVTH010000495.1:0-1534 GCA_049696035.1 Ilumatobacteraceae bacterium
ACCCCAAGGCCCGCCGAAAGGCCACCAGGGCCAAGCCACCGGAGGGCTTCGTCAACTACGACGAGGCCGCCATGGATCGCATCATCGCCGCCCGGCCCGAGCCGCTCACGTCGCGCTTTCGCGTCACCGCCGACCTGGTTGCCGGCGTGCTCGGCCGGCCCGACGGGCCAGCCGCGCTGAAGCACCTGCTGCGCACCAACCACGACGCGCCCGCACGGCGCCGCCAGCACACCAAGCGGGCGATCGCCGTGTACCGCAGTCTGGAGGCGGCAGGCGTCGCCGAGCGGTTGCGAGACGCGAACGGTCGCTGCACCGGCGTGCGGGTGGGGTCGTTGGTCGAGGGCAGCGACGAGAGGGCCACACTGCGCTTCTCCGCACCACTGACCCCGTTCGCCATCGAGGTGATCGCCACCTTCGACCGCGAGGATCCTGCGTACCTGCTCGACGTCGTCAGCGTCGTCGAGGCCGTGCTCGACGACCCCCGCCAGATCCTGTTCGCGCAGCAGAACGCCGCCAAGGGCGCCGCGGTCGCGCGTCTCAAGGCGGAAGGCATGCAGTACGAGGAGCGCATGGAGCAACTGGAGTCGATCACCTGGCCAAAGCCGCTGGCCGAACTGCTCGACGACTGCTTCCACGCGTATCACCAGCACCACCCCTGGATCCACGAGAGCCCGTCGCCGAAGTCGATCCTGCGCGAGATGCTCGAAGGCGGCGACACCTTCGCGACGTTCGTGCGGCGTTACCGGCTGGAGCGCAGCGAGGGGCTGGTGCTGCGCTACCTGACCGACGCGTGGCGCGCGCTCGACCGCTCGTTGCCCGACGACGTGTACACCGATGCGCTGGAAGACGTCGTCGAGTGGCTGGGTGAGCTCATCCGGGCCACCGACGCGACCTTGCTCGACGAGTGGGCGCTGCTGGCGGGCAAACCCGTCCACGAGCACGTCGTGCCCGAAGCCCCGTCGATCGGCCGCATCGGGCCACCCCCCGCGTGGCGCACCGCCGTGCGCACCGCTGCCTTCGGCTGGGTGGAACTGCTCGCTCGGCGTTCGTACGGGGCCCTGGCCGAGCGCAGCGGTTGGAGCGCAGAACGTCTGGCCGCGGCGATGGCGCCGTACTGGCAGGCGTACGGCTCGATCGCGATCGACGGCAACGCGCGCGCAGCCGCCAACTTCGCCCTGACCGAGGAACCGACACGTTGGGTCGTCACCCAACAGCTCATCGACCCGGAGGGCGACGGTGAATGGCGCCTGGTGGCTACGGTCGACCTGGCCGCGTCGGCCGCAGAGGGCGCGCCGATGCTGATGCTGCAACAGCTGAGCGCCTACGACCCCGAGGCATCGATGAGCGACGACGGCTCGAGCGAGCCGCGGTAGGGGGTCACCGGCAACACCAGCGCCGCGACTGCCGCGACGGCGACGTTGAGCACCGCTGCGGCCAGCAGCGAAGTGCGCACGCCGACGGCCGAGGCGACGACGCCCCATGCAAGCGCCCCCACCGAAGTGCCCAGCCAGACCATCAGCATCGCCACAGCCGA
>JBAVTH010000496.1:0-1777 GCA_049696035.1 Ilumatobacteraceae bacterium
CGGCGTACTCCCCGACCGCCGGCACGCCCTCACCGGCCAGGGGGACCTCGTTGCCGTAGACCCAGAAGGCATCACCCTCACCGACCGGGACCTCATGGACCGCCGCCCACTCCACTGCGGTCGTGAACATCCCGAGCTCACCGGTGCGGACGTTGGCTTGATGAGCCCGCGCAGCACTCAGCAGCGCGCCGGGAGAACCCGACGGGTGCGACTGCTGCGGTGACTGGCTCATACCCCAATCCAAGCAGGGCCCACCGACATTGATGATGGCTCTATCCCCAGGCGTCGTGGCTCATCCACCGACTGTCGTCCTGCTGGACTGACCACCGATTGGCCGGTCCGGCGTCTGGGGTTCCGTTCGCCGGCCGGGCGGACATGACCTAATAAGAGCCTGGCAAGCGCCTCATCAATGTCCTGTCTGGCTGCCCGACCGGCGTCGACCAAATCCGAATCGACACGGAAGGCAGTTCCATCATGACAGCGGCTCCAGCAGTACTCACGGTGATCGGTGGGGTGGATACCCACGCCGACACCATCCACGTCGCGGCGATCGACGATCTCGGACGAGAACTTGGCGATCGTGAGTTCTCGACCACTCCCTCTGGCTACCGTGACGCGCTGGCGTTCCTGGTCGGGTTCGGTGCCCTGGTCGTGATCGGGATCGAGGGCACCAGCTCCTACGGGACTGGTCTGACTCGGCTCGCTACCGCCGCCGGCATCACGGTCCGCGAGGTGACCCGCCCTGACCGGTCCGAGCGTCGTCGACACGGCAAGTCCGACCCGCTCGATGCCTACCAGGCCGCCCATGCGGTCCTGGCCGGCCGCGCTGAGGCTGCGCCGAAGTCTGAGGACATCGCCGGCATCCGTGCCCTACACATCGCCCGCCGGTCCGCGATCAAGGCACGCACTGCGGCGATCAATCAGATCCACCATCTGCTGATCACTGCTCCCATCGAGATACGCGAGAAGTACCGCCCCCTGAAGGAGCACAAGCTCATCGCCGCGCTGGCAGGCTGCCGCCCACGCACCCAAGACGGGGCGGTCGCCGCGGTGTTGACCGCGCTGAAGATGCTGGCGCAGCGTCACCAGTTCCTCACCCAGCAAGCAGACACCTTGGAACAACAACTGCGGGAGCTCATCACAGCCAGCCATCCCCAACTGCTGGCCATGCGCGGAGTCGGCCCGATCAGCGCCGCCCAGCTGACCATCACCGCCGGCGGTAACCCCGACCGACTGCGCAGCGAGGCATCCTTCGCCGCCCTGTGCGGCACCGCCCCAGTCCAGGCCTCCTCCGGCAAGACCAAACGCCACCGGCTCTCTCGCGGCGGCGACCGAGCCGCCAACCACGCTCTGCACACCATCGCGTTGTCCCGGATGAGCTGCCACCACGCCACCCGCGACTTCGTCGACCGCCACCGTCGCACCCAGCGTGACGACATGGAGATCCTGCGCATGCTCAAACGCGCCATCGTGCGCGAGGTCTTCCGGGCCCTGACTCGCGACCTAGCCGTGCCCGAACTCGCCGACCTCCGCACCACCCGACAAGCCAAGAACATCACCATCGCAGCGGCCGCGCGCGCCCTCGGCACCTACCCCAGCAAGATCACCCGAACCGAGCTCGGCACCTACCCCGACTACGACCTCGCCCACCGCTACCGAGAATGGCTCCAAACCGCTTGACCAGACATAGGAGCGTCAGTCCCGGCCCGAAATCGGGGTTATCCACCGAGTCCCAGATTTCGGAACGATAACAATTTCCGAACACCTGTTCCTGCGT
>JBAVTH010000497.1:0-9309 GCA_049696035.1 Ilumatobacteraceae bacterium
CGGACCACCTTGTCCGAGCCGCGGGGCCGACGACGATCGCGCTCGGTGCGGCGGGGGGTGTCGGTCGTCTTCGGCGGTTGCACACCACCGCGGCGCGGTTGCGTGCCTGGAGTCGGGCCGGTGCTCCGGCGGGCGTGGACCCGACCAGTGGCCGGCACCTCCCCACGACGAGCACGCGGATCGGTGGTGACCGCGCGAGGCTGAATGGCCGGCGCAGCGGCGCGTCGACCGAGTGGCGCCGACACGCCATGGCGACGACGGGTGTCGGCGCTCATGGCGCTCCCCCGGCTTCGGCCTTCACGTCGGCGTACTGCTCGAACTGTTCATCGACGCTTGCCGGGCGGTCGTCGGTGCCGCTGGCCCCGCTGCGCTGCACCGTGGCCACCACATCGGCATCGAGCACCACGAACTCGGTCTGGGTGGCCGCGACCATGCCCAACTTCGTGGCTTCCGCAGCCAGCCGACCCGGTGAACGCAGCTCTGCGCGCTCGCGACGCAACACGTCGTATTGCTCGTGAGCGGCGCGGATGTCGCGATCGAGGGTGTCGAGGCTGAGCTGGCGGCGAGCCAGCTGGGTCTGGAATGCGGCGGCTCCGAGCATCAGCCCGAAGACGACGGTGCAGGCGGCGGCGATGACCCGAGCGGTGCGCCGGCGTCGCGGCACCACGGCCAGCTGCGGGCGCGGGACGACGTGGGTGATAGCGGCTGTCCGCTTCACCATCACACGCGCGTCGGCTGCACCACCTCCGTGCACCCTGCTGCGCACCACCATCGCCCGCTCACTGCGAGCAGCCATTGCCATCGTCGTTACCTCGTGTCCTGAATGAGTCTGTTGTTGATCGTGTCGTGATGTGGGTCGAGGCTCAGCGCCAACCGCGCGTGGGCGTATCGGCGATTCGTTCGACCACTCGAAGGCGTGCGCTGCTGGCCCGACGGTTGGTGCTCTGCTCGTCCTTCGACGGCGTCTTCGGCACGCCACGAACGATGCGCACCGTCTGCACCGCATCACAGACGCACGGCAGCTCCGGAGGGCACGGGCAGTCGCCAGTGGCAGCCGAGCGCATGTGCTCCTTGACGACGCGGTCCTCGCCGGAGTGGTACGACAGCACCGCGACGCGGCCGCCGGGGAGGGTGCGCTCCATCGCGAGGTCGAGCGCTCCCGGCAACGCGTCGAGCTCGCCGTTCACCTCGATTCGGATCGCCTGGAACGTGCGCTTGGCAGGATGACCACCGGTTCGCCGGGCCGCCGCAGGGATGGCCGAGACGACCACTTCGGCCAGCCGGGTCGTCGAGTCGATGGGACGGGCGGCGACGATCGCCGCGGCGATGCGCCGGGCGAAGCGTTCGTCGCCGTACTGCTGCAGCACACGCGCCAACTGATCGGCCGGGTACCCGTTCACCACGTCGGCAGCCGACCACGGCTGCGTCTGGTCCATTCGCATGTCGAGGGGCGCCTCGTTGCGGTAGCTGAACCCGCGTGCGGCCACGTCGAGCTGAGGTGAACTGACCCCGAGATCGAACAGGGCGCCGGACAGGGACTGGATGGAGAACGCTTCCATGGCTTCGTCGAGGCGGTCGAAACGGCACTGGTACACACGCAATCGATCACCGAAGCGGGCGAGACGGGCCTGCGCGGCGGCAAGCGCTTGTTCGTCGCGATCGATCCCGAGGACACCGATGTGCGGCCAACGCTCGAGCAGCAGCTCGGCGTGCCCGCCGCCACCCAGTGTGGCGTCGAGTACGAACCCGGATGGCACCCGTTCGAAGAGGGCCACGATCTCGTGGGCCATCACCGGCAGGTGGTGGAAGGGTTCGCTGCTCATCGCGTACTGGCCGTGCGCTTCCGTCCATCTGCAGCCCTCCGGTTCGCGGGTGCCGCCGGGATGTCTCCCCGGTCGTGCGAAACGGCAGCGGGCGGAGTGAGGGCTGTCCATCGTGCTCGCCGGAAGGCTGCAGATGGGCGGAAGATCGCAGTGCCGCAGTTGTCGAGACGGCGGCCGTCGGTACCTCGGTGATGTCGTGTGTGGCTGGTTCGTGGTGCTGCCTCATCCTCCTCTTCTGTGGTGTTTCGTGGTCGGTTGTGCCGGTCGGCCGACATCACTGGTCGTCACCAGCGAGATCGCCGGTGCCGTCGTCGTTGACGAGTTCGAAGCGACGGGGGGCCCACAGCTCGAGCCGGTCGAAGCTGCCGGCGACGGTGACGGGCTCACCCAGCGGCAGGTCGGCGTAGTCACGGAGCTGCTCATCGATGTTCACGCGCCCCTGCTTGTCGAGCGAGACGAGGATGGCCGACGAGGCGAGGGCGCGCAGTTGGTTGCGCGGCACCTCGCCGTTGCGGACGCGGGCAGCGAGGTCGGCCGCTTCCGCTTCGAAGGTTGCTGACGGGACGACGGTGACGCACTTGTCCTGCCCCTTGGCCAGGTAGCAGTGCTCACCGAGGCGGTCGCGAAAGGTGGCCGGCAATGCCAGCCGGCCCTTGTCGTCGAGTTGGCGATCGAACGCCCCCACGAACAACACGTCGCGTCACCACCTTTTCCTGCCTGAGCACCTGCCTCGTGGGATTGCTGAACCAGGCGGTGCGAGCCCTGGTTCCCCACAGGGCCCCATTCTGCCCCCCAGTTCACCCCAGAGTCAACCATTTACCCCCACTTCGCGCCACCGGTGGTGAATTCTTCGTACCGCTCCCCCACAACCTCACCACTCACCGCCGGACGGCCGCAGCACGAACCCGCAGGTCAGTCCATGCGCAGAAGGTCACGGTAGTGCGCAACGGCGCCGTCGTACCGTCGCAGATCAGCGACGGCGCCCCACCGGGTCACCGCGTCGGCGTGGCCACACACTTCGATTCCGCGCCGCCCGGAGCCAGGGCGGCGCTTCGTCGCTCGGGCGGCGGGACCGCAGGATCGTGCGGGCCGTGGTGGTTCGCAGCAAGTCGCTACGCCGAAGGCGGCACTGCCTGCAACACACGTACCGCCGACCGGAGGTGCACCAGCGCAATGACGATCCAGATCACTGCACCGAGGCCAACCGGCGCAGCGCCGAGGAGCATCATCCCCGCACCGATGTTGGCACCGATCACCGGGGCGGTCGCGACGGCGACGAGCAGGCCCGCGTACGAACACAACATGGCCGAGGCAGCCGCCACCTGCAACCACCCGGTCCGCCAGCGCCCGCTGCGGACCTGTCGCACCAAGACCGCGAGCGCACCGCCCACAAGGACGAGCGCGCCGAGACCCACCGCGGCGGACGTGGCCGTGCTCAGCGACAGAGGTCGCCAGAGGTAGTCCGCTTGGTCGGCCGGTACGGCACCTTCGGAATTGTTGAGGGCGTGGCCCACCCACCAGGCTCCGGGCGCCGTTGCAACGACGCCGGCGACCACCAACACGGTTCGGCCAGGGTTGCCTTGTGTCGAGTTCGGCGCAGCCTTCACGCAGCCAGCGTGACACAGCGCGAGCGGCACGCGTCCGCGGTAGGACGAAGGATCAGTCGAGCACTTCGGTGAGGGTTGCCACGACTGCGTTCCATTCGAACGGCAGGGCAGCGGCAGCCGCCGCCAGCTCCGCAGCACTCGGCCTCGGCGAGGCAACCAGCGCGGCGACCAGTTCGGGGCGCCAGTGGAGGTGGCACATCGACTGGAACCTCGCGTACTGCCGTGTGCGGCGCTGGGAGATGCCGACCAGCTTCGAACTTCCTGCCATCACCTCACCGGTGCCGACACCGGCGAAGCAGACCTGCCGCGAACACTGCGTCGTCACCAGGCCGCCGCGGTGCACCTCACCGGCGACGCCCAACGACGCCAGCGCACGCTGCCACAGCTCGCCGACCCACAGCATCGCCCGGCCGACGTCGTCGAGCCACAGCGGGTCACCGGCCGGGAGCACCAGGTCGAGCCACACGAACTCGCCCGGCCACAGCAGCACTGCTCCGCCGCCGCTGCGCCGGCGAACCACGTCGACACCCAAGGCACCAGCGACCCGACGATCGACGTCGGCATCGGCCTGCGCCGACCCGAGCACCAGCGTCGGCCGCTCAACCGAGTGGAAGGTGGCCGACCGTACGGCGCTGGGCTCGGCGCGGTGAAACGCCGCGGTGTCGCCGTGCGACTCCGTCACCGTCCAGTCGCCCATGGCCCGACAGCGTATGCGCCCCAGGCGTCAGCTGGCGTGGGCCAGGTAGGGCTTCCACTGCTCGGGCACCAGGGCGACCGCGGCAGTGATCCATGCCTGCTCGCGAGGTGCACGGGGCGCGCGGGCGAGCACCATGTTCGCCTCCGCCGGCGTCCGGTCACGTTTGCGCAGGTTGCACGGGCGGCAGGCAGCCGCCACGTTCTCCCACGTGTGCTGGCCGCCACGCGAACGTGGCACCACATGGTCGAGCGAGTCGGCGAAGCCGCCGCAGTACTGGCAGCTGAAGTTGTCGCGAGCGAACAGCGCCCGGCGCGACATCGCCGTACGGCGGGCGTAGGGCACTCTCACCACGTACCGCAGCCGCACCACCGACGGGCTGGCGATCGCCATCCGTTCGGAGTGCAGCAGGTGCCCGTCATCGGCGATGAGGTCGGCCTTGTCCGCAAGCACCAGGCAGACGGCCCGGAAGGCAGGCACGACGGAGAGCGGCTCGTACGTGGCATTCAACACGAGGGCGCTTCTCATGGGGCGAGAACCTACCGAACGGGCCTGGGGGGCATCGGGCGGTTTTCGGCGGCGCCGCACGGTATGCGGAACGGCAGATGGAACCCGAGCTCGTGCATCAGGCTGCTCCGTCGTGACGTCGGCACCATGCGAGGTAGTTCAGCACATCGGCGGGCTCGATGCGATGCGCGGCGCTGCCGTACTGGGTGACCAGCCGGAAGTGCAGGTAGTCGCTGCTGGGCACGGGCAGGAACGGCCGGTGCTGCCACCATCCGCGGGGCGTGGTTCGTCGCCACTGACGCAACGCCGTGCCCCACAGGCGGGGGCGGCGAACCACGGCGACAGCGATGTGCACTGCCGCGGCTGGGCTCAAATCCTCGGCTCCTTGGGCAGGCCCAACACCATCTCGCCGATGATGTTGCGCTGCACCTGGCTGCTGCCGGCGTAGATGGTGCCGGCGCGGGCGTTGAGGAACGTGCCGACCCAGCTCCACGTGCTGTTCGGGGCGCCGGCGTCGTCGGCGCTGAACGAGCTGGAGGGCTTGCGGCCGCTGGGGGTCATCGCTTCGGCACCGATGATGTCGAGCGACAGCTCGGTGATCTCCTTGTGGTACTCGCTCCAGTAGAGCTTGGAGATCGCCGCGTCGGGGCCGGGGTGATGGCCGGCGAGGAACTGAGTGAGCACGCGCATGCCGTTGTAGCGCATGATCTGCACCTTGGCGTAGCACTGGGCCAGGCGCTGGCGGATGCGCGGGTCGTCGGCGACGCCGTACTCCTTGGCCAGCAGCAGCAGACGATCCACCTCGGCCTGGAAGCGGATGGGGCCGGTGGCCGCAGCCTCGCCACGCTCGAAGCCGAGCAGGGTCATCGCGACGGCCCAGCCGTTGTTGAGCCCACCGATGACCTCGCCCTTGGGAGCGGTGGCATCGGTGTAGAACACCTCGTTGAACTCGCTCTCGCCGCTGATCATCTTGATCGGGCGCACCTCGATGCCCGGCTGGCGCATGTCGACCAGGATGAAGCTGATGCCCTTGTGACGCGGCGCGTCGGGGTCGGTGCGGGCGAGCGTGAAGATGTGGTCGGCCAGGTGACCGGCGGAGGTCCAGATCTTCTGGCCGTTGAGGATCCACTGGTCGCCGTCGAGCTGCGCCTTGAGACCGAGGTTCGACAGGTCGCTGCCCGCATTGGGCTCGGAGTAGCCCTGGCACCACACGTCGTCGCCGCTGAGGATGCGCGGCAGGTAGTGCGCCTTCTGCTCTTCCGTGCCCCACTGCAGCAGGGTGTTGCCCAGCATCTGGATGCCGAACACGTCGTTGGGGCCGCCGGTGGGCACACCCGCCTTGGCGAACTCTTCGCCGATGATGACCTGCTCGAGCGAGGACAGGCCACCGCCGCCGTAGGCGACCGGCCAGCCGGGTGCGAGGTAACCGGCGCTGAACAGCGTCTTGCGCCACTCGGTGACGAAGTCGGTGAGCTCCTGCCCATCGAGCTTGCCCATGCCGCCCCAGTTGGTGGGCAGCTTCTCGGCGAGGAAGGCCTGCACCTTTTCGCGGTAGGCCTCGGCTTCAGCGGTGTACTTCGGATGCATGCTCGGATGTTACCGCGTGGTAGCCCCGGCCCGAGACTCGGCGGGCAACTGCGTCAACTAGTGATCGACGCGTGCCAGCGCAGCGGCGCCGACCAACGGAGCGAGCTGCCCGAGGCCGGCGGGCACGACCTTGAAACCGTGGAGGAAGGCGAGCCTGGCCCGCTGGTCGAGCTCGGATTGTGCGGCACTGAAGAACGGCTGACCGAAGCCGAGTGCCACGGAACCACCGATCACCGCCAACTTGAGGTCGCAGATCGCCCCCAGCGAAGCGAGGGCGCGACCGGTGAGGATCCCGGTGCGCTCGACGATGCTCTGCGGCGCCCGCTGCGGCGGCCGACCCGTCTCCTCCTCGATCGCTCGACCGCTGCAATAGGCCTCGAGGCAACCTCGTCCGCCGCACGCGCAGTCGCGGCCCTCGGCCTCGACCACGATGTGCCCGATGTGGCCGGCGTTCCCGAGCCGGCCCTGCAACAGCGTGCCCCCGCTGACGATTCCACCACCGACTCCTGCGCCCATCACCACGGCCGCGAAGTCGCGCACGCCGACAGCAGCACCGCACCACGCCTCGGCGAGCGCGACCGCCTTGGCATTGTTGTCGACGACGGTCGGCAGCTGGGTCAGTGCCTCCACCTCGGCTGCCAGCGGGAACGCTTTCCACGTCGGCAGGTAGAGCGGGGAGACGGTTCGGTCGGCCGGGTTCATCGGCCCACCGCAGCCGACGCCGCAGCCGACCGGCGGCGTGGGAGCTGCCGCCATCACACGCAGCACCAACCTCGACAAGGCGGCCCACACCTCGCGTGGCGGGGTGGCGATCCGGTCGCGCACCAGCACCTCGCCCTCTTCGCTGACGACAGCAGCGGCCAACTTGGCGCCTCCGACGTCGATGGCGAGATAGCACATGCTCACACGGACGACCGTAGCGGGCTTGCCCGCGCGAGTGACGGCGCGCGTGAGTTCGCGCTACTGAACGCCAACTCCCTCCCGGTGCGTCTACCCTTCACACCCGTGACGGCAGCCCCCACCGAGTTCACCTCCACCCCCGATTCATCCTCCGATGCGGCCTTGCGGCCGACACGCACCTTTGCTCAGCTCTTCGACGCGATCGCGGGCAACGTCGCGTCGGTCGTGCACGGCAAGCGCGACGCCGTCGAGCTGGCGGTGATGTGCCTTCTCGCCGAAGGTCATCTGCTGATCGAGGACGTGCCCGGCGTGGGCAAGACCAGCCTCGCCAAGGCACTCGCCGCGTCGATCGACTGCAGCTGGAAGCGGGTGCAGTTCACCCCCGACCTCCTTCCCACCGATCTCGTCGGCGTCAGCGTCTTCCAGCGGGCGACGGAGAGCTTCGTGTTCCAACCCGGCCCGCTGTTCGCCAACATCGTGCTGGCCGACGAGATCAACCGAGCGTCGCCCAAGACCCAGTCCGCGTTGCTCGAGGCAATGGAGGAGCGCCAGGTCAGCGCCGACGGCGTCAGCCACCAACTGCCGAACCCGTTCATGGTGGCCGCCACGCAGAACCCCGTCGAACAGGAAGGCACCTACCGGTTGCCCGAGAGCCAGCTCGACAGGTTCCTGATGCGGCTCTCGCTCGGCTATCCGGGCCGCGATGCCGAGCTGGCCATCCTCGATTCGAACGGGGCCGCGGATTCCTTGCACGCCTTGCGTCCCGTGGTCAGCGCGAGCGAGATCGTGCGCATGTGCGCGGCGGTGCGCACCGTCCACATCGCCACCGTCTTGAAGAGCTACATGGTCGACCTCGCCGAGACCAGCCGGAACCACAACGGCCTGCTGTTGGGTCTCTCCCCGCGGGCAACGCTGCAGCTGGCGCGGGCCACGCGCTCGCACGCCGCGGCCCACGGCCGCGACTACGCGATCCCCGACGACGTGAAGGCGGTGGCCGTTCCCGTGCTGGCCCATCGGATCGTGCTGCGACCCGATGCCTCCTCTCGCGGCCTCACTCACGAGGCAGCCGTTCACGAGTTGCTGACAGCGGTGCCCGTCCCGGCAGGTCGCTGATGCCCACCCGCCACGGCTGGGCGATGATCGTGGCAGCGGCCGCATCGATCGCCGTCGGCCGCTTGTTCGGCCTGATGGAGCTCTTCGTGGTGGGAGTCGCGTTGGCGGCCGCGTTCGCCATCAGCGTGTTCGTCGTCAACCGGCCGCTGCCACGAGTCGACGTCCGTCGCATCGCCAGGCCCACCACCGTCTCGGTCGGTGAGCCCGCTCGTGTCGACCTGCAGGTGGCCAACCGCTCTCACGTCCGCACGCCTCGCTTGAAGCTGTGGGAGCCCGTCGGCGACAAAGGCGGCGCACCGATGCAGCTCGCCCCCCTCGGCCCCGGCGAGGCCGTCAGCGCCGCGTACCGTGTGCCCACCGCACGACGAGGCGTGCTTCGCACCGGGCCACTGCGCGCCGAACGCACCGACCCGCTGGGCCTGTGCAAACGAGTCAGCTGGCTCGCTGGGGCAGGCGAGGTGCTCGTCGTGCCCGAGCGTGTGCCGCTGGCGTTCCCGGGCACGGGCAGCTCCGGCCGCCTCGGGCAGCACCTGAGGATGAAGGCGTTCGGTCAGACGGGTTCCGAGTTCCACTCCCAACGCGAGTACACACCTGGCGACGACCTGCGCCGGATCAACTGGAAGACCACCGCCCGCGCCGGCACCCTGATCGTTCGGGAGACAGCGCTGGAAGGCGTGCAGCGATGCGTGGTCGTCCTCGACACGCTCGCCGACGGCTACGACGAAGATGGCTTCGAGCGAGCCGTCACGGCTGCGGCCAGCGTGGTGGCGGCAGCCGCGGCAGTGGGCATCACCACGCGGCTCGTCGCACCGGGCATCGATCTGCGCGGTCCCGACGTCGCCCCCCAGTCGCTGCGCTGGCTGGCCACCGTCGCACCCGGCGACGAGGTGGTCGACCACACCGCATCGGGTCGCACCAGCGTCGACGGCTTAGGACTGCTCGTCGTCGTCACCAGTACCTCCACCTCACGCGCGGCGACGACGGCACTCGCCGCGGCCGGCCCCGACGAATCGGTGGTGCTGGTCTCGTCGATGATGGCGGCGGCGGGCGGCAAGGGCTTCCACGTCGACGCCACGTC
>JBAVTH010000498.1:0-13185 GCA_049696035.1 Ilumatobacteraceae bacterium
GCAGCCCGCTGCCGCGTACCCCGGCGACACCGGGCGTGGCGGCGAGGCGGGCGGTGAGCAGCTCGCCCCGCTCGCGCGCGAGCCGAGGCGCGTCGATGCGACGCATCTCGTCGATGACGGCGTTGACCACGGCCGCCGCGAGTGCGGTGCCGCTGTAGGTGCTGCCGTGGTCGCCGGGCTGGAAGACCGCGGCGATCTCGCGCTTGGCCCACATCGCACCGACGGGAAACCCGTTGCCCATCGCCTTCGCCATGGTGACCACATCGGGCACGATGCCCGCGTGTTGGAAGCCGAACCACTTGCCGGTGCGGCCATACCCGGTCTGCACCTCGTCCATCATCAGCAGCAGGCCGCGTTCGTCGCACAGCGCCCGCACATCGCGCAGGTACTGCGGGTCGGCCGGCAGCACGCCGCCTTCACCCTGCACGGGTTCGAGCAGCACGGCAGCCACCGACGGGTCGATGGCTGCCTCCAGCGCGGCGATGTCGTTGAACGTGGCGTGGCGGAAGCCATCGGGCATCGGGAAGAACGGTTCGTGCTTGGCGGGCTGGCCGGTGGCGGCCAGCGACGCCAGCGTGCGGCCGTGGAAGCTGCCGTACGCGCTGACCACCGTGTGGCGGCCCCGGCCGCCGAACTTGCGGGCGAGCTTCAACGCCGCCTCGTTGGCCTCGGCGCCGCTGTTGCAGAAGAACACCTGGCCCTGCGCACCGGTCGCCTCGGCCAGCAGTGCGTTGATGCGCAGCGCGGCCTGCGGCGCGATGTCGTTGGCGAACAGGTTGCTGACGTGCAGCAGCGTGCCGGCCTGATGTGTGATGGCCTCGGTGACCGCCGGGTGCGAGTGCCCGAGCGAAGTGACGGCGAGCCCGCACAGGAAGTCGAGGTAGCGCTTGCCGTCGACGTCCCACAGCTGGGTACCGAGGCCGCGGGTGAACATCACCTGTGGCGCGCCGAACACCGGGATGAACGGGCATGCCGGTTCCTCACCCGTGTCGAAGGCATGTGCACTCACTTGACCATCGTTCCGATCCCCTCGTCGGTGAACAACTCCAGCAGCAGTACGTGCGGGATGCGCCCATCGAGGATGTGCGAGCGACGCACGCCGTTGCGCACCGCGTGCACGCAGCTCTCCACCTTCGGGATCATCCCCCCGGCAATGGTGCCGTCGGCCATCAGCGCGTCGAGCTCGTCGGGCGTGGTCTGGCGGATCAGGCTGGCCGGGTCGTCGACCACGCGGCGGAGGCCTTCGATGTCGGTGAGGTACACCAACTTCTCGGCGCCGAGCGCCTCGGCGATGGCGCCGGCGACCGTATCGGCGTTGATGTTGTAGGCCTGGCCGGTTTCGTCGGTGCCGATCGTGGCCACGACGGGGATGAACTCCTCCTCGAGCAGGCCCGTGAGGATGGTGGGGTTGATCGAGGCGACATCGCCGACGAAGCCCATCTCTGGATCGCGCGCGCTGGCCCGGATGAGGCCGGCGTCCTCGCCGCTGACGCCCACAGCGAGCGGACCGTGCACGTTGATGGCCGACACGAGCTGCGGATTGACCTGCCCGATCAGCACCATCCGGACGATGTCGACGGTCTCGGCGTCGGTGACGCGCAGACCATTGCGGAACTCCGCCTGCTTGCCCAGCCGGTGCATCAGGTCGTTGATCTGCGGGCCGCCGCCGTGCACCACGACTGGCCGCATGCCCACCTGGTGCATCAGCACGATGTCCTGTGCGAACAGGGCGAGCGCGTCGCCCTCGCTGGCGCCGGCGAGTGCGTTGCCGCCATACTTCACGACGACCACCTGGCCGGCGAAACGGCGGATGTACGGCAGTGCCTCGACGAGCATGGCCGCCTTGTCGGCTGCGGAGGTGATGGTCACGGGTACAAACCCACCAAGGAGAGCCCGGCGGTTTCGGGCAGGCCGAGCGCGACGTTGGCTGCCTGCACCGCCCCACCGGAGGCGCCCTTGGCGATGTTGTCGATCGCGCAGAGCGCCATGACCGTGCCGGTGCGTTGGTCGAAACGTGCCGTGAGGTGGGCGGTGTTGCTGCCCAGTGCGGCCTTGGTGGACGGCGATGCCTCGTCGATCACGATGAACGGTTCGTCGTGGTACGCATCGCGCAGCGACTGCAGCAGCGAGCCTGTGCTCACGGCGGCGGCCGGGCGGGCGTAGCACGTGGCCAGCAAGCCGCGGCTGAGCGGCGCGAGGTGGGGGGTGAACAGCACCTGGGCGCCGACCTCCTGCTCGATCTCGGGTGTGTGCCGGTGATCCAGCAGGCCATAGGCGGTGACGTCCTCGTCGGCGGTGCAGAACAACGAGGTGTGCTTCAGCGCGCGGCCGGCGCCGCTGACGCCGGTGATGCTGTTGATCACGACACCTGTCGTCTCGATCAGCCCGGCGCGCACCAGCGGCGCGAGCGCCAGCGTGGCGGCGGTGACATGGCAGCCGGGGGTCGCGACCAGCTGCGCCCCGCGGAGCTCCGCGCGGTGCAGCTCGGGCAGGCCGAACACAGCCTGCGCCAGCAGAGCGGGCTGGTCATGGGCGAACCCGTACCAGGCGGGGTACAGCGAGGCGTCCTTCAGGCGATAGGCGGCAGAGAGGTCGACCACGCAGCCGACCTGGCCGACCAGTTGGGGGGCCAGCGCCATGCTGGCCTCGTGCGGCAATCCGAGGAAGACCAGGTCGAGGCCCACGGCGCGACCGGGGTCGAACTCCTCGAACACCAACGCCGGGTATCGGCCGGCGAGGCTGGGGTACAGCGCCGCGGCGCGGGTGCCCGCCTGCGTGTCGCCGGTGGCATAGACCACCTCGAACTCAGGATGCTGCGCGCACAACCGCAGCAGCTCGGCGCCGGTGTACCCCGACGCACCGATGATGCCGACTCGAACCATGACGCATGACTATACGGACTGATGCATTGTCATGCAACAATGTTGGCGCCGGTCAGACTCCGGCGCTGGACACCTGGAACCTCACGTCGACGGAGCGGTAACCGAGCGACTTGAACAGGGTGTAGAGCATGAGCTTCGTGTTGTCTTCCGCCCGCTGACGCAGATCGGTGGCCTCAGCGGCGACAGCCATCTTCGCCATCGCCCCTTGGTACAGCGAGCTCTCGCTGGTCGGGTTGTCACTGAACGCGCCCCCGACCCGATTGAGCAAACCGCGATCGCGGTTCATCACGTGGCTCTGCTCGTGGTCGAGCACCGGCGAGGCGAGCGAGGGCCTGGGGAGCGTCACGACGACCGAGGTGCCGTCCTCGCCCACGACGACTGCGCCGCTGGAGAGGTGGCTGAAGTCGAGCACCGCGTCCACGGTGCCGACGCCGACGAACTGAACCCGCTCACCTGCCAGTGCGGATGGCAGGAAGGAGACGTCGTGCTCCACGTCGAGCGTGACCTCGAACTGCGCCTGCGCCGCGTGGTACTCGGCCAGGTCGCGCAAGTCGACGAGCACCGGCGGGGGCGAGTGGTCGACCGTTTCGGTCGTGAACGGCGAGCTGAGCAGCCGGGTGGCCACGACGGCTGCGATTGCAGCCAACGCGACGACGGCGAGCAGCCCGGTGATGAACGAGGGGAACCGGCGGCGGTTCTGCTTCCACATGGTTTCTGTGTTCTCCTGACGGTTCCAGGGGGAACCAATGGAGGACGCCGGTGAGCCAGAATGATGACGTGAGTACGCCTGGTTTCTCCTCCGGACACGAATCGTGCAAAGGGAGCCTGCTCGTCGCCACTCCCCCGCTGACCGACCCGAACTTCGACCGCACGGTCGTCTACGTGCTGGAACACACGGCGGATGGGGCGGTCGGGGTCGTGTTGAATCGGCAGCTCCCGGAGGAAGCCCCTGGAGAGCTGCGCACGTGGGCCGGCCACATGAGCCCACCGGCCACGCTGTTCAGCGGGGGGCCCGTGGATGACGAGGCACTGATCGCCTTGGCCCGGCTCAGCGGCCCGCTGGACGGCTCGTGGAGCCAGGTCGCGGAGGGCTTGGGTTCGATCGACCTGATGCTGGAGCCGTACGAGGTCGCTCAGAGCGTGCTGGCGCTGCGAGTGTTCCGCGGCTACTCCGGCTGGGGCGCAGGGCAGCTCGACGACGAGCTCGCCGAAGGGGCATGGATGGTGCTGCCCGCCGAGCTCGGCGACGTCTTCTGCCCCGACCCGGCAGCTCTCTGGCGAACCGTGCTGCGTCGCCAGGGCGGCAGTTTGGCCTGGGTGGCCAATGCGCCCGACGACCTCAGCAGCAACTGAGACCACCCGTCAGCCGCGCAGCGTCGCACCCAACTTGGCTGAAGCAGCCTCTGCCTTGGCCCGCACCGAGGCGACGTCGTCGTCGGTGAGTGTCCGATCGAGCGCCTGCAGCCGGAGGCGGTAGGCAAGGCTGCGGGTGCCCGCCGGCAGGCCGTCACCGCGGTACACGTCGAACAAGGTGAGATCGACGAGGAGAGCGCCGGCCGCCTGACGGATGGCCTTGTCGACCTTCTCGGCAGTGACGGTGAGCGGGACCACGAATGCGAGGTCGAGATCGCTCGACGGGAAACGCCCCGTCGGCTTCCACTGCGGCACCTTCGGCTCGCCGCTCAACAGCACGCTCAGATTGAGCTCGAGCACAGCAACTCGTTCGGACACCTCGAACGCCTCGGCGACATCGGGGTGCACCTCCCCGACGGCACCGATTGCATCACGGCCCAACGAGAGCGTTGCCGAGCGAGCAGAGTGCAGCCCCGGCGGCACGGCCGCCTGGTCGAGACGCGCGCCCCAGCCCATGGCGGAGGCCAGCTCGCGCCAGACCGCAACGGCCGAGGGAGCCTCGGCGCCGGCGAGCACGATGCCGAGCGCTTCGTACTCTGCCGGCAACACGTCACTGCTCGGCGGGTAGACGTGGCCGATCTCGAACAGGGCGACGCCTGCCCGGCGGTGCGACTCGTTGAACGCGATCGCCTTCAACAACCCTGGCCGCAGCGAGGTCCGCAGCACGTCGTCACCCACGATCAGAGGGTTGGCCAGACGAACGGCCTCGACCGGCAACCCGGCCCTGGCCAGCTCGTCGCCGGCAAGGAAGGGGTGCGGCATCGCTTCGCTGATCCCGAGACCGAGCAGCACCTCACGAAGGCGCCGACGGCGGACCTGCACGCCGCTCAACCCTCCGGCAACGGTGCTCTTCGGCACGGTCTTGCCCAGGCGCTCATAGCCATGGTGCCGGGCGACCTCTTCGACCAGATCGATCTCCATGGTGCAATCGGGTCGCCAGGAGGGAACCGTGATCGAGAGCGAATCCCCCGCGGGCTCGACGGCGAATCCGATCGGCTCGAGCAACGACCGGATCGCCGCGCCGTCGAACGCGGTGCCCAGCAGCGCAGAGACCCGTGCCGGACGAAGTGTGATCTTCGGCGCTACGGGCAGTTGCGGTGAGCGCGCATCCACCCGACCATCGTGCACGACCAGCGCCGGGCAGGTGAGCGAGAGCAACTCGACGAAACGGGCGACCCCGCGGTCGATGCCGTGCGGGTCCATGCCGCGCTCGAAGCGGGCGGAAGCCTCGCTGCGCAGGCCGGAGCGCAACGCGCTGCGCATGATGGCGGCAGGCTCGAACCACGCGCACTCGAGTGCGATCGTGGTGGTGTTGTCGCTGATCTCGGTGTTCTGCCCGCCCATGATGCCTGCCAGACCTATGGGGCGGTCGGTGGCGTCGCAGATGAGCAGGTCGTCGGCAGTGAGGGTGCGCGTCACGTCGTCGAGAGTCACCAACGTCTCACCGTCGCGGGCCAGGCGCACACGGAAGCCTCCGCCGGCAAGCGTGTCGAAGTCGTAGGCGTGGTTCGGTTGATTGGTCTCCAGCATCACGTAGTTGCTGGCGTCGACGATGTTGTTGATCGGGCGCATGCCGGCAGCGGCGAGGCGGCGGCTCATCCAGTCGGGCGACGGCCCGACGGTGACACCGCTGATCACGAGGCTGGTGAAGCGCGGGCAGCGGTCGCCGTCAACCAGTTCGACGGTCGCCGTGCGAGTGGGCTGCTGGCCGGCCGGCGTGGCGGGAGCCGGCGCCACCGGCACACCCAGCTTCGCGGCGACGTCGCGAGCGACGCCGAGGTGGCCGAAGGCGTCGGGCCTGTTGCGCAGCACGTCGAGGTCGTAGACGACCTCCTCGCCGAGGCCCAGCGCATCGCCGTACGGCACACCCAGCGCGGTGCGGGCCGGCAGGATGAGGATGCCACTGTGGTCGTTGCCGAGGCCGAGCTCGCTGGCACTGCACAGCATGCCGTCACTGCTGATGCCGAGAATCGGCTTGGGCTCGATCGCACGACCATCGGGCATCACCGTGCCGGGCGTCGCCAGCGGGATGACATCGCCGGCCTGCATGTTGAAGGCGCCGCACCACACATGCCGTTCGACCCCGTCGCCGGCGTCGACGAACACCCGATGCACCTTCGCAGCATCGGGATGCCGTTCGGTGCGCAGCACCCGAGCGGTGATGACACCGGCCACCGAACCACCCACGCGGGCGACGTCTTCCACCGCGAGACCGAGGTTCGTGATGACCTCGGCGACCGCGTCGATGTCGTCGCCGACGGGGACGAGGTCGTTGAGCCAAGAGTGAACGATCTTCATGAGACGACCTCAGGGGAAAGCAGGGTGGTGCGCAGGAGCAAGGCCCCTGCAGGGTCGGCCGACACGGTTTCCGAGAGGCCGACAGCAACTGGGTGCGGCCGCGGGCCGCTCAGACTTGATTCGAGTGAACGGAGCGAAGCGAGAGAGCGAGACATCTCAGAACTGCTCGATGAATCGGATGTCGTTGGAGTACATCTCGCGCATGTCGGCGATGGCGTGGCGCTCCTTGGCCATCCGGTCGATGCCGAAACCGAAGGCGAACCCGCTGAACTCCTCCGGGTCGATGCCGCCTGCGCGCAGCACGTTGGGGTGCACCATCCCGCAGCCACCGAGCTCCAACCAGTCGCCCTTGGGTGTGCGGATGTCGAACTCCGCCGACGGCTCGGTGAACGGGAAGTAGCTCGGGCGCAATCGGCTGGTGAAGCCCTCTCCGAAGAAGGCCTTCGTGAACGACTCGATCGTGCCGGCGAGATCGGCGAGAGTGATGCCGCGGTCGATCACGAGACCCTCGATCTGGTGGAAAACAGCCAGGTGAGTGGCATCAGTGGTCTCGTTGCGGAACACGCGGCCGGGCATGATCATGTAGATCGGTGGGGCGAGCTGCTGCATGACGCGGATCTGCACCGGTGAGGTGTGGGTACGCAGCACCGTGGCGCCGGGTTCGCCGTGTTCGACGTAGAACGTGTCGTGCATGCTGCGTGCCGGGTGGTCGGCCGGCATGTTGAGGGCCTCGAAGTTGTACCAGTCGGTCTCCACCTCCGGGCCCTCGGCCACTTGGAACCCGAGCCCGACGAACACGTCCTCCAACCGCTGCCACGCCTGCGTGACCACGTGTGCGTGACCGCGAGCCGGCTTGCGCAGCACCTCGGTGAGGTCGAGCCGCTCGCCCTCGAGCTGCACCTCACGTTCTGCCCGACGGAACTCGCCGAGGCGGGACTGCAAGGCGTCGCCGACCGCCGCCGTGGCCTCGTTCAGCGCCCGACCGGCGTCCTTCTTCTCCTCGACCGTGGCCAGCTTCCCCAACCCGGCCTTGAGGTCGGTGAGGGCGCCCCGCTTGCCGAGCACCTCCTGCTCGATGGCGCGCACGTCGTCGCTGCTGGTGGCTGCCGCCAGCCGCGTCAGCGCCCCGTCGCGGGCCGCACGGATCTGATCAATCATCGACTTCCTTCTTCCACCTCGAACATGACGTACCGGGCACGAACCCCCGGGCGCTCAACAGGCGTGCGCAGAGCGAACGATCAGCGCGCCACCCCGAGCACCGCCCGGGGGCACCGAAATCGCTGCGACATCATGTCGTCGACTCTAGCGCTGCCGTCGCTGCCGGGCGACTTCAAATGCAAGCACCGTGGCCGCCATGGCCACGTTCAGGCTCTCTGCGGCACCTACGTGGGGAATCGTGATCCATTCGTCGACCGGCGCGTCGTCGGGCACGCCGTGCGCCTCGTTGCCCACCACCAGCGCAACTCGGCCGGTGAGGTCGGTCTCCGTGTAGGCGCTGCCACGATGCGACGATGTCGCCACGATGCGCAGACCGCACGCCTGCAGCGTGGCCAGATCGGTGGTGAGCACCGGCACCCGGAACAGCGACCCGGCGGTGGAGCGCACGACCTTCGGGTTGTACGGGTCGACGGAGCCGGGTGTGAACACCACGGCCTGCGCACCCGCGGCTTCCGCCGACCTGATGATCGTGCCGGCGTTCCCAGGATCCGCGAGCCGGTCGGCCACCACGACGAAGTCGGCTTCCTTCGGGAGGACCGATGTGCGTTGACGGAACACCGCCAGCACAGGCTGCGGCGCCTCCGTCGAAGCCACGCGTTCGATCACGTTCGGGGCCAACTCGAACACCTGACCCGGGCCATCCACCTCGTCAGCGCCGGGAGCGACGAACTGCGCCTCGACATCCCACCCGGCCGCGAAGGCTTGGGCGATCAGCGTTCGGCCCTCGACCACGAAAACACCTTCGTCGGAACGCGCACTGCGGCGCCCCAGGAGGCGCCGCAGTCGTTGAACCTTCGGGTTCGAAAAGGTGAGCTGGTCGCTCAGAGAGCAGCCTTGTTGTCCAGAGCAGCCTTGGCGGCGTGCACCAAAGCGGTGAACGCGGCGGCGTCGGTGATCGCGAGATCCGACATCACCTTGCGGTCGACCTCGATGCCGGCAGCGTTGAGACCGGCGATGAACCGGCTGTAGCTGATGTCGTTGAGGCGGCAGGCAGCGTTGATCCGCTGGATCCACAGGCGTCGGAACTCGCCTTTCTTGGCGCGACGGTCGCGGAACGCGTACTGGCCGCTCTTCATCACCTGTTCGTTGGCCGCTCGCACGGAGCGGCTCTTGTTGCCGTAGTAACCCTTTGCCCGCTCGAGCACCTGCTTGCGGTGCTTCTTCGAGCCGACGGCGCGCTTCACACGAGCCATAGTTGTGTCTCCTTCTTCTCGTTCTGTTCAGTCAGTGGTGGTTCGGATCAGCGTTCGGCGAGGAGACGCTTGATCTTCTTCGCATCGCCGGGGTGCACATCGACCTGGCCGTCGAGGCGACGGGTGCGGGTGGACGGCTTCTTCTCGAACAGGTGCTGGCGGTTCTGCTGCAGACGGCGCAGCTTGCCGGTACCCGTCTTGCTGAACCGCTTCGCGGCGGTCTTGCTGGTCTTCATCTTGGGCATGGTGATTGTCCTGTGTGTCTGGCGGCGGAACCGCCGGGCTTACGTCGATCTGTGTCAGGCGGGGTCGGGCTCGGGTGCCGACTCGGGCTCGACGACCGGTGCCTCGCTGGGCGCCGGGGCCGTGACCGGTTCGGGTGCTGCAACCGGCTCGCTGGCCACCTCTGCGGGAGGTGTCGGCGTCGGTGCTGCGTCATCGGCGTGGTGAGGCTTGCCCTCACTCTGCTTCTTCGGCACCACCTTCTTCTCGGGCGCCAGGACCATGGTCATGTTGCGCCCTTCGAGCCGTGCCTGGGTCTCGACCTTGGCGGTCGGGCCCAGCTGTTCGAGCACCGCGTCGAGGATTCGTGAACCGAGCTCCGGGTGGGCCATCTCTCGCCCTCGGAACTGCAGTGTCACCTTCACCTTGTGGCCTTCTGCAAGGAAATCGTGCATGTGGCGGACCTTGGTGTCGAAGTCACCCTTCCCGATCTTGGGACGGAACTTCACTTCCTTGATCGACACGTGCACGGTCTTCTTGCGTGATTCTTTGGCCTTCTGGCTTTCCTCGTAGCGGAACTTGCCGTAGTCCATGATCCGGCACACTGGCGGATTCGCCATGGGCGCGACTTCGACGAGATCGAGATCGGCCTGGCGAGCCAGGGAAAGTGCATCCGGCAGGGCCTTGATGCCCAGCTGGTTGCCGTCGGCTCCGATGAGACGGACCTCTCGGGCACGGATGCGCTCGTTGTACCGGTGTTCCGGTGTCTGCGGCGGTGCTATGGCTGCTCACTCCTGTGCAATGGGTGTGTCCCCTCCTGTGTTGGTGATGCGAATGCCACCGAACACGACGGGGCACACCGCACCAGGCGGCATGCTACGCAATGTGTGTGACCTGGACGCACCTTCGAGCACCACCAGGCAAGCCTGGAGGCCGGTGGCCAGGTGGGGATGACCGTGAACGGCACCCCACTTCGCCTCAGTTGTCAGCCCGGTAGGGTACCAAACGTGACCGACAATGCCTCGCCCGCCAGCGACAACGCCGATATCGACCCCGACGCCGTGCACGACCACGACGCCACTGGTCACGACCCGGAGTTCGATGAATCCGCTCTCGACGATGCCCAGCAGGCGATGTACGACGCACGGCACCGTCTCTCCGGCATCCCCGCCGAGGTGGTGGTGTCGAACCACGTGATGGGTCTCTACGAACTGGCGGCCATTCACCTCAGCGCCGAGCCACCGGCGCTGGCCGAGGCCGCGCTGGCGATCGACGCTGTCGGCTGCCTCGTGGAGGGCCTCGGCGAACGGCTCGGAGCCGACTCCGAGACACTTGCCAACGCGCTCTCCAACATCCGCCTCGCGTTCGTCCAGATCAAGAACACGCAGCAGTAGACGGCAACCGGGTGCAGTGCGATCAGGCCGACACGGCCTCGACCAGCTTGTCGATGCTCAGCGCGCCGTAGTCGAACGCGTGCCGGCTGCCGTCCGACAACGTCAGGATGCACTTCTTGCTGAGCAGCTTCTTCTCGACCTGCAGCTGCGCGATCGCCTGCTTGGGGATCTCGACGAAACCCTCGCTCCCCCACTTGACCGACACGGCCTCGGCCACCATGCCCATGAAGCTGGCATCGAACTTGGCGTCGTACAGCAGTCGGTTGGTGGTCACCACCAACTTGCCGTTGTACTTGCCTCCGTTCGGTGGCAGGTAGAACAGCGTCCAGCTGCCGAGCTCGGATTCTCCGGGGTTGAGTGTGATGTCCATGCCTGTGTGAGGCACTGACGACACGATCACAACACTTTTCGGAAGCGGCCGATCGGCGCATTGCGCACGAACCCGTTTCGTACCGTTGCGCCCTCGGCGAGGAGCAGCGCCGTCTGTTCACGTTCGTTGCCCGGCACCAGCCTCCCGGCTGCATTCACCACCCGCCACCAGGGCAGGTCGTCGTCGGTGATGGCGAGCAAGCGGCCGACGAGGCGGCTCATCCTGGGGTACCCGGCGACCTCGGCGATGTCGCCATAGCTCACCACCTCACCCTCGCGCAGTGACCGAATCACGTCGATGATGCGACGGTCGCGGTCGTTCGTGCCCACGGGTCCTCAACGCCGGGCGATGTCGGCGGCCTGGTAGCGACCCAGCTTGCACAGCAGACGGAAGGTCACCGGCACCCCGACCTCGATCGAGCGCGTGCCATCGGACAACTCGATGCAGTGGAAGCTGAAGTGGGCTCCGTCGTCGCGTTCCACCTCGCCCAGACCGACGGCCGCATCGAACGCCACGATCGTCCCGAGATGTGCCGACCCTGCCGCCGCACTTCTCATGGGATGATCTTCGAGATCGGCAGCTCGAGGATGCCGGTCGCACCCGCATCCACCAACTCGGGGATGAGTGTGTTGATCTGCGTCTTGGACACCACGGTCTCCACCGCAAACCCGCCGTCGCCGGCCAGCGGGTTGACGGTCGGCGACTTCATCGCCGGCAGCAGCGCCAGCACCGCATCGAGCTGCGCGCCGGCGACGTTCATCTTCACCAGCACGCGCCCTCGGGCGTCGAGCGTCCCATTGAGCAACGTCATGAGCTGGCCCATCGCGTGGCGCTTCAGGGGATCGTCGTAAGCGGCCCGGTTCGCCACCACTTCGGTGTAGCTCTGCAGAATCTCGCCGATGATGCGCAGACCGGCTGCTCGCAACGCTCGCCCGGTCTCGGTGATGTCGACGATGCAGTCGGCGATGTCGGGGATCTTGGCTTCGCTGGCGCCGTAGCTGAGCCGGATGTCGGCACTGATTCCCTGAGCGGCGAAGAAGCGCCGGGTGAGCTCCGGGTACTCGGTGCTCACACGGAGACCGTGTGGCAGGTCCTCGATGCGCTGCACCGGCGAATCCCCGGCAACGGCGAGCACGACCTTGATCGGTAGCGAGGTGGCCTTCGAGTACTTCAGCTCGCCGAGGCTGACGATGTCGCTCGCCGTCTCCTCCACCCAATCGCGCCCGGTGATGCCGATGTCGAAGAGCCCCTCGGCAACGTAGGTGGGGATCTCCTGGGGACGCAGGATGCGCACCTCTGCGACACGAGGATCGGCAATGGACGCCTTGTAGTCGACCGACGACGAGCGGATGACCGGCAGGTCGGCGGCTTCGAACAAGTCGAGCGTCGCCTTCTCCAGCGACCCCTTGGGCAACACCAGTTTCAGCACGTCGTCGAGGCTATCGGGGGTGGCCTCAGTGGCTGGTGGGAGAATCGGCGAGCAGTCGCAAGGCGTGAGGCAACACGTCGAGGATCGCCGAGAGCTGCTCGACACACCCCTTCGGCGAGCCGGGTGTGTTGACGATGATCGCCTGGCCACGAATGCCCACGATGCCTCGCGACAGGCGGCCCAGGGGGTTCACCAGCCGCATCGCCTCGGCCAGGCCGGGGGCCTCGCGCTCGATGACCAGTCGGGTGCCTTCCGGCGACTGGTCGCGAGGCGCAAACCCTGTGCCACCGGTGCTGACCACCACGCCGGCGAAACCGTCGCTGAGGTTGCGCAGCGCAGATGCCACGTTGTCGGCGCCGTCGGCCACGACCGCCTGCTCGACCACGTCGAACCCGTTGGCCGACAACAGCTCGGCCAGCGCACCACCACTCGCGTCGGAACGGGTGCCGGCGATCACGCCATCGCTGACGGTGAGGACTTTGGCTCGGAGCCGCTGGTGTTCGCTCATGCGCACCGACGGTAGCGGCAACGGCCATCCGGCGCGACCTGCAGTCGGGCCGATCGGTTCGCTGTCTCCGGCTTCGCCCCGTACCCCATGCGGTCACCCGTCGCGGCGGTACCTCAGCACGATCATGCCGTCGGTGTCGGCATCGTGAGGCAGCACGCGCCAGCCGGTGCCGAACGGACGCCACTCGCCGAGCGGTTCGTCGGTGATCGGCGCGAAACCCTCGGGGAACGTGTGGTCGACGGACTCGGCCGCCAACAG
>JBAVTH010000499.1:0-4366 GCA_049696035.1 Ilumatobacteraceae bacterium
CAGAATGTCGACGCACACAACCGGATCGGTGCTTCGGCGCCTCGGCGGGCTGGTGGTCATGTGCTGCACGTGTCTGTGCGTGCTGGTCGCCCGCCCTGCAGCGGACATCGCGTCGGCAGCGGCAACGACGTTCGTCGGCCTCACGCCTGCCCGACTGATGGACACGCGCGCTGGAGGAGTCACCGTCGATGGGCAGTTCCGCGGTGCCGGTGCCCTCGCCGGAGGAACCGTGCGCGATCTCGTGGTGCTCGGACGCGGCGGAGTGCCCGCGAGTGGCGTCAACTCGGTGGCGCTGAACGTCACGGTGACCGGGAGCTCGGTCGATTCGTACCTCACGGTGTTCCCCACCGGCGCAGCCCGGCCCACCGCCTCGAACGTGAACTTCAGCGCCCGTCAGACCATCCCCAACATGGTGATCTCTCAGATCGGCACCGGCGGTCAGCTGTCCTTCTTCCTCTTCGCAGGCGCCTCGGACGTACTCGTCGACGTGCTGGGCTATTTCCCGAGTGGTGGCGGATTCACCAGTGTGGTGCCCGGCCGCTTGATGGACACGCGACCGGGTGGCTCCACGATCGACAGCCAGTTCGCCGGCGTTGGAGAGCTCACCGCGGCATCGGTGCGCAACGTCACCGTGACCGGTCGTGGAGGTGTGCCCGCCACCGGCGTGGGCTCCGTCGCACTCAACATCACCGCGACGGCGTCGACTGCGCTGAGCTACCTCACCGTCTACCCCGCTGGCTCCTCACGGCCGACGGCGTCGAACCTCAACCTGTCGCCGGGCACAACGATCCCGAACATGGTCATCGTGCCGGTGGGTGCTGGTGGGCAGATCTCCGTCTACAACGACGCCGGCTCCACCCACGTGCTGGTCGACGTGCTGGGTTGGTTCCCTGCGGCCGGCAGCAGCTTCACCGCGATCAACCCCTATCGGGCGGAGGACACCCGCGACTTCCGCGGCCTCATCGATCGCGGCGTCACATCGGTCAAGACCACCGGGAAAGGGGGCGTGCCGGCATCGGGGGTGAGCGCCGTCGTGCTCAACGTCACCGTCGTGGCGCCGTCGGCACCGTCCTACATGACGGTGTGGCCCTCCGGGGCGGCGCGGCCCAACGCGTCGAACTTGAACTTCGTCAGCGGCCAGACCGTCCCGAACATGGTCATCGTCCCGGTCAGTCCTGACGGGTGGGTGAACTTCTACAACCAGTCGGGCATGCTCGACGTCCTGGTCGACGTGCTCGGCTACTTCACCGGTGCTGCCTACTCACCGCCGCCGTACGCTCAGTTCAGCTGCACGACCTCGCTCAAGAACTCGTTGCTCAACTATCTCGCCACCGATCGCAATGGCGCCTACACGCAGTGGGGGTGGGGGCTTTTCGCCGACGGCTTCGACCAGGAGGGGGGTGAGCTCATCGTCGATCTGTGGAACCCCACCACGGGCGAGCTGGTGGTCACCGCCGTCAACGACTACGGCGACGGCGCCACGATGGCGATCGTCAACCGCACGATCGTGGGTGAGCTGCAATACGCCGACGGCTGGGCACTCGAAGACGGCGGCGACACATCGCTGATCTACCGGTCGTGGTGGAACACCAGCCGTACGATCAACATCTGGTGGGCGTACACCACGCCCGGCTCCGCCGGCTTCCCGACCATGACATCCTGCGTGTAGAACAAGCTCAACCGGGTCGAGGCGGGTACAGCCCGTCGACATGTACCGGACTACATGTCGCGGCGGGTCTTGATCGAGAATGCGTGAGGGGCCGACACTGCCCTCGACGGAACCACCTAGCGGGAGAAGCACCATGCATCGTTGGCCGCGCCTCCTGGGCGTCCTCATCCTCACCATCACCGGGCTGGTCGTGGCGCCGTTCACTTGGCACTCCGCTGGATCCCGCGGCAACACCGCGTTCGCCGCCGCCCCCGGGTTCACCGGCGTGACCCCGGCACGCCTGCTCGACACCCGCAACGGAGTCGGCGCGCCGGCCGCACCCGTCGGCCCCGCGGGCTCGATCAACCTTCAGGTCACCGGACGAGGCGGTGTTCCCGCATCCGGGGTGACGGCAGTCGTGCTCAACGTGACCGCAGCCTCACCAACTGCCACCTCGTACCTCACGGTGTGGCCCACGGGTGCTGCCCAGCCCAACGCATCGAACCTCAACTACGTCGCCGGCCAGACCGTACCGAACCTCGTCATCGTCAAGGTCGGTACCGGCGGTCAGGTCTCGTTGTTCACTCGGCCGGTTCCGTGCACCTGCTTGCGGACGTCAGCGGTTGGTATGGCGCGGGCACCGAGTTCACCTCCATCACCCCCTCGCGTCTCCTGGACACTCGCACCGGGGCAGGAGGCGTCACGGGTCCGACCTCGGGCACTGTCGACGTGCTCGTCTCCGAACGCGCCGGAGTACCGCTCGACGCTACGTCGGTGGTGATGAACGTGACCGTGGCGGCGCCGACCGCGGCCGGCTACCTCACCGTCTGGCCCAAGGGCGTCACCCAACCCAATGCGTCGAACCTCAACTTCGAGGCCGGTCAGACGGTGCCGAACCTGGTGATCTCGAAGATCGGCAGCGAAGGGAAGATCAGCTACTACTCGAGCAGCGGCTCGGTCCACGTGCTGATTGACGTGCTCGGATACATCTCCACACAAACCCCGCTCACGGAGGCACTCGATCAAGTCCTCTACAGTGATGCGACGTTCGACGAAACCACCACACCCGTCCAGGGAACGCCTCGTTACAACTCGCTCACGTGGGCCTACGCCGACGGGTCGAAGTGCCGCACCGACGTCACCACCTGGACCGAGTACAACCTCGGACGCCAGTGGAAGACGCTCGCCACCACACTCGCCTTCGACGACGCCAAAGCACTCTCCACCAGCAAGATCCGCTTCCGCATCCTCGGCGACGGCGTCGAACTCGTCAACCGGACACTCACCTTCGGCCAGACCGCCGACGTCACCGCCAACGTCACCAACGTCCTGCGCGTCCGCTTCGAGATCATCAACGCCAACGCAACCTCCAGCACCTGCTCCTCCTACCCCACCTTCGCCACCCCCAGGCTCAGCCGATGAAGGTGTCGTCGGCAGCGCTGGTACCGGCTTTCTGCTCGGGGCGGCTGACCCGCTACCCGATTCAGTCCGCTCCGCAGTGACGGCAGGTGGTCGCACCGCTGGCGACCACCTGGCCGCACGACGGGCAGCGACGAATGGCGGACATCGCGGAAACCGACTTGTGCTGTCGGGAACCGGCGGTGACTGCCGAGACCAGGCCCAGGATTGCTGCCAGCGCGATCGAGATCAGCATGACGGGCTCGCCCACCGAGGTTGCGCCGCCGGGGCGGGGATCACCGCTGGTGGCGGTGCGAATCCGGTCGCCATCGGTGGTGGCGGAAGGGTCTGCGCCGTCGCCGGTGGACAGCCGGCAGCGCCCAAGTTGGGCAGCACCAGGTCGCGGAACCGGTTGAGCAGCTTGCCGCTGTTGAAGACGATGCCGCCGATCGTCTTCTTGAACAGGTAGCTGTTCATCTGCAGCGACAGCAGCACTCTGCCGTCCGGCTGGTTCCTACCCGTGATGAGGAAGTTGCTGACCACGTTCTTGGCCAGCGCGCGATGCGCCCAGACGGTCACGAAGCCGTCAGTTGCCCGCTGATGGTTCTCCAGCGTCATCGATCCGGTGCCAACCGACACCCGTGGTGCTGCCAGTGCGGCCGCACGCAGCACTTCCATGATCTCCGCCTCGTTCAGCGACGTGAGCACCTGCCATTCGTACTGCCGAACGGCCTCTCTTGCCAGTGCCTGGTTCTTCGCTCCCACGATCCGTCCTCCTGTTCCTTGCCGGCGAGCACTCGCCGAGCTGCCGATGCGTCACAGCATCACACGACGTCGGCGAGCCGACCATGGGCACGACTCCCCCAAGGTCGGCTCAGCCAGGCGTTGTCGCGTTCGGAGGTGGTTCAGCGGAACTCGAAGGGGCCCGCCGAACCGTCGGGGCACGACCAGCGGCCGCTGTTCCCGACCACGATGTCGTACTCGCACCCGAGCAGTGCCTGACCGGCATCGATGGCCTCGGTCTCGACGAAGTGGATCGTCATGTTCCCGTCTGTGGTCACCGAGATCGCATGCAACGACCCGAGGCCGGGCCACTCGATCGTGCCGTCGCCCGCCATTGCGTCCGAGGAGATGCTCGTCACCGTCAGCACGAACGCCCACGATCCCTTCTGTGACGCCGGGCAGATGCCACCACTGGCCACGGAGTCGCGGCACGCCTGCCCGGTGATGCCGGCGCCGACCATTGTCGCCAAGAGGGACTGGGGTGGCACCGTGGTCGCCGGTGGTGGTGTCGTCGCGGGTGGTGTCGTCGCGGCCGCG
>JBAVTH010000500.1:0-11776 GCA_049696035.1 Ilumatobacteraceae bacterium
GGTGACGGCCGGTCAAGAGCGCGGGGAGCACCTCCTGTGCCTGCTCGGCAGTGGCGAACTGCCGCAGGACCGGCCCCACCAGACGTACCCCGGCGCCGGCCAGCGGCGGCGCGATCGTGCCGGCGGCCGCGAGTTCCTCCTCGACCACCTGCTGGGCCTGGGCGGTGGCCGCCAGGCCACCATGGCTGCGGTTCCACGTGGGCACCGCCAGGCCGGCGCTGGCCAGGCGTTCCCACCATTCGCCGACGGTGATCGAGGTGTCCCAGTTCTTGGCGATCCAGAACCGCAGCGCGTCGCGCAGCTGGTTCATGTCGCCCATTGGCCACCAAGGCCGCGGTGCCGTCAGATCCATGCGCAGAAGTTACCGATCGGGCAGGCGATGGCCTTGCGATACTGGAGAGGTGACCGACTCACCACTCGATGCGCTCGCCATCGATCGCCGCGCTGCAGCGCAGCGAACGCGGCTGGATGCAGCCTCGTGGGTCGATGTGGTCGCCGGGTTCGTGCGGGACCCGACAGGCGAGTTCGCCGCCATCCACGGCGGCGCCTCGTGGGCGCAGACGGAGGTGTTGCGCTACGACAAGTACGTCGCCGAGCAGCGGCTCTCCGCCGGGCTGCGCACCGACTCACGACCGCTGCTGCGCCAGACCGACCTGCACTTGCGCAGCGTGTACCGCCAGCAGATGGAGGGTGTTGCCGCGATCCTGTACCGAACGGGCGCCGACTTCCAGGGCCTCCACAGCGATCGTGCGATGCGTTGGCTGGACGAGACGTTGATCGCGATCGTCGTGCTCGGCCAGCGGCGCCCGTTCGTGATCCGGCCGCGCGGCTCGTGGACCGAATCGCTCGCCGACCGGGTCCCGGCCGGGGAGGGGAAGGACGATCTCGTGCTGCACCCCGGGGAGGGCGACTTGCTGGTGATGGGCGGCCGCTGCCAGGCCGACTGGTTGCACGGCGTTCCCGCGTTCGACACGCCCAACCCGCGCATCTCGCTGACCTGGCGCTGGACCAGCCGTCGCGGCCGCCCCGACACCAACCCGGGCTTCTACGAGGGCCGTCAGTTCAGCGACCGCCCTCAACGCCCCGGCAGCCGCAGCCGCACGCCGTGATCCGGGTGTCGAGCCGGCTCAACCCGGCCGGCGGGCGATCATCTCGATCTCGACCTTGGCCCCCAGCGGCAGTGCAGCGACGGCGATCGTCGTGCGCGCCGGATAGGGCGCGGAGAAGAACGCGGCGTACACCTGGTTCATCTCCACGAAGTCGGCCATGTCGACCAGGTACACGTTGCACTTCACCGCGTGTGACTCGTCCAACCCGGCGGCGGACAGGACGGACGCCAGGTTGGCCAGGCACTGCTCGGTCTGTTCGGCGACGGTGCCGTCCAGCAGCTGTCCGGTCGCTGCCTGGACGGCCGCCTGGCCGGAGAGGTACACCATCGGGTCGGCGTCGATGGCATGCGAGTAGGGACCGATGGCCGTTGCGTCGGTTGCCGTGATGGGGGTGCGAGACATGTACCGATTCTGCCTCAGACGGTGCCGGTCGTTGTCTCGGAATTCATGAAACAGTTGTGCCGTAAATGAGCGGTTGGGGGGTCGCACGCGTCTCGGTGTTCGCCTACGATGGGCCGCCTTGAGTGCCAACGACGTCACCCACCACACCCCCGATCCGGCCGTCGAAGCCATCATTCGCGCGCACGCCGATTGGGCAGGCGGCCTGATGCCCGCGCTGCACGCCGTGCAGCACCACGCGGGCTACATCGACCGCGGCTGCATCCCGCTGCTGGCCCGCACCTTCAACCTGTCGGTGGCCGAGGTGCACGGTGTCATCACGTTCTACAAGGACTTCCGCACCGCGGCGCCCAAGGGGCCGGTCGTGCAGGTCTGCCGGGCCGAGGCATGTGTCGCCCGCGGCGGTAAGGCCGTGGAGGCCCGAGCGCTCGAGCTGGGCGACACCGAGGCGGTCGAGATCGAGGAAGTGTTCTGTCTGGGACTGTGCGCCCAGGGTCCGGCCGTCGCCACGGGCGGGCGCTTGTTCGTCGGCGTCGATGCCGCGGGCGTGGAGACGATCATCGGCCACGCCGTCCGCCGCGACGCCGCGCCGGTGGCCATCGACAGCACCGGTGACGGGGTCACCGTCTACGTGCCCCTCGACGCTGCGGCCCGTGCCGCCGGCGCCGACGACGTGGCCGCAGCCCTGGCCGGCACGCCCGGCGTGCGGGTGGTGCGCAACGGTTCGCGCGGCATGTTGTGGCTCGAGCCGCTGGTGGAAGTCGCCACGGCGGAGGGTCGCATCGCGTACGGCCCGGTCACGGCGGGCGATGTGCCTGGCCTGGTCGCCGCAGGGTTCCTCGCCGGCGGCGAGCACCCATTGCGCCTCGGCCTCACCGATTCGCTGGAGTGGCTGGCCGCGCAGCAACGCGTCACGTTCGCCCGCGTGGGCGTCATCGACCCGCGCGATGCCGACGACTACCTCGCCCACGGTGGCATGGCCGGCCTCCGCAAGGCGCTCGCCATGGCGCCCGGCGACATCGTCACCGAGGTCACCGACAGCGGCCTGCGCGGCCGCGGCGGCGCAGCGTTCCCCACCGGCATCAAGCTGCGCACCGTGCTCGACACGCCCAGCGCACAGAAGTACATCGTGTGCAACGCCGACGAGGGCGACAGCGGCAGCTTCGCCGACCGCATGCTGATGGAAGGCGACCCCTTCCAGCTGATCGAGGGCATGATCATCGCCGGCTGTGCCGTGGGCGCCAACGACGGCTTCATCTACATCCGCAGCGAGTACCCCGACGCGATCACCGCGATCCAGGCGGCCATCACCGAGTGCGAGGCCCGCGGCTGGCTCAACGGCGTCGGCAGCACGGGTGGCGTGATGGGCAGCGACTTCGTGTTCCGCCTGCACGTGCGCGTCGGCGCCGGTGCCTACATCTGCGGTGAAGAGACCGCGCTGATGGAGAGCATCGAGGGCAAGCGTGGCGTGGTGCGCGCCAAGCCACCGCTGCCCGCCATCCAGGGCCTGTGGGGCAAGCCGACGGTCATCAACAACGTGCTCAGCCTCGGTGCGCTGCCGCACATCCTCGCCGACGGCGCGGCCAGCTACTCCTCGCTGGGCCACGGCCGCAGCCGCGGCACGCAGGTCGTGCAGGTTGCCGGCAACGTCGCACGCGGCGGCATCTTCGAAGCCGCGTTCGGCATCACCGTTCGTCAACTGGTCGAGCAGTTCGGTGGTGGCAGTGCGAGCGGCCGCCCGGTGCGCGCCGTGCAGGTGGGCGGCCCGCTGGGCGCCTACCTCGGCCCGGACGACTTCGACCTGCCCATCGACTACGAGGCCTTCGCCGCCGCCGGCGCCCTGCTCGGCCACGGCAGCATGGTCGTGTTCGACGACACGGTCGACATGCTCGGCATGGCGCGCTTCGCGATGGAGTTCTGCGCCGCCGAGTCGTGCGGCAAGTGCACGCCGTGCCGCATCGGCAGCACCCGCGGTGTCGAGCTGATCGACAAGATCATCGCCGGCGAGCGGCACGACGAGAACATGGCCGTGCTGATGGACCTGTGCGAGGTGATGGCCGACGCGTCGCTGTGTGCAATGGGCGGCTTCACCCCGCTGCCGGTGCGCAGCGCGATCGCCCACTTCGCCGCCGACTTCGGCGATGGCCCCCACCCGAACCTGATCGCCGCCAACGGAGCACACTCATGACGCTCGACATCTCGTTCTTCACGGCCGAGCGCACCGGTCACGGCCACGATCACGACCACGCCGTTCACGATCACGACATGGGCACGCCGCCGGCGAACCGGTCGCGACTCGGCGCCCCCGCCACGGTCCCCGTCACCATCGACGGGCAGCAGGTGATGGTGCCCGAGGGCACCTCGGTGATGCGTGCCGCCGCGATCTGTGGCGTCGACGTCCCCAAGCTGTGCGCCACCGACAGCCTCGACCCGTTCGGCTCGTGCCGTCTCTGCGTCGTCGAGATCGACGGCCGCAAGGGCACGCCGGCCTCGTGCACCACACCGGTCGCCCCGGGCATGGCGGTCACCACTCAGTCGCCGAAGCTCGAGCGGCTGCGCCGCGGTGTGATGGAGCTGTACATCAGCGACCATCCGCTCGACTGCCTCACCTGCGCCGCCAACGGCGACTGCGAACTGCAGGACATGGCCGGTGCCGTCGGCCTGCGAGACGTGCGCTACGGCTACGCGGGCGACAACCACCTCGGCATGGAGAAGGACACCTCCAACCCATACTTCACGTTCGACTCGTCGAAGTGCATCGTCTGCTCGCGTTGCGTGCGCGCCTGCGAGGAAGTGCAGGGCACGTTCGCCCTCACGATCGAAGGTCGCGGTTTCGGCGCCCGTGTCGCCGCCGGCGCCAACGGCAACTTCTTCGACAGCCCCTGCGTCTCCTGCGGCGCATGCGTGCAGGCGTGCCCGACGGCCACGCTCACCGAGAACACCGTCATCGAGATGGGCCAGCCGCGGCGCACCGTGCTCACCACCTGCGCGTACTGCGGCGTCGGCTGCTCGTTCAAGGCCGAGATGCAGGGCGAGACGGTCGTGCGGATGACCCCGTACAAGGGCGGCGGCGCCAACGAGGGCCACTCGTGCGTGAAGGGCCGCTTCGCCTGGGGCTACGCCAGCCACCCCGATCGCCAGCTCCACCCGATGATCCGCGAGAAGATCACCGACGAGTGGCAGACCGTGTCGTGGGACGAAGCCATCGCCTACACGGCGGCCAAGCTGAAGGACATCCAGGCACGTCATGGCGTCGGCTCGATCGGCGGCATCACCTCCTCGCGCTGCACCAACGAGGAGGTGTTCGTGGTGCAGAAGATGATCCGCACCGCGTTCGGCAACAACAACGTCGACACCTGCGCCCGTGTGTGCCATTCGCCGACCGGCTTCGGTTTGTCGCAGGCGTTCGGCACTTCCGCCGGCACGCAAGACTTCAAGTCGGTCGAGCTGGCCGACGTCATGTTGCTGATCGGCGCCAACCCCACCGACGCCCACCCCGTGTTCGCCTCGCGCATGAAGAAGCGCCTGCGCCAGGGTGCCCAGATCATCGTGGTCGACCCGCGGCGCATCGATCTCGTGGAGAGCCCGCACATCAAGGCCGCGCACCACTTGCCCCTACGGCCGGGCACGAACGTCGCGATGATCAACGCGCTCGCGCATGTGATCGTCACCGAAGGGCTGGTGAACGAGCGGTTCGTGCACGAGCGTTGCGATCCCGGCGAGTTCGCCACCTGGGCGGCCTTCGTCTCCCAGCCGGAGAACAGCCCGGAGGCGATGGAAGCCCACACCGGGGTGCCCGCCGCCGACGTGCGTGCTGCCGCTCGTCTCTACGCCACGGCCGGCAACGGCGCGATCTACTACGGCCTCGGCGTCACCGAGCACAGCCAGGGCAGCACGATGGTGATGGGCATGGCCAACCTCGCGCTGGTCACCGGCAACCTCGGCCGCGACGGCGTGGGCGTGAACCCGCTGCGCGGCCAGAACAACGTGCAGGGCTCGTGCGACATGGGCTCGTTCCCGCACGAGCTGCCCGGCTACCGCCACATCAGCGACAACACCACCCGCGCCACCTTCGAGGCGTTCTGGGGCCACACCCTGCTCGCCGAGCCTGGCCTGCGCATCCCCAACATGTTCGACGCCGCGATCGACGGCGACTTCAAGGGCATCTTCGTGCAGGGCGAGGACATCGCCCAGAGCGACCCGAACACGGTGCACGTGATGCACGCGCTCACCTCGATGGAACTGGTCATCGTGCAAGACCTGTTCATCAACGAGACGGCCAAGGTTGCTCACGTCTTCTTCCCGGGCACGTCGTTCCTCGAGAAGGACGGCACGTTCACGAACGCGGAACGCCGCATCAACCGAGTGCGTCCGGCGATGCGGCCGCGCAACGGCAAGCAGGAGTGGGAAGTGGTGGCCGAGCTGTCGGCTGCGCTCGGCGCACCGATGCACTACGACAACGCCGCCCAGATCATGGACGAGATCGCGGCGCTGACGCCCACGTTCGCCGGCGTGTCGTTCGCCAAGCTCGACGAGCTGGGCAGCGTGCAGTGGCCGTGCAACGAGGCACACCCCAGCGGCTCGCCGATCATGCACGAGGGCACGTTCGTGCGCGGCCTCGGCCGCTTCACGCCCACCCCGTACGTGCCGACGGAGGAGAAGAGCACTCGCCGCTTCCCGTTGCTGCTCACCACCGGCCGCATCCTCAGCCAGTACAACGTCGGCGCCCAGACTCGCCGCACCGAGAACGTGCAGTGGCACGAGGAGGACGTGCTCGAGATCCACCCGGCCGATGCCGAAGAGCGCGGCATCCGCACCGGCGACGAAGTGACGATCGCCAGCCGTGTCGGCGCCACCATTCTGAACGCCGTTGTCACCGACCGGATGACGCCGGGCGTCGTCTACACCACGTTTCACTACCCGGTCAGCGGTGCCAACGTGATCACCACCGAGAACAGCGACTGGGCCACCAACTGCCCCGAGTACAAGGTGACGGCCGTGCAGGTCTCACCGGGTCACTCGGTGGCGACGGTCGAGATCGACCATCCCGAGCACCGCCTGGGCGCGCTCGTGCGCATGGCCAACCAGATCGCGCGCCAGATGGCTGCCGACAGCTCGCTCGACGCAGTCGCGGCCACGGCCACGCACATCGGCAAGTTCTGGGAGCACGACATGCGAGCGGATCTCGTCGCCGCCATCGATGGTGGCACGGTGACGGTCGACGAAGTGGTCGTGCGGGCCATGCAGCGCCTCGCCATCCCCGCCTGATCCGGTTCCACCGCCGGCCAGGTGTCGTCACCGGCCACGTGGCGTCACCGGCCACGTGTCGTCGCACACAGCCCCCGCGGGCGCGAAACCCTGCCACCTATGTCGCACACAGCCCCGCGGGCGCGAAACCCCGCCACCTATGTCGCACACAGCCCCGCGGGCGCGAAACCATGACGCCGCCGCCAGTTGTCGCGCCCATGGGCGTGGAAGTGCGCCAGTGCCCAGCGGCTTCCGATGCGTCACAGGTCCCGGCGAGTGGCGTCGACACGGCCTGGAGAACAGGCCGCCGAGGCGGGGATCAGTTCCCGCGAGTGAACGGGACCCGCCACGCCGGCGCGGATTCAGCGCCCTCGGTCACCCAGTGCTCGCGGCCGTCCACGATCACGCCGTCCTCGACGGTGTAGAAGCCGCTGAGCCAATCCACCTGACCGCCGTTCGGCACCCGCACCTGCGCGGCCACACGGTTGCCGGCCGTCGCGATGTCGACGACTTCGATCGTCCAGCCCTCCGGGTACGCCTCGTTCATCTCCATGAACCGGCGGCCGCTGAACTCCTCGCCGGTGGCGCTGTAGCGGATGCGGGCATCGGGTGCCATGCGGGCCGATGCGCCTGCCCAGTCTCGCGCCTGCATCCGTTCGAACAGGGCGCGGACGACGTCGGCTGGCTGCATGCCTCGAGCGTAGATCGGCCCGGCGGGATCACCTGCGCCGCGGAGGCGCTCACCCGTCGCCGGGGATCCAGGTGGCGTGGAAGCCGTAGGGCACACGTTGCGGCATCACGACCTCGGCGATCGGGCCGGCCGCCACGTCGGTGGCATCGAGCACGGCCAGCACGGTCTCGCCGGCGGCATCGTCGTGCACGAAGCTGAGCAGCCAGCCGGCGTCGTCGGCAAGGTCGGCGGCGTCGCCGGGCACGAAGTAGGGCTCGCTCGCATGGCGAGTGGGGCCAGGCTCCCAGGTCTCGCGGGTGCCGCTGGTGAAGTCGTGCTTGATGATGCCGCCCAGTTCCACCGTGTCGGGGTTCTCGCGGGTACCGGTGAGGTAGCCGTAGCGATGTTCGCGACCGACGCGGCGCAGATCGCGCCCCGGCAGGTCGCCCGGGTCGTCGGTGGCCAGCACATCGTCGGCGACGGCGCCGGTGGCGGTGTTGACCGTCCAACGGCGCAGCGACGGCTCACCGCCCAGCTTGCCCTCGGCGAAGACGGAGCTGAGCCGGCAGACGTCGACCACCACTTCGTCGCCTCGACGGAACGCGTTGACGCTGTGGAACACGTAGCAGGGGTCGATGTCGAACCACTTGATCCGATCGGCGCCGCCCATCAACGGCATGACGCCGATCCGCGAGCCGAACTCCGGCCGCCACACGTAGGGCATGTTCTCCGGGCTCGGGTTCTGGATGTACCGCACGGCCATGTCGAGGTCGAAGACGATCGGCATGTCCCAGAAGATCGCGTCGGTCTCGGTGATCTGGAAGTCGTGCATCATCGTGCTGCGGGGCACCTCGATGGGTTCGCTGTGGCTGAGCGTGCCGTCTGCTTCGATGATGTTGTACTGCAGGAACGGGGCGCTGAACCCGTACCCGAACGAGTGCATGCGGCCGGTGACCGGATCGATCTTGGGGTGTGCCGTGTAGGCGCTGGTGAGCGCTCCGTCGTAGTCATACACTCCGATCGTCGTCAGCTCGGCCGGGTCCAGTTGATAGGGGAACCCGACCTCGCCGCTGGTCAGCAGCTTGCCACCGTGCCACAGGGCGGAAACGTTCGACTGGTTCCCTCCGCCACCGGGGGCACCCTCGCCGAAGCCGGCGCCGGAGAGGTACGGCTCGGTCTGCACCCAACGGTTGCGATACCAGTGGGCCTTGCCGCCGCCCAGCCCGAGGCCGTGCACCATGCCGTCGCCGAAGAACCAATGCGGGCTGTCGCTGCGCGGCGGGTTCGAGCCGTTCTTGACATAGGTGCCGAGCAGCTCCGGTGGCAAGGCGCCGCGGATCTCGAGGTCGACCGCGTCGACTTCCTGCATCACCGGCGCGAAGTTGCCCTGCAGCCACCACGGCTTCGACGGGTCGACGGCGACCGTCGTGCCTGGTGCCGCAGTCGTCGCGGTCGTCGCAGTCGTCGACGTCGCCGTCGGCGCCGAACTGGTCGGTGGAGCGATCGTGGCTCGTGGCGCGGTCGACGATGCGGCGCCCGAGGAGCTGTCGCCACGCCCGTCGCTGCACGCCGCGATCACCGCGGCAATCGGCACGCTGCCGGCGCCCAGCAGCGACCAACGGACAAGATCACGCCGACTGATTGAGTTCCCCACCGGCGCAGTCTGGCACGCGCCGAGGCTGCCGTCGTGGGCGTGATGTCGTGGGCGGCTCAGCGACTGCGCAGGCGCAGGGTGGCGACGTGCAGCGGGCCGACGGTCGAGAGCTCGCCATCTGCCACGCGTTGCTCGCCGAACAGGTTCACTGCGACCTCGGGCCGGGCCTCCAAGTTGGCCATCCACTGCGACGTGGGTCGCACCGTGCTGACGAAGACGGTGTCACCCCATCGGGCGGACAGCAACGGCACCTTTCGTGCCTTGCCGGTGGTGCGCCCGGTCGTCTGCAGCACCACAGGCCCGACACCGACCGGCAGGGGATTGCCGAGCCCGTGCTCCACCAGCGGGAGGATCACCTGGTTGAGGGTTCGGAATCCGTGACGAACGACGTTTGCTGGATCAAGCATGCTGCTAACAACAGCAAGCGATGCGATGTTGTTCCCGATTCTGCCGACTGCACCTCCTCCGCGGGTGCTCAGGCTCCGCTGAGGCCATCGGGGAAGTGGCTGGCTACTTGCCGCGCTTTTGGACGTTGGCCCACTCGTCCTTGAGGCCCACCGTGCGGTGGAACAGACCGGGCTCGACAGGGTCCTTCGCGTAGTAGCCGAGTCGCTCGAACTGCACCACCTGGCCGGGGGTCGCGTCGCCGAGCGCTGCTTCGGCCTTGCCGCGCAGCACCCGCTTCGAGTCGCGGTTGACGTCGTCCATCGGGTCGCCGGTGCGGTCGCCGGGCACGTCGGCCGTGAACAGGCGCTCGTACTGGGCGGCCGTGACATCCAGCGCGTGGGCGGTGGACACCCAGTGGATCGTCGCCTTCACCTTGCGGCCGTCGGGGGCGTTGCCGCCGCGGGTCTCGGGATCGTAGGTGCACTGCACTTCGGTGACGTTGCCGGCGTCGTCTGTGCTGAATCCCGTGCACTTGACGAAGAAGGCGCCGCGCAGGCGGACCTCGCTGCCGGGGGTGAGCCGGAAGTACTTCGGCGGCGGTTCGGCCTTGAAGTCGTCGTCCTCGATCCACACCTCGCCGGTGAAGGCGACGGTGCGCGAACCGTCGGCGGGGTTCTCCGGGTTGTTGGCCAGCTCGACCATCTCCACGTGCCCGGCCGGCCAGTTGGTGACGACCAGCTTGATCGGGTTCAGCACGGCCATGCGCCGCAGTGCGGTGCGATTGAGCTCGTTGCGGATGAACCACTCGAGCAGCTCGATCTGGTGGCGACTGTTGGTCTTGGCCACTCCGATGAAGTCGCAGAAGTCGCGGATGGCGGTGGCGGGGTACCCGCGGCGGCGCAGGGCGCGCAGCGTGGGCAGGCGCGGATCGTCCCACCCCTGCACGATGCCGTCGTCGATCAGCTGGCGCAGCTTGCGCTTGGAGGTGACGGTGTAGGTCAGTTCCAGGCGGGCGAACTCGGTCTGGCGTGGCTGGTCGCCGGGCAGCGGGGAGTGCTCCAGGTACCAGTCGTAGAGCGCCCGGTGGCTGTCGAACTCCAGCGAGCACAGGCTGTGGGTGACGCCCTCGATGGCGTCGCTCTGGCCGTGCGCCCAGTCGTAGGTCGGGTACAGCACCCATTGATCGCCCGTGCGGTGGTGGTGCTCGTGGCGAATGCGGTACATGATCGGGTCGCGCAGCTGCATGTTCTCGTGCTGCATGTCGGCCTTGGCTCGCAGCACGTGCGTGCCGTCGGCGAACTCGCCGGTGCGCATGCGACGGAACAGATCGAGGCTTTCCTGCGCCGGCCGATCGCGATGGGGGCTCTCCACACCCGGCTTGCCGTAGCCGCCGCGCTGGGCGCTGATGGTCTCGGCGTCCTGATCGTCGACGTAGGCGAAGCCGGTGGTGATGAGGTGCTCGGCCCACTGGTACAACGTCTCGAAGTAGTCGCTGGCGTAGACCACGTCGGCCGGCTCGAAGCCCAGCCAGCGGATGTCGTCGACGATGGCATCCACGTACTCGGTCTCCTCGGTGACCGGGTTGGTGTCGTCGAAGCGCAGCATGCAGATGCCGCCGAACTCCTCGGCGATGCCGAAGTCGACGCAGATCGCCTTCGCGTGGCCGATGTGCAGGTACCCGTTGGGCTCGGGTGGGAACCGGGTCTGCACCCGCCCGCCGAACGTGCCCTGCTGGTTGTCGGCGCGCACCAGGTCGCGCACGAAGTTGGCCGCAGCAGGCGTGTCGGGGGCATTGGCAGGGGCAGACGAAGGATCGCTCATCGTGGTTCTCTCGCAGGTCGGACGACACAGAGACGGTATCCGAAACCCGCGCCGAGCCGCCTTTCCGTATCGCGCGCCGAGGAGCGGGCGGGCGCGTCGCCGACGTGGTCAGTGAATGTTGACGACGGTGCCGAGGCCCGGAATGCGGAACAGGCGCGGATCGTGCACGACGCGGTCGGCGGCTGCCGACGTGCTGATGCCGTAGAGGGCTGCCTCGCGAGCGATCGCCGCGGCGACGATGGGCGCCGCGAACGACGTGCCGCACCACTTCGCCCAGCCATGGAAGTCCGCCGTCTTCGGATCGAGATCGTCGTAGTAGTCGATCCCGTCGTGGAACCGGCTGACGACGAACACGCCGGGAGCGCAGGCGTCGACCCAGTCGCCGTAGTTGGTGAACGATGCCGGCCCGTCCCAGCCGAGCGCTCCGACGGCGATCACCCCTGGCAGGGCGGAGGGCCAGGACACCCGGCACGTCGCCTCGTTGCCCGC
>JBAVTH010000501.1:0-4988 GCA_049696035.1 Ilumatobacteraceae bacterium
CTTCGCCGGCGGCGTTGGTGAGCGTGATCGCGTCGCCGCTGCGGATGCCTGCCTCCCCCATCGGTGTCGTGGGCGCGACCGTACGCTCGGAGGGCGTGCTCGGGTTGACGCGGATGCACAACGAGGCGCCGGGTGTCGCAGCCGAACGGACCCGCGGATGGCTGGCGCGGAGGCGCTCGGCGAGTTGGTTCACCGTTGCCGTCGCGTCGACGGTGACGACGATGTCGTCCACCTCGGTGCCCGACACAAGTGAGAGCTTGAGCTTCATCGCTTCCTTCCGACTCGGCTCAACCGTTGGCTGACCTTGAGCGAACGCAACGAGACCGCCGTCTTCACCTTGTCGACCAGACCCAGCTCACTGCGCATCGAGCGCAGGGTCGCGGAGAGCTCGGCCCAGTACTGATCGACGTCGTCGTCCGTCGGCTCTCCGCCTCCCCACACCACCTCGTCGGCCCGCGTCGCGAGGTGGCCCGTCGATGCCCCTACAAACGAAGCGGCCTCTCGACGAGTGGTCGTCGCCGGAACCGGCCTGCCCATGTCGAGCGCAAGGTCGGTGACTTCACGCCAACCGTTGGCGATCCTCGCGTGGGGTGCACCGGACGGCCGCCGTCGCCGGCGGCGGCGGACCTTGAGAGCGACGATCGTTGTGGCCACGAGCAGGAGCAGGAGCAGCGGTACACCAACTACCTTCACGACCAGCCCGGCAGGGCCGGAGAGAAAGCCCTGACCGTTGTCCTCGATGACAGCTGCCTTCGGCGGCTCGGTCTTCTTCGTCGACTTCGCCTTTCCAGAGGCCGTCGCCGACTCCTCGAACTCCGGGTCGATCAGCGGGGGTGGCGGCGGGTTCTGGGTGCGATAGTCGGGCTCCGGTTGCTGCTCCGCGCTCGCGCTCAACGCCAACTGGTCGCGCGGCGGGGTGGGGAAGATCGCAACCCATCCGGCGTCCTTCACGGGCACCTCCACCCATGCCTCCACCTCACGGGCGAGCACCTGCACTGGCGCCCCGGTTGACGCCTTCGACGGCTTGAAGCCCATCACCACCCTCGTGGGCAGGTGATCAAGGTCGCGGAACAGGAGGGCGAACGTTGCCGCGTACTGCTCGGCGTTGCCGATGAGCGGCGACTTCGGATAAAAGTTGACGAACTCGGTAAGGCGGAAGCTGCTGTGGCCGGCCCGCGACCCTTGCTGGCCGCTGTTGCTGTCACCATCGGAGTACGTCCCCTCGGTCATCAGACGCTTCGCGGCGTCGAGCCGAGCGCCGGTGTCCTTGATCGTCAGCAGATCGGACTGCAGCTTCTCAACGATCTTCGGGACGGACATCGATGGCCCGAGGCGGGGCTCCGTCGGAATCAGTTCCTTGCCGGCGAACGCCTCAGGGCCGTCGTACACCACCGGAAGGCGAACGTGCATCACGTAGCGGTCGCCCTCGCGCAGGCGGAGGCGCGACGCCGCCGTGTCGGTGGCCCGGTTGTATCTGAACGCGTCGGCCAGTTCGCGGTCGCGGTCGCGCCCGCCTGCACTGCCGGTGAACTCGAGCGACCGCACCTCTCCGACGTCAGGAATCCAGACGTCGTTGTACTTGCCGATGGTGACCGTGACGGTCGCCATCTCACCCGGGAACTCGGGCTCCAGCGACGCGCCGACCCGTTCAAAAGACCCAGAGTCGTTCAACGACGGATCCTCAGCATCGCCACTGGTCACCTGCCAGACCAGACCGTCATAGGCGTCCATCGTCGCCAACCGCACGGGCACGCCCTCCGGCAGGCCCTCGACGGTGAACATCACCTGGTCCTTCACCGCGGCTTCCTTCACATAGTGGCGGTATCCGCTGAGCGGGCTCGGGTACTGGCGCGGGTCGAACGGAGGGGTGACCGTCTGTCGCCAGATGGTGCGCTGCTGGGCGTGGGCGAACGGCAGCGAACCAGCGACCGCGAAACCGATCAGCGATGCAACGACGAGCACGCCGACACCCATCACCAGCTGTTGGCGGCTCGCCCGTGCGCCTTCCAGGAGGGGGCGACGAAGATGCTCCCTCCAGGCCAGCCAGCCCACTGCGAGCGCACCGAAGATGCAGCCGTCGAGCACCAGCGACACCGGCCTGTCGGTGCCGGTGGCGATGGCAACACCCAGCAGCACGGTGGGCGCCAGCAGCGACGGGGCCGCCGACTTCAAGGTGCGAGCCAGCACGTAGCCGACGAGTCCGGCGACGAAACCGCCCAGGAACGGCAACACCATCAGATCCCCGGTGTTGCCAACCGGAGGAGCGGTGGTGATCAGCTCCTTCCAGCCGGTGATGATCGACCGCAGCGCGGTGATGATCGAGGCGGGGCTGGGCAGGAACCCGCCGATCGCCCGGTCGTGCAGCGAGGCAGCGCCACCGACCACGGCGTACACGACGACCGCCGCCGCGGCCGACACCGGCAACGGCCACTTGAAGCTGACCGCGATGTGGGCCAGCACGATGCCGAGCAACGCTGCGGTCGTGCCGAGGACTAGGTACTCGGTGCCGCCGTAGCTGGATCGGAACGCGTACACCGCGAGCGCGCTCAACAGCAGCATGACAACTCCGTCGACCAGCTCTGCCCGCTTCGGCATCAGCGCAGCGGACAGCTTCATGAGAGCACCTGCTGGATGCCACGGTTGAGCATCCGCAGCTCGGGCACGTTGACGAACCGGCTGTTGCCCACGACCCGGTAGCCGGGCTTGGCAGCGAGGTCGGCGCGCAGCACCATCGTGGACGTGTTCATCGCGATGCGTGCGGTGGCCTTGCGGAACTCTGGCACCCCCATCGTGCTGCCCAGGCAGACCACCACCACGCTCGCATCGGGCGCGTCGTTGCGTGCCTTGCGCAGACAGCGGTCGATGCCCGCACCGCCCCGTCGTACTTCGATCCCGCTGAACAGGTCGAGCATGTGACGGGGGTTCAACGTGGGCAACTGCTGGTCGCCGACGAACAACGACAGCGTCTGTTCGTCGCGCAGCGCTTGGGCGGCGACGGAGGCAGCGCACGACACGGCAAGCTCGAACTCGTCCTCGCTCGCGTACTCGTCGAGGTCGATGCTGAGCAGTACGGCGAGGTGGGACCGGCGGGTGTCGACGTACTGCCGCACGAGCAACCGGCCGTTCTTGGCCGAGCTCTTCCAGTGCACGTGACGCCGGTCGTCGCCCGGCACGTAGTCGCGCAGCGTGTGGAAGGCGATGTCGCTCGGCGACAAGTGAGGCGTGGTCTGCCCCTCGAGGTCACGGACCAGGCCACTGGCAATGGTGGACAAGCCGGTCGTGATCGGGTGCACGTAGATCTCCTCGCGGGAGCTCCACACCCGCGTGCGGCGGAAGAGGCCGAGCGGGTCGCCCTGCACCGTGGCTACTGGGCCAACGGGGATGATCGCACGCCGATTCGTGGGCACCACGAACAGCTCCTCCACCTCGCCGCCCGCATCGAGATGTGGCACGGAGTAGACGGCCGCCGCCTTGCCCACCGGCAGCTCCACCCGCAACGACCGGGCCGCGCGCGATCGGTTGTTGTGCAGGGTGAGCGAACCGGCGGCCCGGTCACCGACGACCACCCGCGAGGGCTCGACCCCGATCTGTGAAGTGAGGTCGAGCTGCCCGATCGTGAACAGCGCGCCGATGAGCAGCAGCGCGATCGAGATGGATGCCACGATCAGCAGCTCCTTCCATCCCCAGCGCGCGCCGGCGACCCAGCAGACGATGGCCAGCACTGCGACGGTGCGGCCTAGCGGCGACACCGTCGCCCACACTAGACGGAGGACGACCCGAACCCTCTTCATCGACTCAGGCGGCGCGGTCGCTGGGCGGAAGGGTGTCGGACAGGATTCGGCCGAGCAGACCCTGCACGCTGGTGCCGGAGAACTCCGCTTCGGGATGCAGCACGACGCGGTGTGACATGAGCGGATCGGCGAGCTCCTTGATGTCGTCGGGCAGGACGTAGTTCCGCCCGTTCGCCGCCGCCCAGGTCTTGGCCGCCCGAACGAACGAGAGACAACCACGCACCGAGACACCGAGCTTCACTTCAGGCGACCGGCGCGTCTCCTCCGCGAGGCGGATGATGTACGACAGCACCGCCGGGTCGACGTGCACCGACGCAGCAAGCGCAGTCATGTCGACGACGGCCTTGGCCGTGATCAGCGGCTGCACCGCAGCGGAACGATTACGAGTCGCGGCATCGGCGAGCAGCGCGACAGTGCTCTCGTGGTCCGGGTAGCCGAGCGTGGTCTTCATCATGAAGCGGTCGAGTTGAGCCTCGGGCAACCGGTAGGTGCCGGCCTGCTCGATCGGGTTCTGGGTGGCGATCACCATGAACGGGGCGCCGACCTCGTAGCCCGTGCCGTCGACAGTGACCCGGCCCTCCTCCATCACTTCCAGAAGTGCAGACTGCGTCTTCGGCGAGGCGCGGTTGATCTCGTCAGCGAGGATGATGGTCGAGAAGATCGGGCCCTTGTGGAACTCGAACTGACCACTGCGCTGGTCGAAGATGGTCACCCCGGTGACGTCGCTGGGCAGAAGGTCGGGGGTGAACTGGATGCGGTTCTGCGTGCCCTGCACCGTGTTGGCCAACGCCTTCGCCAGCATCGTCTTGCCGGTGCCGGGCACATCCTCCAACAGCAGGTGCCCGTCCGACAACAGGGTCGTCAACGCCAGCCGGATCGTGTGCGTCTTGCCGACGATCGCCTGCTCGACGTTGCCGACGAGCTTGCCAAACGTCTCCGAGAACCAATGGGCTTGTTCGGGTGTCATTCCTCTTCCAGTCTCCGATGAGCGATGGTTCAGCAGCTACCAGCTGCTGACTTGTTGAGCAGTGTTTGTTCCGTCAGTGACCCTGATCGTCTGACTCCAAGTAGCAGTGGCAGCATGGAAACAGACGGACCGGGTAGCACCGAAGTTGCCGTTGGCGTCGGTAGTTGCCAGAGAATATGGTCCGATGAAGGTGCCAGCTGAAGCTTCGCAATAGACCGACACAGCTGCGT
>JBAVTH010000502.1:0-2423 GCA_049696035.1 Ilumatobacteraceae bacterium
GACCTGCGACGACCTTCGTAGCGGTCGCTGACAGTGCTCAGCGCAGCTGCTCGACCTCGACCACTGCGGCGATGGCGATCGGTCCGTAGACGTGAGGGAACGGCTCCGGCGCATCGCCGAGCTGTTCATACACCAACGGCGCGGTCAGCCGCGTCTCGTCGATGTGCAGCAGGAGCAGCGGGCCGGCATCGGCGTAGAACCGCGCCACTGTCGCCGGCCACTGGGCAGCGGTGCTGCAGTGGATGAAGCCCTCGTCGGCGAGCTCGATGCCGCGGCTGGAACCGGTGTGTTCGCCGGCGGCCAGCGACTGTGCCCAGCGGTCGGGGTCGGTGAGGTGGAAGATCATGACCCGTAGGCTGGCAGACGCGATGCGCATCGACGTCTTCACCATCTTCCCGAGCCTGGTCGAGGGCTTCTGCGGCGAGGGTCTGTTGGGCAAGTCGCGCGCTGCGGGCCTGCTCGACCTGCGCACCCACGATCCGCGCGACCACACTGCCGATGTGCATCGAACCGTCGACGATGCGCCCTTCGGCGGCGGCGCCGGCATGGTGATGAAGGCGGCGCCGCTGTTCGACGCCGTCGAGGCGGCACAGCCACCACGTCCGCTGTTCCTGCTCGGCCCAGGTGGCCGGCGGTTCGACCAGCGGATGGCGCACGAGTTGGCCGGCGGCACCGGCTTCTCGATGATCTGCGGACGCTACGAGGGCATCGACCATCGAGTGCGCGAGCACCTCGTCGACGGCGAGTTGAGCATCGGCGACGTCGTGCTCAACGGGGGAGAGGTCGCCGCGTGCCTGGTGGTGGAAGCCGTCGTACGTCTGTTGCCGGGTGCGATGGGCAATGCCAGCAGCCCTGTCAACGAGAGCTTCGGGGCCTCCGGGCTGCTGGAGGAGCCGCACTACACCCGTCCGGCGTCGTTCAGAGGGTGGGGAGTTCCGGAGGTGTTGCGCGGCGGCGACCATGCACGGATCGAGCGTTGGCGTCGTGCGCAGGCACTCCACCGCACCATGCGCGATCGTCCCGACCTGATCGCCGCTCGCGGAGGTCTCAGTGAAACCGACCACCGACTGTTGGAAGAGTTCCCATCAGTCGCCTATCCTTGAGCGTTCCTTTGCCGACCGCTGTAAGAGAGTTCGCGCCATGAAGTCCACCGATTTTGTTGACAGCCAGTCCCTTCGTTCCGACATCCCCAACTTCGGGCCCGGCGACGAGGTCAAGGTGCATGTGAAGGTGGTCGAGGGCAACAAGGAGCGCGTGCAGGTGTTCCAGGGCAACATCATCCGCCGTCAGGGTGGTGGGGTGCACGAGACCTACACGGTTCGCAAGCTCAGCTATGGCGTCGGGGTCGAGCGCACTTTTCCCGTTCACGCCCCCACCGTGGTCAAGCTCGAGGTCCTCAAGCGTGGCGACGTTCGCCGTGCGAAGCTGTACTACGTGCGCGATCGCATCGGCAAGCGCGCCAAGATCAAGGAAAAGCGCGACGCCTGATCGGCGCCGCCACTCTCGGTGTGAGCAGCACCCCCGTTGAGTTCTGACGATCTCGAGAACTTCGAGGCCGAGCGAGAGCTCCAACTCGCGCAGGAGTACCAGGACGTCGCGGCCATGTTCCGCTTCGCGGTGGAAACTGAGCGTCGTTTCTACCTGGCCAACGAAGTCAACGTCACCGTCACCGGCGACCCTTCGCGCCCGGTCATCGAGGTGGAGCTGGCAGACGCATGGGTGTGGGACATGTACCGCAAGACCCGGTTCATCCCGAGGGTGAGGGTGCTCACGTTCAAGGACGTGAACGTGGAGGAGCTCCCGCCGATCGAGCTGTAGGCGGGCTGACGCCGCGCCGACCATCGCTGGCAGCGCAGGCACGTGGACGCTTCGGTGAGGCCGAGGCCACGCGCTGGTACCTGCGGCGCGGCTACGAAGTGCTCGCCCGCAACTGGCGATGCAGCTCGGGCGAGGTCGATCTGATCCTGCGCTCGTCCGTTCCGTCGGGAGCGACGGTCATCGTGTTCTGTGAAGTGAAGGCCCGGGCGAGCGCCGAGTTCGGTGGCCCGGAGGGCGCGGTGAACTTCTCGAAGCAACGGCGCCTGCGGCGTCTCGCCGCGCTCTGGCTCGCCGAGGTGCGGCCGCATGGCAGCGTGGAGGTGCGCTTCGACGTGGCGTCGGTGGTCGGTGCGAAGGTGATGGTGATCGAGTCGGCGTTCTGAGGCCGTGCCCATGTGTGGTTACCTGACGGGATGGATCTACAGGGGAAGCATGTGGTGGTCACCGGAGCGTCACGCGGTATCGGTGAGGCCATGGCCCGCCGCTTCGCAGCGAAGGGGGCGCGGGTGTCGTTGGTGGCGCGGTCGGCCGACTCGCTGGACGCGTTGGCCGGCGAGCTGAATGGGAAGGCGTTCGCGGCCGATCTCGTGGATGCGGCCGCGGTC
>JBAVTH010000503.1:0-7834 GCA_049696035.1 Ilumatobacteraceae bacterium
GCGGCTGGCTGTTCGGCGCCGCGTGGCTGTTCCCCGGCATGTGCTGGATGTGGTTCCTCACCGCCCCCGGCTACCTCGTCGCCGCCTCCATGTTCGCCGGCTTCCATGCCGTCGCCGCCTGGGCCGCTCCGCGCGGTCCGTGGCGGGTCATCGGCCGGCCGGCGGCACACACGCTTGCCGAAGCCTTGAGGTTCTGCTTCCCGTTCGGTGGCGTGCCGTTGGCGAGCCTCGCGATCGGGCAGGCGGCAGGCCCGTTCGCCACGGTCGTGCGCGTCGGCGGCGCGCTGCTCCTCACCTGGTTCGTGTTCCAAGTGGGCTTCGCGCTCGCCGGCCCCTCACCCGTGGTGCCTGCGCTGGCCCGCAAGCGAGGCATCACCGCCCACGGCGAGTGGCACGGAGTGCTCGCCTTCCTGGCGGCGATGTTCGTGTGGCTCGTGCTGCCGATGCTCGCCGACGGCGAGAACGGCGAGTACAAGTGGACCGGCATCACGGTCGCCGCAGTACAAGGCGGCGGGCCCCAGGGCACCCATGCGATCCACACCTCGTCGGAGGATGTGCTGCAACGGCACCTCGCCGCAACCAGCACCATCGCGCCAGGTTCTGTCGACCTGGTGGTGTGGCCGGAGAACGTCATCGACGTCGTGCAGTTCGATGGCAGCCGCGAGCTGGCACTGGTGGCGGCTGAGGCCAAGCGCATCGGGGCCCCCTTCGCCGTCGGCATCACCGAGGACACATCCGACGGCAAGCACTTCATCAACGCCCAGGTCGTGGTCACCCCAGCAGGCGAGGTCATCAGCCGGTACGAGAAGGTGCGGCGGGTGCCCTTCGGCGAGTACATGCCCCTACGCGACGTGCTGCACGCGCTCGGCGCACCCACCGACCTCGTGCCCCGCGACGCGGTCGCCGGAACCGGGCCGGCCGTGATCGAGCTGCCCGACGGCACGAAGCTGGCCACCGTGATCTCGTGGGAGGTGTTCTTCGGCGGTCGCGTCAATGAGGGCGTCGAGGCTGGCGGACGGGCCATCCTCAACCCCACCAACGGCAGCAGCTACACGTGGACCGTGCTGCAGAGCCAGCAGATCGCCTCGTCCCGCCTGCGGGCGATCGAGCAGAACCGATGGGTCGTGCAGGTCTCCCCCACCGGGTTCAGCGCGTTCATCTCTCCCACCGGAGAGGTCTTCGACCGCACGTCCGTGAGCGAGCGGAAGGTGATCACGCACTGGATCGAGCTGCGGAGCATCCGCACGTGGTACTCCCGCACCGGCAACATCCCGTGGGTGGTGCTGATGGCGTTGCTGCTCGCTCTCGCCCACTGGCGCTCCCGCTCGCACCTCCGCCCGACCACCAGCGAAGGCGACGACCAACCGACGTGAACGCGGGTGCGTTCAGGGAACTGGGATAGGTGTGGGGGGCTCGACGCCGCTGAGTACGTTGACGGCGTTGTGGGCCGCCAGGCGCGCCATCGCGGCGCGGGTTTCCTGCGTGGCCGAACCGAGGTGGGGGACGAGGACGGCGTTCTCGCACTCCAGCAGTCCGGGGTGCACGGCAGGCTCGTTCTCGAACACGTCGAGGCCCGCACCGGCGATCTGCCCCGTGCGGAGCGCGTCCACCAGTGCTGCCTCGTCGACGATCGGCCCGCGAGCCGTGTTCACCAGGAACGCCGTCGGCCGCATCGTGCGGAACTGCGCGGTGCTCATCAGGTGATGGGTGAGAGGGCTGTAGGGGCAGTTGAGGCTGACGACATCGCTGGTGGCCAACAGTTCGTCCTGGCTCATCAGCTGTGCGCCCAGCTCCGCCTCGACCTTCGGTGAGACCGGCAGCCGATTGTTGTAGGCGATCGTCATGCCGAACGCCTTGGCCCGGCGGGCCAGCGCAGTGCCGATGTCGCCCATGCCGATGATGCCCAACTGGCGACCCTGGATGCCGCTGCCGAGCATGTAGAACATTCCCCATTGCCACGGCTGCTGGCTGCGGATGACGCGCTCGCCCTCACCGAGACGGCGGGTGGACATCAGGATCAGCGCCATCGCGATGTCGGCGGTGGCCTCGGTGAGCACGCCGGGCGTGTTGGTGCAGATGACCCCGCGCTTCGCGCACGCAGCGACGTCGATGTTGTTGTAGCCCACCGCCACGTTGGCGACGACCTTCAACTGCGGGCCCGCCGCGTCGAGGAACGCGTCGTCGACCTTGGTGGTGAGCAGCGTGAGCACCGCGTCGGCGCCCTTGACCATCTCGTGCACCTGCTCGACGGTGGGCACTTCGAGCGAGTCCCACGCGATGACCTCGCCGGCTTCGTGCAGCAACTCGAAGCCGGCATCGGGGATGCGGCCGGTGACGGCGATGCGCGGGCTCATGAGTTCACCCATTCGCGCAGGCCGGACAGGCCCTCGTGGATGTCGTCGACCGACAGGCCGGAGTAGGCGAAGCGAACGAAGTGGTCCTGCTCGCCGGGCTGAGGACGGCCGAAGTGCTTGCGGGTGCAGAACGACACGCCGGTGTTGTGCAGCGCGGCGGTGGCGAAGGCGCCGACCTCGTCGAAGCCCATCCGGGCCATCAGGTCGGTGACCTTCGGGAACAGGTAGAAGGTGGCCTCCGGTTTCGGGCACACGAGACCGTCGATCTGAGCGAGCTCGCTCCACGCCGCGTCACGGCGGCGCTGCAGCTCGTCGAGGATGGCCTTCGGCCCGTCCCCCGGGCCGGTGATGCCGGCCACGCCCGCGGCCTGCACGAAGTGCGTCGTGCAGCTCTCGTCGTTCGTGTTCAGCTTGGCGATGCTCTCTGCGATGTGGACCGGGGCGATCGCGGCGCCGAGCCGCCACCCCGTCATCGCGAACTTCTTCGAGAACGTGTAGAGGATGACCGTACGCTCCTGCATTCCCGGCAGGGCGGCGATGCTGTGACTGTCGCCCGAGTAGCGCATCTCGAAGTACGCCTCGTCGGCCAGCACGATCAGGTCGTGCTCGATGGCGATGTCGGCGATGGCCTGCATCTCCTCCGGCGAGCTCTCGCAGCCCAGCGGGTTCTGCAGGTTGTTGTAGATGATGGCCGTCACCCGGCCGTTCGCGGTGGCGATCTGGCTGCGCAAGTGGTCGAGGTCGATCGCGAAACCGGTGTCGGTCTGCGTGTAGCGGTAGGCCAGGCTCTGGCCGCCGTAGTACTCGATCATGCTTTCGTAGATCGGGTAGCCGGGGTTCGGGTAGAGCACACCCTCCCCCGGGTTCATCACCGTCTGCACGAACTTGCCGATCACCGGCTTGCCACCGGGCTGCACGACGACGTTGGCGGCCGAGTAGGCGAGCCCGCGCCGGCTGCCGACATCGTCGGCCAGCGCCTCACGCAGCGGGGCGATGCCGGCCGCGGCGCAGTAGCCGGTCTTGCCATCGGCGATGGCAACGTTCATCGCCTCGGCGATGTTGGCCGGGGTCGCGAGGTTGATGTCGCCGAGGTGGAACGGGTACACCCGGTTCCCCTTCGCGGCCCACTCGGCAGCAGCCAACGACACCGCGAATGCGGTCTCCGTGCCGAGATTGGTGAGTCGTTCTGCGAGCGCCATGGCCTGCCTCCCCCGCCCCACCGCGATGGCGAGGTGTACGAAATGTCAAGCCGCGACCATAGTCGGTTCCCCGACGCCGTTCCACCAGACGGATCTGTTCCACATCGTGGACCACGAATCCGAGCCGTCCGGGCAGGGACCGGACCGTCGCCGAGGGTCAGAGCTCGAGGATGACGGTGACGGGGCCGTCGTTGACGATCGACACCAGCATCTCCGTGCGGAAGCGGCCGGTGGCGACCGTCGCGCCCAGCCCGCGGAGGTGGTCGACGACGGCCTGCACCAGTGGCTCGGCGTGCTCCGGACGGGCAGCAGCGATCCAGCTCGGTCGCCGGCCCGCTGACGTATCGCCGTACAGCGTGAACTGGCTCACCACCAGCACCTCGCCGGTCGTGTCGGCGACGCTGCGGTTCATCACCCCGGCCTCGTCGTCCATCACTCGCAGGTGCCAGATCTTCTCGGCCAGTTTGCGAGCATGCGCCGGTCCGTCGTCGTGGGTCACGCCGACGAGCACGCACAGCCCCTGCCCGATCACACCCACCTGCTCACCGGCCACCGTCACGCTCGCCGACCGGACCCGCTGCACCACAGCTCGCATGGCGGGTGAGCGTAGAGAACGACCGACGCCGGCAACGACCATGGTGAAGAATGACCCTCATGATCGAGCTGGAGGCAGGCGACGCCTGGATGACCGTGCACCCCGACGAAGGTGGCCGCATCGGCGCCCTGGAAGTGGGCGAGCAGGCGCTGCTCAACGACGACCCCTCGGCAGCACCCTTCACCTGGGGCTGCTACCCGATGGTGCCGTGGGCGGGCAGGGTCCGGCGTGGCCGCTTCACCTTCGACGAGCGGTCCTACCAGCTGCCGATCAACATGCCGCCGCACGCGATCCACGGCACCGGCTTCGTCAGCCGCTGGGAGGTGCTGGATGCCGGCCGCGACTACTGCGACATGGCGACCGACCTGCAGTGGCCCTTCGGCGGGCGTGCCACCCAACACCTTCAGCTCGACGAGCACGGGCTTGCCGCCGTGCTGTCCGTGTACGCGACGGCGCACGCGATGCCGGCCGTCGTGGGCTGGCACCCGTGCTTCCGCAAACCCGAGACCGTCGAGCTGGCGTTCGGGCGCATGTATCCGCGTGACGACGACTACATGCCGCTGCCGGAGCTCGTCGCTGCCGGCCCTCCCCCGTGGGACGATTGCTTCGTGGAACCGCTCGGGCCGCTGCGCCTGCACTTCCCCACGCTGACGGTCACCATCGACAGCGACTGCGATCACTGGGTGGCGTACGACATGCCGGTGCACATCACCTGCGTCGAACCGCAGAGCGGCCCACCCGATGCCTTCAACATCGGTGGTGCAACGCGCCTCGAGCCCGGCGATCTGCTGCAGCGCCACATGAGCATCCGGTGGGCTGCACGCCGCGACCGGACGTGACAACATCGCCATTCGAAAACACCCGAGAAAGTGAAAGGACGGTCCGGAACCCAGCTCTCTGATGCTGAGGAGAGGGACCAATGAGACATGCCCGACCTGCGCACCGACGCCGAACTGGTCACCGCCTACACGGCGGGCGATCGTGGCGCGCTCGCCGGCATCTACGACCGCTTCTCGGGCGGCCTCTACGACACAGCCGCTGCGATGCTGCGCGACCGGCACGAAGCCGCCGACGCGATGCAGGACGTGTTCCTCATCGCGGCCGAGCGCATCAGCCAGCTGCGCGAGCCGGAACGCCTGAAACCGTGGTTGTACGCCATCCTGCGCAACGAGGTCTATCGCCGCACCAAGAAGCGCGGTCGCTCACTGCCCACCGACTTCTCCGCGTTGGGGGCAGCTGAGTTGGCCGCCCCCGTTGACCCCGGCGCGGAAGGCGAGGGCCTGGCGGCCGCCGAGCTGGGTGAGCTGGTGCGCAGCGCTGCCTGCGGCCTCGACGAGCGCGACCAGTTGGTGCTCGAGCTCAGCGCCCGGCAGGGCCTGCAGGGCGCCGACCTCGCCGCCGCCCTCGGCATCACGGCAGAGCAGACCTACACGCTCGTGCACCGCATGCGAGATCGGGTCGACCGCAGCATCGGCGCGCTGGTCGTGGCGCGTGCCGGCCGCAAGGACTGCCCGGACCTGGCCGACGTGCTGAAGGGCTGGGACGGCGAGTTCACCGTCCTCGTGCGCAAGCGCGTCGCTCGCCACATCGAGCACTGCGAGACGTGTGAGCGCACTCGCCGCAAGGCCGCGCCGTTGGCGCTCCTGGGGTCGGCACCGGCCTTCGCGGCACCGCTCGACCTGCGCGACAAGGTCCTCGCCAGGGCGGGCACACCGGGCGCCGCGCCGCGCTACGCCTACCAGTTCGATGCCGAGGGCGGGTTCCCCCGCCTGGTGCGCCACGCTCGTTGGGGAGTCGCCGCCGTCGCCGCGCTCGTCGTGCTGCTGCTCGGCGTAGGGGGTGGTGCAATCCTTGCCAGCACCCTCGACGACGAAGCCGCGTCCGCCGGCACCACCTCGGTGGCCGACGTCGTGGCGGCCACCGTCGCCGGCGACAGCACCGACACAACGGGCGTCGCCACCACCTCGGCCACCGCCACCACCTCGAGCAGCCCGTCCACCACCTCAGCCACGTCGACCACCGCCTCCGTCACCACCACCGTCGCCGCCACTGTCACTTCAACCGTTCCGGGTACCACGCCCGCGACGGTGCCACGCACCACCGTCGTGCGCACCACCGTCCCGCGCACCACCGTCGCACAGACCGAGCCGCCCACCTCGGCGCCCGCAACGGTGCCACCGACCGCCGCACCAGCACCTGGGGCACTGACCCTCTCCGCCGGCCTGGTCGATCTCGGGGCGACCACCTCCTCGGCATCCTTCGAGGTGCGCAACCCTGGTGGCCAACCCGTCAACTGGGCCATCGCCGGCAACTCGGGCGAGTTCTCACTGAGCCCGCTCAACGGGGTCGTCCAGCCCGGCGGGCACGCGACGATCACCGTCACGGTCGACCGCGCAGGCCGCGCCGAAGGCGACTTGCAGCGGGCGGTCTCGGTCACCGGCGACCCGATCAGCCCGCAATCGCTCACGTTGCGCGCCCGCGTCGAGCACGCTCCGTCCGTCTCGATCACGTCCGGCCCATCCGGCACCTTCCTTGCCTGCCAGTTCCCGGCGAACCCGTTCATCACGGCGACGTACTCCGACGAGTCCGACATCGCGCTGCCGGTCGTGGTCAGCTGGTCCGGCCCGCTCAGTGGCGACAACCAGCTGAAGATCCGCTCGCCCGGTAGCGCCGCCGGCAGTCTGCTGATCACCGATCCGCCAGCGGGCACCTACTCCTACGTGGTGTCCGTCAGCGATGTGCGAGGCAACACGGGCAGCGCCCAGGCCTCGTTCGTGGTCACCTCCGACCCGGCCGCAGGCTGCTAGCGCCGATTCTGTCGAACCTCCGCCAGTTGTCACATCGCGTTGCACTCTCGTGACAGCTACCGGCCGGTAACCGAGCCCCGGTAGCCTGGCTCCCCATGTCTGCAGTACCCCCGGGCGGGGCCAAGGGGCTCGACCCCGATGCGCCGCTGAAGATCGCCTACCTCACCTATCGCGGCAAGCCGCACGTCGGGGGGCAGGGCGTCTACACCCGCCACCTCACCAAGGCGTTGGCCGATCTCGGGCACACCGTCGAGGTGTACAGCGGTCAGCCGTACCCCGTGCTCGACGAGCGGGTCACGCTGCACAAGCTGCCCAGTCTCGATCTGTGGAACGACCACTTCCCGGGGCGCCTCCCCGGCTACTGGGAGATCAAGAGCAAGGGCGATCTGGCCGAGGCGCTGTCCCACCTCAAAGGCACCTTCGGCGAGCCGCTCGGCTTCAGCGTCCGCGTGTACGAGGAGCTCAAGCAACGCCACGGCGACTTCGACCTCGTGCACGACAACCAATGCCTCGGCTACGGAATGCTCGCCATCGAGAAGATGATCCCCACCATCGTCACGCTGCACCACCCCATCACCCGCGACCGCGCGTTGGAGATGGAGCACACCCCCAACCGGCGCAAGCGTCGCAGCATCGGCCGGTGGTACAACTTCGTGAAGATGCAGGGTCGCGTCGCCAGCCGCATGCCGAGGGTCGTGGTGGTCAGCGAGAACAGCATCAAGGACATCCACTCCGACATGAAGGTGAGCCTGGACCGCATGCGGTTGGTCCCCGTCGGCGTCGACCCCGATCTGTTCACCGCGCTCCCGCACATACCCCGCCAGCCGGGCCGCCTGATCACCACCGCATCGGCCGACGTCGCCTTGAAGGGCCTTTCGT
>JBAVTH010000504.1:0-2294 GCA_049696035.1 Ilumatobacteraceae bacterium
GCACCAGACCAGCAGCACAAGGGGAACATCGTGGATCTGCAGCCTTCCGCAGCCGGCTTCGACGCCGCGCGACTCGACCGCATCGCCACCCACCTCGAACAGCGCTACCTCGAGCCCGGCAAGATCGCCGGCTGCGAGGTGGCCGTCGGCCGCCGCGGGCACCTCGCCTACCACCGCTCGTTCGGGCAGCGCGACCGCGAGCGCAACGTGCCGCTGGGCGACGACACGATCTTCCGCATCTACTCGATGACCAAGCCGATCACGTCGATCGCGTTGATGCAGCTGTTCGAGCGAGGCATGTTCCAGCTCGACGACCCCGTCGCCCGCTTCTTCCCGTCGTGGCGCTCGCACCAGGTGTGGTTGTCGGGGGCCGGCAACGAGATGGTCACCGAGCCGGCCCATCGCCCGGTGTCGTTCCGCGACCTGCTGTCGCACACCGGCGGGCTCACCTACGGCGGCGTGCTGCCCGGCATGGGCGACCAGCACCCCGTCGACGCGAACTACCGGGCGCTGCAGATCCGCAGCGCGGGCGTGGCCACCGCGATGGATGAGTTCATGGAGAAGCTCGCACAGGTGCCGCTTCGCTTCCAGCCCGGCACGGCCTACATGTACTCGCTGTCCACCGACGCGTGCGGGGCGCTGGTGGAGCACCTCTCCGGTGTGCCGTTCGCGCAGTACGTGCAGGAGCACCTCCTCGACCCGCTGGGCATGGTGGACACGTCGTTCCAGGTCGCGCCGGAGAAGCTCCACCGCTTCGCGGCCAACTACTCGCGCAACCCCGACAAGACCACCACCCTGCTCGACGACCCGACCACGAGTACGTACACCCGCCCACCCGCGTTCGTGTCGGGCGGCGCCGGCCTCACCGGCACGGTCGCCGACTACATCCGGTTCTGCGAGATGCTGCGCCGCCGCGGCGAGCTCGACGGGCAGCGGATCATCGGGCCACGGACACTCGACCTGATGACGTTGAACCACCTGCCCGGCGGCAAGGACCTCGCCGCGCTCGACGTCGACCTGCTCACGCCCTACGGCAACGTGGGCGTCGGCTTCGGTCTCGGGTTCGCGTCCACGATCGACCAGGTCGCCACCGGCGCACTGACCCGCGGCGACTTCTACTGGGGCGGGGCCGCCTCGACGGTGTTCTGGGTGGACCCGATCGAGGACCTGTGGGTGGTGTTCATGACCCAGCTGATGCCGTCGGCGTCGTTCGACTTCCGCGGCCAGCTGCGCAGCCTCGTGTACAGCGCCATCGTCGACTGAGGGTGCAGTCGCTCTCGTCGGCGAGCAGCGAGCGATGACGACGTTGCGAAGGGTGTTGCTCTCGGCCGTCGCTACACGCCGCGGGCGGCGTTGCCGAACTTGGTGTACTGGCCGCGGAACACGAGCCGGGCGACACCCGTGGGGCCGGAGCGGTGCTTGGCGATGATCAGCTCGGCGCTGGCCTTGTCGGGCGAGTCGCGGTTGTACACCTCGTCGCGGTAGAGGAACATCACCACGTCGGCGTCCTGCTCGAGCGAGCCCGACTCGCGCAGGTCGGAGAGCATCGGGCGCTTGTCGCCGCGGCTCTCCAGGTTTCGGCTCAGCTGGCTGAGGGCGATGATCGGTGTGTCGAGCTCGCGGGCGAGGATCTTGAGACCACGGCTGATCTCGCTGACCTCGAGCTGGCGGTTCTCGCTGTTCATGCCGCCGCTCATCAGCTGCAGGTAGTCGATCATGATCAGCGCCAGGCCGCCGTGGCGGGCCTTGAGCCGGCGGGCCTTGGCACGGATCTCCATCACCGTGACGCGTGGGTTGTCGTCGAGGTACAGCGGCACGTTGTCGATGCGGTTGATCGCGCGGCCGATCTTGGTCCAGTCGGCTTCCACCAGCCGGCCGCTGCGCAGCTTCTGCGACTCCACCTCGGCCTCGCTGGACAGGATCCGTTGCGTCAGCTCGGCGTGGCCCATCTCCAGTGAGAACACGAGCACCGGCTTCGACGTGTTCTTCGCCACGTGCGTGGCGATGCCCAGCCCGAGGCTGGTCTTGCCCATCGCGGGTCGCGCCCCGATGATGTTGAGGGTGCTCGGCTGCAGGCCCGACAGGATCTCGTCGAGATCGTTGAAGCCGGTGGCGGTGCCGGTGATGGTGTCGCCGCGCTCGAACGTCTCCTGCAGCTTGTCCATCGCCAACGGCAGCAGATCGGACAGGGGACGAGTGGAGTCGATGACGCGATCCTCGGCGACCTCGAACACCTTGGTCTCGGCCTCGTCGAGCGCCTTGGTGACGTCGTCGGGCTCCATGTAGGCGATCTC
>JBAVTH010000505.1:0-10681 GCA_049696035.1 Ilumatobacteraceae bacterium
GCCGGCTCGACCGCCTACGCAGTCGCCGAGGCGTTCCATTGGCACGAAGGTCTCAGCCGCCGCTTGCGGGACGCTCCAGGCTTCTATTCGGTGATCGTCGCGTCGATGGCGATCGGCCTCGCGATGGACGCGATCGGTGTGAATCCGATCCGAGCGCTGTACCTGTCCGCGATCTTCAACGGTGTCACCGCGCCGCCACTGATCGTGCTGATCGTCATCCTTGCGCGCTCACAAGGCGTGCTCGGCAAGTTCCGATCGGGCTGGGCATCCCTCGTGGCGACCTCGATCGCCGGTGTCGCGATGACGGCTTTTCCGGTCATCGCCCTGCTCAAGTCGTAGCCGCCAACCTTGATCGACGACACCGTTTCGCGCCAGGCACACCGGCAGCGATCTCGACGGCCGGGCGTTGCGTTCCTACTGCGAACCGCGAGCGCTGCAATCGAGCGCGCGTGGGTCGTCGGCGAGGAGACCAGCGAGTCGTTCAGCGGCAAGCGGGAGATCGACGACGTTGCTCTCTCGGTCTGCACGCTCGCGTCGCCGTTGAAGACGTCGCACTCGCCGCGCAAGCAGAGCAGCATGCCGAGGATGAGTGGCGGCTCGTCCGTGTCGGACCGAGGTCCAGAAGCGTGCCAACCTCGCGATGCACAAGCTGCTCCATACGACCAGCGAAACGTGAGCACGGAAGCCGTCGCCGTCGAGAGGGCCAGAGCAACGAGTGAAGGCATCAGAACATGACAACAGAAGTGACACACCCTCATGACGGGCAGCGACATCGGCGCAGTGGGCCGACGTCCCGGCCTCGTCGACACGACACGACTCGCCCGTTGGTGAGGATGTCCGTCGCAGTCGCATCATTGCTGATTGCCGGGTGCGCCGGCTCGGGCACCTCGCAACCGCCCGACACGTCAGCGACCATCGGCGCATCGGGGCGACCCGAGAACAAGCATGTGCGAGTTCTCGGCTTGTGGAGTGGCCCCGAGTTCGACAGCTTCGTGGCGGTCAAGTCGACCTGGGAAGCCGACACCGGTGGGACCGTCGACTGGAAAGGAGCCCGTGATCTTCCAGCCGAACTGGATGAGCAGATCAAGGCCGGCACGCCGCCCGACATCGCGATCCTGCCGAACATCGGGCTCATGCGCGAACTGGCCAATGCGGGAGACCTCGTGGCACTCCCGTCGGTCATGGACATGGATCAGCTCCGCAAGGACTACTCCCCCGCCTGGCTCGACCTGGGAAGCCACGACGGCACGTTGTACGGGATCTTCTACAAGGTCACCAACAAGGCAACGGTCTGGTACAACCCGAAGGCGTTCGCCGCTGCCGGCTACCGCGTCCCTTCGACTTGGGACGACATGATCGAGTTGGCCGACACGATGGTCGCCAGCGGCCGTACACCGTTCTCGGTCGTCGCGCCGAGGACACCCGGGGGCGGCGGTTGGGCTCTCACGGACTGGATCTCGCAGATCGTGCTCACCACCTGCGGGCCCGACCTTTACGACCAGTGGGTCGACGGCGAGATCCCCTGGACCGACGCCTGTGTCAAGCGGTCGTTCGACCTGCTCGAAACGATCCTGCAGACACCCGGGTACGTGCTGGGAGGTCGCGACCGCATCCTCGGTACGAGCGACGCAGAGGGGTCGTACCCGATGTACAGCGACCCCCCAACCGCGTACATGTACTACCTCGCCTCGTTCGCCCAGGCGTTCATCGCCTCCAAGTACCCGACGCTCGCCCCGGGCAGCGACTACGACTTCTTCCCATTCCCCACCATCAAACCCGACCACTCCCGGGCGATAACCGTCGGCGCCGACATCGTGGTCATGTTGCACGACACTCCCGCGGCGCGTTCGTTCATGACCTGCCTCTCCGGCGCACCGTCGCAACAAGCATGGATGGAACGCGGCGGCTTCATCTCGGTCAACCGCAGCATCGCTCCGGGTACCTATGCCGATCCAGTCGCCCGGGCAGCCGCCGCCGACCTCACCTCGGCCGACGTCGTCCGCTTCAGTGCCGGCGACACCATTTCGACCACCCTTCAGCAGGCATGGTGGAAGGCCATGCTCGAGCTGGTCGACGACCCGAGCAGACTCGACTCGATCCTCAACACACTCACCACCACCGCCCAGCAACCACCCCATTGACGGCCCGATCACAGACCGGCAGCCGGGACATGGCATCGCGGGCCGACAGGGCAGGACCTACCCGTTCAACAATGCCCCGGCAGGTGGCATCCTGTGGTGGTGTTCGATGATCGTTGCTTGGCAACCTTGACGACAGAGACGGGCGATGACCATCGGCTCCAATGAGATCGACCCTGGTCGGATCGCCCGGTTGCACGCCGATGAGTTGACCCGCTTTCGATCTCAGCGGCCGCGCTCGATGGAGTTGATCGAACGAGCCCGTGCCCACATGCCCAACGGTGTGCCGATGGCGTGGATGGCGACCGACAACGATCAGCCGATCTACGTCGACCACGGCAGCGGGGCATCGATCCTCGACGTCGATGGCCACTCGTATCTCGACTTCAACACCTCGGATGTCGCGATGTTCTGTGGACACGCAGTGCCCGAGATCGTCGAAGCAGTGCGACGCCAGGTCGGGCGTTCGACACAGTTCCTGCTGCCGACCGAGGATTCGATCGTGGTCGCCGAAGAACTCGCCGATCGATACCCCGTCGAGTTCTGGCAGTTCACGCTGTCCGCCACACAGGCCAACACCGAAGCAATCCGTCTCGCACGCGCGGTCACCGGTCGCGACGTCGTTGTCCTGTTCCAGGGTCACTACCACGGCCATTTCGAAGAGGGGTTGGTCGATCTCATCGGTCGCGACCCGCACCCGGTCTCGCGCGGCTTGTCGAAGGCGGTCACCGGCCGCGTCCGGATCGTGCCGTTCAACGACGCCGAACGGCTCCGCACAGCGCTGGCCACCGACGACGTCGCCATCGTCCTCACCGAGCCGGCAATGACCAACCAGGTCCACTTCGTCGAACCAGCCACGGAGTGGCACACGACGTTGCGCCAACTCACCCGCCACCACGGCACCCTGCTCGCGCTCGACGAAACCCACACGCATGTCGTTGGCCGTGGTGGAGCAACGGGACTCTGGCACCTCGAACCGGACATCGTCACCCTCGGCAAATCGATCGCGGGCGGAATTCCCCTCGGTGCCTACGGAGTGACCGCGGCGCTTGCCGAAGAGCTGCACGCGAGCCGCAACGTCGCCACCGGGGGCACCCTGTTCGGCAATCCGCTCTCTGCCGCGGCGGCACGCGCAACTCTCACCCAAGTGCTCACGCCAGCCGCCTACCGTCACGCCACCGCGCTCGGTAGCAGCCTGGCCGACGGCATCCAACGCGCCATCGATGCACACGGGCTCCCATGGACGGCCATCCGCTTCGGACCGCGATCGGGACAGTGGTACGGGCCTCCTCCATCCACCAGCACCGACGCCCTCACGCTGGCTCTCGCGGGCGTCGATCTCACACGGCTGATCCGCATCTGGCTCGCCAATCGCGGAATCTGGGAGGCACTCCCAGGGGCCGGCCCGAACGTGCCGCTACCCGCCACCAACGACGACATCCAGCACTACCTCACCGCATACGACGAACTGCTCGACGCGCTCACGACCTGACCACGCCGTATCGGCGCGTGGGTGTGCGGAGGATGGAGGCGCGTCACTGTTGGGGTCCAGGACTTGTGGTGCTTGACCCTGAGCCGCCCCAGGGTCGGTGGCTGCCGGTTCTCTTGAGAGGACGAGCAGATGTCAACGTCGAGGCGGGTCGGGAAGTACCCGGCCGAGCTGCGCGAGCGCGTGGTGCGCAAGGTGTTCAAGCATCAGCACCGAGACCCGTCGCAGTGAAGGGCGATCTGGTCGACCGCCGAGAAGCTCGACGTGCATCACAAGATCCTTCGGTTGTGGGTCCGCTGGGCCGAGGTCGATGCCGCGGAATGGCCCGGACACACCACCGACGAACGAGCCCGGAGAGGTGAGTTCCCGCTCCCCATCGGTCAACGAACAGCCCGACGCTCAGGTAGCGCCGCGTCGATAGCCGTGGTGACGGCGTGGTCCATGTCGCCATCCCAGGGTTTGCCATGGCCGGGGAGGAGCCGGACGGTGCCAAGCGCGGTCAGCGCTGCAAGCGCGCTGGCTGCTCGGGCTGCATCGGTGTTGAGACGACGAGAGGTGACTTGGGGCTGCCCGTCGCGTCCGTTGAGGAGGCTGCGGGTGACGAGCGCGTCGCCGCTGAACAGCACGCCGCGGTCGGGTAGGTGCACGACGATGTCACCGCGGGTGTGTCCTGGGACGTGGATGATGCGCGGGGTGCCGGGTACGTCCAGGGTTTGGCCGCCGCCCACTGCAGTGGCGGTGGTGATGGTGGGAAGGCGAAGGAGCCCGTGGAACACAGCGTGGGTGAGCATGGACGCCGTGTAAGGGCGCCAGGCGTTGCCGAGCAGACCGGACCATGGCAGGTAGAGGGGGCGGCGTGCGTACTTGATGTCGTCGCCGTGGACGTGGATCGGCGCGCCACTCTTGCGATGGATCTTCGGTGCCATTCCGGTGTGGTCGGCGTGGGCATGGGTAATGATGATTGCGTCGATGTCCTCGACGCGCCGGCCAATCGATTCCAGCCCGCGGCAGAACATGCGGTAGTGGCCTGCGAACCCAGTGTCGACGAGGGTGAGGCGTCCCTGGTCTTCGATGAGGTACCAGTTGAAGCGGTAGTTGGTGAAGTGGTGGACCCGGTCGGCAATCTCCATGACCGCAGGGTAAGGAGACAGCCGGGAGTGGGTCATACCCCTCTGAGGGCTCTGGCGCGCCGATCCGCCGTTTCATGCGACAGCGTTCGCCACTCGCTCGGCGGAGACCCGAAGTGCCGCTTGAAGGCCCTGGTGAACGCCGGTTGGTTGGCGAACCCGACGTCGTGGCCAATGCGTTCCACGCTGTCGGAGGTGTGCAGGAGCAGGTCGGCTGCGAGCGTCATCCTGCGGTCGAACAGGTAGCGCATCGGGGTGGTGCCGAGCGCGACCCGAAACCGCTCGCAGAGCCATGACGGAGAGACAGCGCACGCGCTGGCCAGGCGCTCGACCGTCCAGTTTTCGGTTGGATCGGCGTCGATCAGTGTGACGGATTGCGCCACGAAGTCCTCGATGGCAGCCACGAACGGGGCGGGCGCGTCCTCGCCCGCGAGGGCATCGGCGAGGAGCACTTCCAGCAGTCGTGAGGTCGCGAACTGCCAGGTCGGGTCGTGCACTTCGCGGGCGCACAGAACGCGTCGGTGATCGTCGAGCTGTGCCGTCGGTCGGCAGCGAGCAAGTGGAGGTTGGACCGCACGCGCCGGCCGATCGGTGAGCGCGCTGCGTGCTCGAGGACGAAGACCCCGCACAGCACCATCGTGTCGCCGGGTTCGATGGGAGTCGCGACGCACGCCGCGGGCGGGATCGAGGACAGCAGTCGTTGCAGCGGGGTTGGCGCGACGGTGGAGCAGAACGACCTCAGCACGTGACCGTCGGGTTGGAGAGCGATGAACACATCACCTTCACGCAGGGTCCAGGTGCGCGCCGCCTGGTTGATGGATGCGTCTCCCCGTTGGATGACGTGGAACGCGGCGACCACATCGTGCGGTGACGCGTGCGAGAGTCGTGCGAGTTGCTCGCTCGGGGGGACCTCGATTGCCCAGTCGCCGCGATACAGGTCGTGCAGCACCACGACGGCACGTGCTCTGATCGATGAGAGCAGCGCACTCACCGGGGCACGCCGACCGGGATGCATGGCCGCTGTCACCATCGACGCTAGGACTGCACAGCTCGGCGATAGGTGTCGAGCAGCTGGGTGTCGGTGATCGAACCGTGATGGTGGACCTGGCCCCAGCGGCCGTTGGCGAAGTGGAAGACGCGAGTCGTGCGGATTTCCAATGGGACGACGACGCCGGCTTTGGCGAACTCGCCGCGCTCTTGGCCGGAGTAGACAACGGCGTCGCCGCCGAGCTCGTAGGCGACGATGTTGTGAAACTCGACCCACACGCTCGCCGGCCCGTTGAAGATGCCGTCGTACAGCGCGGTGATCGGCCCCAGACCCTCCATGATGCCGCCGAGCGGGTTCTTGAGCCTGATGAGCGCATCGTCAACCCAGACCTGCTGGAAGGTTGGAAGGTCGCGGTGATTGAACGCGAAGTAGAACGTCTCGAGCGCAGCGAGCGCACCATCGTGGCCCGGTCGATTCGCGTCGCCGAGGCGGTTGCGGGCGTCTCGTCCGAACGTGGTGTGGATGTGGTGGTACGTCATCGGATCTCCGTGGTCTGGTGAGTGGCAGTGATCAGTTGGCGCAGCGCGCTGGTTGCATTCACCATCGGCGACGGGTCTCCTGCCGCCCGTGAGGTCACGTAGGCGCCCTGCACGGCTGCCAGCGCCAGGTCGGCCATCGCCGTCGGATCGACACCCAGATCGAGGTCGTCGAACGCAGCTGCGAGTCGGGCGCGGACGTGGGCGAAGTACTCGGCGATCGGCACGCGGATCCGGTCATCCGACAGCGCGCCTTCCATGCACATCCGGCCCATGCGGCACCCGGCGAGCGCGTTCCGGCGGAGGCCGAGATAGCTCTCGACCAGGTCATCGCCGTCGTCGGCGAGGCGATCCAACTCGTCGCACATGTCGGCCGCCAGCTCGGTCAGCGCCGCGTGGGCCAGATCCGCCTTCCCGGCGAAGTGATGGTAGAAGCTGCCCTGGCCCACACCTGCCCTGCGTTGGATGTCGGCCGGACTGGTTGCTTCGAACCCCTGCGTCGACAGCAGCTCCCTTGTCGCGAGGACCAACTCTTCACGTGCGTTCATGACTGTACATACTAGTCGGTACAACTACTCCGGCAAGCCGAGTCGTGACGGTCTAGGTTCCCCACCTCGCGTTCCGTCTGCCAAACCGGCTCACGCCGGCTCGCCATCACAGGACGGAGGCGAAGAACGACCTGATGGCTGCAGCTGCGGTTTCAGGCTGTTCGATCCCCATGAAGTGGCCGCCGGCCGGCGCGTGGTCGAAGCGACGTAGGTGCTTCGTCGATCTGTGCGTGGCCGCGCAGCACGAGGCCGAGCTGTGGTTCGAACACGGCGTCAGGTTCGTACAGGGCGAGCAGCCCTGCAGCATCGCCGTCCGCGGCGCGTTCGGCAAACATGAGCATCAGGCGCTCTGGGCTGGATGCGGTCTCGTGAGCGGTCATCATCGTCTCCTGGTGGCAGTAGGTCTTCGTACGTATTGGACGAACACATCCTCCAGTTGTGACCGCGGACCTCGACTTGTTGCCGTCTGACGTGGTCGGGCGTTTGTCAGTCGGATTCGGCAGGGGTGGCTGCGGCGGCTTCGCGACTGCGTTGGTAGTGCCGGGCAACGCGTGCCCGGTTGCCGCAGATGTTGGTGGTGCACCACTTCCGTCTGGCGTCGTCGGCGATGAACAACATGCTGCACGACGGGTTCGCGCACCGACGAAGACGGCCGACCGCGGGGCCGGTGACGACCTCGATCAATGACCGGGCGACCGCTGCCAGCGACAGCGCCGCACCCTCGCCGGCACGCCAACCGTCGTCGGTTCCGAGCTCCATCCGAGGCGACGTCGTCAGCAGGGGCCAGCTGACCGCGCCTGCGGAGGCCACGTTGATGCGCTCGATGGCGAGCGGGTCGATCGGAGTGTCCTGGACGATTGCGTCGAGGGTGCTGCGCACCGCGTCACGCAGGGCGAGGGTTGCCGCCAGCGACGGAACCGACGAGCCGGGTGGGAGGCGCGGGTGCTGAAGCTCCCAGAAGGCCGCGAGGCGACCTTCACCGGCAAGGAGGTCAGCCGGCGGTTGGCTGCTCGTGATGAGCGTGTCGGCCAGGTCGATCGCCAACGGCTCTCCGCCCACGGGGAAGCCAGCGGCTTGAGCCGCAAGCAGCGGGTTCGGTGGTGCGGCGGCCGGGTCTCTTGCATTCACCAGCCTAATGATAGCGAGCGTGTTGCAAACGTTAGCAACACCAGGTTCACTACCTAACGTCAAATCTCTCTTGTTACCGTTAGGAGCTGTCACAATGAATCCAGTTCTCCACCGCACGCTCGTCGACGAAGTCGAGGTGTTCTGGCGTGAAGCAGGCTCACCGAGCGCGCCCACCGTGGTCCTACTGCCGGGCCACCCCTCAGGGAGTCACGCCTACCGCGACCTCAGCGATCGCCTCGCCACTCGCTGGCACGTCATCGCTCCGGACTATCCCGGCTACGGGTTCTCTGCGACTCCCGCAGGGCCATGGACGTTCGACCGACTCGCCGAGCTGACGATCGGGCTGCTCGACACCATCGGCGTCGAGCAGTTCGCTCTCTACATGTTCGACTTCGGTGCTCCGGTCGGCTTTCGCGTCGCGGAGGCTCACCCCACCAGGATCACCGGGCTCATCTCCCAGAACGGCAACATCTACCCAGAGGGCTTCGGCCCCGGCGTGGCCGCACTCGCCGAGTGGTGGTCCGACCGTACGGCCCACCAGTCAACCGTCGACGAGTTCCTGTCCGCCGCAGGCACCCGCATGCAATGGCAGGCCGGGGCTCGAAACCCCGACGCCATCGACCCCGCACTGTGGACGCTCGACCAGGCGCTGCTCGGTCAGCCCGGTCATCGCCATGCGGCAGAGGCCCTGCTGTGGGACTACCAGCACAACCCCGCCCGCTTCGACGGCTTCCACCACTACCTCCGCGAACACCAGCCGCCGCTACTGGCCGTATGGGGCGCCAACGACCCGTTCTTCCTCCCCGCCGGCGCCGAAGCCTTCACCCGCGACGTCCCCGACGCAGAGGTGGTACTCCTCGACACCGGCCACTTCGCCCTCGTCGAGGAGCTCGACCAAGTCGTCCACCTCGTCGATGCCTTCCTCGCCCGGGCAACCAGCCGGTCGCGGTCGACCGCGCCGGCGAACTCCAGGCTCACCTGACCCTGCCGACCCCGATCCCCCATACCACACCTCCACAACGAAAGGCACTCCAATGACCACCATCCTGCACATCTCCGCGTCACCCCGCGGACCGAAATCCGAGTCACTCGCACTGGCGACCGACTTCCTCGACACCTACACCGCGACCCATGACAACGTCACCGTCGACACCCTCGACCTGTGGGACGGCAGCCTGCCGACCTTCGGGTTTCACGGCGCCAGCGCAAAGATGAACGTCTTCGGCGGTTCCGCACCGGAAGGCGACGAGATCCCCGCCTGGGCGCAGGCCCGCTCCGTCTACGACCGTTTCGCGGCAGCCGACAACTACCTGTTCAGCGTCCCGATGTGGAACAACGGCGTCCCATACGTGCTCAAGCAGTGGATCGACATCGTCACCCAACCCGGCTGGGTGTTCGGCTTCACCCCCACCGACGGCTACACCGGGCTCGTCGCCGGCAAGAAGGCCGCCGTGGTCTACACCAGCGGCGTCTACGGCCCCGGCGCCGCACCCGCATTCGGCACCGACTACCACTCGACGTTCTTCAACGAATGGCTCCGCTTCATCGGCATCGACGACATCACCGAGATCCGCTTCCAGCCAAGCATCCTCACCGCCACTCCCGACGCCGACCGCGCACTTGCCAGCGATCAAGCCCGAGACGCGGCCAAGCGTTTCTGAGCCCGGTCATCGACGTGACGGACCTGCACTCAGCCACACGCAACAGGCCCCACCCAACCCGCACCTGCGGTGGCAGCACCAAGAACCAGGTTCACTGCCACCGGGGTGCGGCCGCGGAGACCACCACGGGCCTCCGAACGCGCACCCACAAGCGCGACCTTCCACGACAACCGGCTCGCCGTGCGGCTCCAGTACGAGTGGCACGAATACAACGGCCAGTGGTTCCGTTCGTACCATCCCAACGCACCGTCGTGGTTCCCTGCCGCCCTCGCCGTCCTCGTCGACGGAGCGATCGTGCAGTGCACCATCTTCGCCAGCACCGACCCTCTCGCCGCCGGCCCATCCGCCGTCCACCAACTCCTCGAAACGATCCCGACATGACCCTCACCGTCGGCGCATTGTGGCGCTACCCCGTCAAGACCCTCGGCGGCGAACGCCTCGACAGTGCCGAGGTCACCACCAACGGCATCATCGGCGACCGCATCGTTCACGTACGTGGGCCGGAGGGTGTGCGCACCTCTCGACGTCACCACAACCTCATCGGCCTCCACGCCACACTCGGACCCGACGGCGAACCCCTCGTCGACGGACAGCCCTGGGCCTCGCCGGAAGTGCTCGAGCGTGTTCGCGCCGCCGCTGGACCCGACGCGACCCTCGCCCGCTACGACGGACCTGAGCGTTTCGACGTCCTCCCCCTGCTGGTCGCCACCGACGGCGCGGTCGCCGCGTTCGGTCGCGACGTCCGCCGCCTGCGACCGAACATCGTCATCGACGGCGTCGATGGCACCGACGAGTTCGGTTGGCCTGGTGCGGAGCTCCACATCGGCCACGTCGTCATCGCGCTTGATTCTCGTCGCGGCCGTTGCCCGATGACCACCGTTGATCCCGACACGCTCGAGGTCGATCGTGGCGTGTTGAAGGACATCATCGCCCGCTTCGACGGGAAGCTCGCGCTCAACGCCGAGGTCCTCCGCCCCGGCACCATCCGCGACGGCGACCACGTCCACCTCGTGCGGCCGACGACGTCGCCGAGCACGATGCGGTGACCCGTCGGACACGATCGCAC
>JBAVTH010000506.1:0-1627 GCA_049696035.1 Ilumatobacteraceae bacterium
ACGAGAAGGGGCGGTGATCGGGCTGGTGTCGAACGTCGGGAAGGGCGAGTTCGCCGGCATGGTGAAGCTGAAGCTGCCCACCATCGGCGAGAACATCGAGTCGACGTGGGCGCGCGTGCTCACGCCCGGAGGTGGCCCCACGCGGGGCCTGCAGCTGATGCCGAGCGTGGACGACGAGGTACTGGTGGTCTTCGAGAACGGCGATCTACGCCGGCCGTTCGTGTTGGGCGGGCTGTGGAACCCGAAGGACAAGTTGCCGCTGCCCGAGTTCCTCACCGGGAGCGCCGTCACCCAGTGGACGCTCAAGGACACTGCTGGTCACGCACTCACCTTCCGGAGCGGAGACGGCGACGCGAAGCGCAACGTCGAGATCCTGCTGGCCGACGGCTCGACCAAGCTGTTCCTGGGGCAGGACAAGGTGGAGCTGTGGGCGACATCGGGCAAGACGCTCGAGCTGAAGTCCGGCGAAGGCTCGATCAAGATCACTGCCGACGGCAGCATCGAGATCACCGGCACCAAGGTCACCATCACCGGCAAGCAGGAGATCGCGGCCAAGGCCCCCAACGTCAAGGTCAACGCCGACGCCGCCATGTCGCTCAACTCGAGTGCCACCCTCGAGCTCAAGTCCAGTGCCTCCGCCACCCTGGACGGCGGCGGCATGACCACCGTCAAGGGTGGCATGGTGAAGATCAACTAGGGAGACGCTGTGCCCAACAACCCAACAGACTTCATCGGACGGGGCGTGATGTTCCCGATGCGCGTCGATCATGCCGGCTCGATCGCGATGAGCTCCGGGGTCGAGGAGCTCGACTCCTCGATCCGCATGGTGCTGATCACGGCACCGGGTGAGCGGCTGATGCGCCCCAACTTCGGCTGCCGCATCTGGGATCTGCTGTTCGAACCGATCAACGCGAACACCGTCGGCCTGATGGCGGTCGCCGTTCGTGAGGCGTTGGGCCAGTGGGAGCCTCGGATCGACGTCGAAGAGGTGACGGTCGATCCGGTGGCCGGCGCAGATGGCCAGGTGATGATCCACATCTCGTATCGCGTGCGGTCCAACAACGACTCGCGCAACCTGGTGTTCCCCTTCTACGTGATCCCGCAGGAGGATGAAGCGTGACGCTGCCCATCCCTCACCTGGACAACCGGTCGTTCCAAAGCATCGTCGACGAGGCGAAGCGCAAGATCCCCGAGCTGTTGCCGGAGTGGACCAACCACAACGTCTCGGATCCGGGGATCGCGCTCATCGAGCTCTTCGCGTGGATGACCGAGCTGATGCTCTTCCGCCTCAACCAGGTGCCCGACGCGTTCTACACGCACATGCTGAACATGATCGGCTTCCAGCAGTTCCCGGCCACCGCGGCGACTGCCGATCTCACGTTCTGGCTGGTCGCACCCAGCGACAGCGAGATCACCATCGGCAAAGGCGCCGCCGTGGCGACCACGGGCTTGGTGGGTGAGACGCGTGTCTTCTCGACCCTGCACGATCTGACGATCGGTCAACCCGACCTGCGGGCGGTGGTCGTCTCGCCGGCTGAGCATCGCTTCGACGACGTGCTGCCGGAGTTGAAGGTGGCCGGTAATGCCCGCCCCGTCGTCTGCTTCCAGCGGCAGGCGAAGCCGGCGC
>JBAVTH010000507.1:0-11355 GCA_049696035.1 Ilumatobacteraceae bacterium
GTACTGGCCCAGCCCGTCGGCTGCGGGGTAGTCGGTGGTTTCGTCGGTGGCCGGACCACCGAGCTGCGCGCCGAGGCCATCGATCACGTCGGCGGCATCGCTGCCGAGATCGAAGCTGCCCAACCCGTCGCCACGGAGAACGAAGGCCGCCGGCTCGGCCTGCGTGGACGTGGTGGCGAGCGAGGTGGTGGACGTGCTGGTGGATGTGGTGGGGGAGGGCTCCACCGTGGTGGACGCGGCGTCGGTTGCCGGTGGGGCGCTGACCGTGGTGACAGCCGCGGTGCCAACGGTCGTGGCCGACCCGACCGACTGCGAGCTGCTGCAACCGGCGGTCACCAGCACGGCGATCGCCGAGAAGCCGGCAAGGAAGCGTTCGATTCTCATGTGAACTACCGATCGTGCCCGAAGTGGTGAGTGTCACACCGATTGTTGCCGATGTCCGGCCTCGGATCGCGGCACGGCGCGCAGTTTCGGAGAAATCGGATCGCGGCTCCCCGGAGCCGCCCCGTAGCCTGACCCCTCTATGGCTGCCACCGAACTCGACCAGGTCGTCAACCTCTGCAAGCGGCGGGGTTTCGTGTACCCGTCGGCCGAGATCTACGGCGGCTTCCGCTCCAGCTACGACTACGGCCCGCTCGGTTCACTGATGCTGCGCAACGTGCGCGAGGCCTGGATCCGCACCATGGTCCAGCAGCGCGACGACGTGGTGCTCATCGACGCTGCGATCCTTGCTCCACCGCAGGTGTTCGAGGCCAGCGGTCATCTTGCCAACTTCAGCGACCCGTTGGTCGACTGCACGAAGTGCAAGCAACGCTTCCGTGAGGACCACCTCGTCGAGCTGGGCGGGGGCCCCGACACGTGCCCGAACTGCGGTGCCAAGGGTTCGTTCACCGCCGCCCGCGCGTTCAACCTGATGTTCAAGACCTTCGCCGGCCCGGTGGAAGGCAGCGGCGCTGAGGTGTACATGCGCCCCGAGACTGCGCAGGGCATGTTCGTCAACTTCCTCAACGTGCTGCAGACCAGCCGCAAGAAGCCTCCGTTCGGCATTGCCCAGGTGGGCAAGAGCTTCCGCAACGAGATCACACCGGGCAACTTCATCTTCCGCACCCGCGAGTTCGAGCAGATGGAGCTCGAGTTCTTCGTGCCCCCGGCCGAGAGCGCCCAGTGGTACGAGTACTGGTGCGAAACCCGCCTGCAGTGGTACATCGACCTCGGCATACCCGCGGCGATGCTCACCCTGCGCCCTCACGACGCCGACGAGCTGAGCCACTACTCCAGTGGCACCAGCGACATCGAGTTCATGTATCCGTGGGGGTGGGGCGAGCTGGAAGGTGTCGCGCAGCGCACCGACTACGACCTCAAGCAGCACGCTCAGCACAGCGGCGAGAAGCTCGACTACTTCGATCAGGCCACCAACGAGCGGTACGTGCCCTACGTGATCGAGCCCGCCGCGGGCGTCAACCGTGCGATGGCCGCGTTCCTGCTGGCGGCGTACGACGAGGACATCGTCAACGACGAGCCGCGCACGGTGCTGCGACTGCACCCGCGCCTGGCGCCGTACAAGGTGGCGGTACTGCCGCTGTCGAAGAAGGACACGCTCACACCGCTGGCGCGCGAGATCTACGCGACGCTGGCCCAGCGGTACATGGTGGATTACGACGAGACGCAGGCCATCGGCAAGCGCTACCGTCGCCAGGACGAGATCGGCACGCCGCTGTGCGTCACCGTCGACTTCGACTCGCTGGACGACGGTGCGGTCACCATCCGCGATCGCGACACCACCGAGCAGGTGCGGGTGCCGATCGAGTCACTCCTGGGCGAGGTCGGGGCCCGACTCGGGTTCTGACCCGTCCGGCGGCGCAGCGGCGGCCGCCGTCCGTGCGTGAAAGGCACGTACCGCTCCGTTGATCGTCGGGAAGACCCGCATCGGCCCGTCCGGCTCGACCAGACCTGCGCGGCGCAGGCGGGCAAGCACGGGTTCGTTCGCCCGCGTCACCGCCAGCACGTCCACACCGAGGCTGTGCACGGTGGACGCCAGCTCGCCGAGCATGTCGAGGGCGGAGGCGTCGAGCGTCCCGATCCCCTCGCAATCCATCACGAACCACTCCTCCCGTCCCGGGTTCTCCTCCAGCGCCTGTTCCACCCGATCGCGGAAGCGCTCGGTGTTCATGAAGATGAGGGGCGCGTCGAATCGGAAGACGAGCAGTCCGCTGGCGGTGAGCGCGGTCGGGTACTCGCCGACGTCGACCCAGCCGTCGAGGCCGGGCATGTTGCCGAGCACGGCGTCGTGAGGGCGGGCGATGCTGCCGAGCGCCACCGCGATCGAGAGTGCGACGGCGATGACGATCCCGTAGAGCACGCCGAGCACGATCACACCGAGCGCCGCACTCACGGCGATGACGCATTCGCCGCGGTTCACGTGCCACAACGAGACGAAGCCGTCGAAGTCGATGATCGTGATGGCCGCCACCAGGATCACCGCGGCGAGTGCCGTGCGCGGGATCTCGGCCAGCGCAGGGCGAAGCAGCAGCAGCGACGCCACCACGAATGCCGATGCGATCAGCGAGACCAGCTGTGTGCGCGAGCCCAGCGAGGCGGGCACCGCCGTGCGACTGGCGCTGGACGAGATCGGGAAACCGTGCGACACGCCGGCAGTGAGGTTGATCAGCCCGAGCGCGAGCAGCTCCTGGTTCGGATCGATGCGGTAGCCTCTCGATGCGGCGATGGCCCGGGCGGTGAGCACGTTGTCGCTGAAGCCGACCAGGGCGATGCCGGCTGCGATCGGCAGCAGCAGTGCGAGGTCGTGCAGGCTCGCGCTCGGGAAGCCTGGGGTGGGCAGCCCCTTCGGTATCTCGCCGACCAGTGCCACCCCGTGATCTCCCAACGACCACATCGCCGTCACCGAGGTGGCGAGCACCACGCCGATCAGCGCCGCCGGCGCCTGGGGTGCCTTCCACTTCAACAGCAGGATCGCGCACAGGGCCGCGAGACCGATCGCCACCGTCGGCCCGTGCACCTGACCGAGCCGGTGCAGGAACTGCCAGCACCGCGGGAAGAACGAGTCGGCTTCGATCGACGCGCCGGTGAGCGTGCCCAGTTGGCTGCTGAACAGGGTCAGCCCGACACCGGTGATGTAGCCCACGAGCACGGGCTTGGAGAGCATCGACGCGAGGTAGCCGAGGCGCAGTGCGGCGGCGACGAGGCAGATGGCGGCAACCACGAGGGCCAGAGCAGCCATCAGCGTGACGTAGCGGCCGCCGTCGCCGTTGGCGATGGCGGCCACACCCGATGCCGCCAGGATGGCCGTACCCGGCTCCGGGCCGACCCCGAGGTGGCGGCTGCTGCCGACGACTGCGTACACGACGAGGGCGCCGATCACCGCGTAGAAGCCGTACTGAGGTGCCATGCCGGCCAGCTCCGCATACCCCATCGACTGTGGGATCAGCATCGCTCCGACGGTGAGCCCGGCGGTCAGGTCGGGGCGCAGCCACTGACGTTGGTAGCGGCGCAGGAGCATCGCGCCGGGCAGCAGGTCGCCGACGAGGGCGCGCCGGCGACGATGATCGCCCTGGGTCCTGCTGTCGGAACTCGTCATCGGCTCGAAGGCTAGGCGAGTGGGGCGCCGCCGCCCACGGAGGCAGCGAGCCGCAGCGGTGGCCTACGACTGGTCGTCGAGGTCTGCGGGGCGTTCTGCCGGCAGCTCGGGCTCGGGCACGGGAGGCTTCATCGACAACACCAGCCCGTCCAGCTCGATGACGATTTCGGGCTGACCCGAGGCGTTCACGATGCCGACGTGCTCGGGAACCTTGCGCGAGATGCTCATGGCTGCACCGTAGCCACCAGATCAGGCCAAACGCAGGCGGAACGAGAGACGAGCGCCACCGTTCGGCGCGGCTCCGGCCGACACGTCGCCGCCCATTGCCGTGACCAGCTCCTTGACGATGGCCAGCCCGAGCCCGCTGGAGCTCTCCCTGCGCTCGGGCTGGTGGCGGGCCACGTAGAGACGCTCGAACACGTGGGGAAGATCGTAGGGCGCGATCCCCGGCCCGTCGTCGTCGACGGTGACGACCGCCCAGTGGGCCTCTGCTCGTGCCGACACGAGCACGGCGCTGCGGGCGTACTTGCCGGCGTTCTCCACCAGGTTGGCCAGCACCTGCGCAAGCCGGTCGGGGTCGGCCTGCACCTCCAACGGCCCGGTGGTGACCGGGTGGAAGGAGATGCCCGGCTGGGACCCGATGGCGCTGGCAGTGACGGTGTGCACGGCGGCCGACACGTCGACGTGCGTCATGGCGAAGGAGAACCCGTTGGCTTGCAGCTTGGCAAGGTCCAGCAGGTCGGCCACCAAGCGCTCCAGACGTCGCGACTCGGAGCGGATGACGCTCGCCGCTCGTTTCGGATCGACGTTGCCGTCGTCGATGGCCTCGGCATAGCCGCGGATCGAGGTCAGTGGCGTGCGCAGGTCGTGGCTGACGGACAGCAGGAACTGCTGTTCGAGGCCGCGCGACCGTTCGAGCGCGGCGGCCATGCCGTTCACGCTGCGTGACAGCTCGGCGAGCTCGTCGTGGTGATGAGCCGGCGGCTCGGCGAGGCGGGTGTCGAGCTGACCGGCGGCGATCATCTGAGTAGCAGCGGAGGCTTCGCGGATCGGCCGCGTGAGCCGGCGGCCCAACAGGTAGGCGGCCCCCAGCGCGAGCAGGATGGTGGCGCACGACGCCCAGACGAAGAGCACGAGTGCCGCTCCCAGCCCGGCGTCGATCCGACGCGTCACCACGACGATGTAGTGGCGTCCGGAGGGGCCTTCGGCAGGAGCAGCGGCATAGGCCAGCCGGCCTCGGCTGTCGGCCACCGACCGACCGGCCAGCAACTCGCCGAGGCGGAGGTCGTCGAGGCTCAGTGAGCTCGGAACGTCACCCTGGACTGCTCCATCGCGGCCGACGATGAGCACCGAGATGTCGTCCAGCTCGACCACCTTGCGCAACGCCGCCAGCAACCGGAGGCGATTGCGCAGCTGCTTGGCCTGCTCGGCGTTTCCCAGGGAGGTGTCGATGGCCAGCACCTCGTCGATGTTGCCTGCCATCTCCACAGCCTGCGCCCGCAGGTCGTTCTCCGTCGTCGCCCGTGCTCTCGCCGCCGAGAGCAACAAGGTGCCGCCTCCAGCCAGCAGCAGGGTGGCGATCACCACCCCCACGATCACCAGTGCCAATCGCCGCGTCATCGGGCCCCAGGTTGACCGGAACTTGTGAGCGTTGTGTGAGCGACTGCTTCAGCGAGCGGGGGTCGGCGCCGGCCACGGGGAGCCGGGTGCAGCACTGGGAGTGGGCGCTGACATGGCGTGCAAGGCAGCCCAGAACGGAGGGTCCTCCGGGGTGAGCGACCCCAGGAAGTCGTGGCGGCACTTGGGGCAGCTGCGCAGCACCGCTTCCTTGCGGAGATCGCCGCAGGCGGGGCAGAACGTCGCCAACGCTTCATCGGCCTGCATGGCCTGACAGCGCGGACAGGTGTAGCTCGGATCGAGGGACTTTAACCGGAACAAGGCGCCGACCACGACGAACGGACGAATGCCGCCACTGCTGATGGTTGCCCCGGCCGCGCTGGCCAGCGAACGAAGCTTGCGGTTGCGCTCCATCAGCCGCTCGAAGTCGGGGTTGGTGATCTTCTCGAAGCGGCAGTCGCGGCAGCGGTGCAGGGTCCGGACCGGCAGCCCGTCGCGTATCCGCACCTGGCTGTGCATGAACTCGAGGATCGGCCGCTCCTCGTCGGAGACCGGGATGCGGACCACTCCTGGAGCAGCAGCGGACATCGCCCGCTCGACTCTCGCAGCGAAACGATCGAGGTCGGTGACGAGCTTGTCGGGCAGAGCCCCCGGCTGACCGTCGACGATGAGGGTGATGGCGAGGTGGGTCTCGGCCTCTGCCAACGAGAGGACGGCGACGCGATCGCCGGATTCGAACCAGACCTGTTCGAGCCCCTTCCATGCCGAGGAAGAACCGGGGCCGGAACCGCCGGCGAGCACGGTGTTCACTGCAGCGACGGCGCGCTCCTCGCCGCGACCGACCGCTTCGTTCGCGCGCTCGACGAGCTGCAGGGTCGGGGTCGTGCTGGCGAACACCGGTGGAGCGAACTGCGCGGCTGCAGCAGCGGGCTCCAGGCGCGACAGGCCGGCATCGACCCGCTCCTGGATCTCGCTGAACACCTTCTGGTACACGCCGTTCACGCCGTACGATCGCCCGACGGGCGAATCGAGCGCATCCTCGACATGGACGATCAGGTCGCAGCCGGACTCGAGGATCTCCACGTCCACCTTGATGCGGACCGGCATCTTCTTCGGGAGCAGCATCGCCGCGCCCAGCTTGGAACCGCGCGTGGCCTCGATGCGAGTGAGTTGGTTCACCGAGACGGTGTAACCGAGATCGGACAGCGCCTGGAGCACCTCGGCCCGCACCATTCCGGGTGCGGACTGCAGGTGTCGGCGGAAGTCGGAAACGATGGCAACCATGTGCGTCGGCCTCCTGTGCTACTCGGTCGCGTCGGCTCCGGCGTCGTACGAGCCGCTGTCGTACGCGCTGTCGGTGTCCGATGCCGCGTAGGCGTCCACGTCGGCAGCAGCAGCGTCCATGGACGCGCCGGCATCGGAGAGGTACTCGCTCGACATCGCGCTCTCGCTGGTGGACTGGCCGTCGTACTCTCCGGCCATGTCCAGGCTGGCGTCTGCGCGAGCCAGGTCGTACTCGGCGCTGGCGGTCCAGCCTTGCTCGGCCTCGCGGGCGGCGTTCTCCAAGTAGTTCGCGGCCTCGTCTCGGTAAGCGTCGGCGACCTCGCCCGAGTGTTCTGAGTATGCAGCCCAGTCAGCCGCCGCGCCGGTGCTCGACGAGGCATCGCCGAGGTCGAGCGCGGCATCGGCGAGGGGTGCCCCCTCCGGACCGAGGTCGTCGGCTGTCGCCGTGAAGTTGTCCGCCGACGTGCCGAGGTCGTCGGCCAGCTGGTCGAGTCGCTCCGAATCCACCGGCAGGTAGCTGTCCCACGATGCATCGCTCATCGTGATCACCTCCGTGAGGGAGGAGTCTGCTCCTCCTGTCTCGACGGTACTGCGGCGGTCCGGCGGCCGTCAGGGCCGGATGTCCTGTCGCCTGGGCGCCGCCGCGGCGACTCATCCGAGCCGGTAGCCGATGCCCCACACGGTGGCAAGGGGCAGCTCGTCGCCCAGCTTCTTGCGCAGTTGCCGAACATGTACGTCGACCGTGCGGTCGTCGCCGTGCCAATCAGCGCCCCACACGCTGTCGAGCAGCTGCTGGCGGGTGAGCGCGATGCCCTGGTTGCGAGCGAGGTGCGCGAGCAGGTCGAACTCGCGAGTGGCAAGCGCCACGGCCTCCCCGCTTCGGCGGGCTTCGCGACGTGTGACGTCCACCTGGTAGTCATCGCCGATGTGCACCACGTCGTGAGCGTCGCGGGCATCGGGCTGGCCTCGACGCAGGATCGCCTTGACCCTCGCGACGATCTCGCGTGGGCTGAACGGCTTCGTGACGTAGTCGTCTGCGCCCAGCTCCAGGCCCAGGATCCGGTCGATCTCACCGTCGCGGGCCGTGAGGAACAGCACCGGCACGTTGCTCTTCGACCGGATGCGACGGCACACCTCGAATCCGTCGATGTCGGGAAGGCCGATGTCGAGCAGCACCAGCGCCGGGCGATGCTGGTCGATCAGTTCGAGCCCCCGCAGGCCGGTGGAGGCTTGCAGCACGCGGAAACCGGCCTCGCGCAGGTACATGTCGAGGAGGTCGGCGATGTTCGAGTCGTCTTCCACGACGACGACTGCACGTTCCGCTTCGGCCATCAGGCCATGCTGCCACGCTGCTACCGTCGTCGGCAGGCATCATCCAGGTGCCGCCGCTTCCCGATGAGGAGACAACGATGAGCAAGGTCGCGATCTGGGCACGAATCCCGTTGAAGCCGGGTGTGCGCGCAGAGGCGGTGAAGGCGTTTCAAGCCGCCATCGACTTCGCGCAGGGCGAGGAGGGCACCTTGCTGTACATCCTCCACGAGAACGCGGCCGACCCTGATGCCGTGTTCTTCTACGACCTGTATGCGGATGCCGACGCACTCGGAGCGCACTCCACCGGCGGCGGCATGAAGCTGCTCGGCGGGATCCTCAAGGAGTTCGGCGATGGCCGGCCCGAGATGCACATGCTGACACCACTCGCCGGCAAAGGGCTCTGAGCCTCCCTCACGCATGGCCACCTACCTCGATCGCATCGTCGCCCGTCATCGAGAGGTGGCCGCACTCGACGAGCGTTCACTCGTCACCTTGCGTCGTGCCGCAGCGGCGATGCCGCCTGCTCGAGGGTTCCGTGCCGCACTCGCCGGTGTGCCGCACCTGGCCGTCATCAGCGAGATCAAGCGCCGGTCGCCCTCGAAGGGGGCCTTGAACGTGGCGCTCGACCCGGCCCTGCTGGCGAGCGAGTACGAGCGCGGTGGGGCCTCGTGCCTGTCCGTGCTCACCGACGAGGAGTTCTTCGGCGGCTGCGTGGCGGATCTGCAGGCCGCCCGCTCCGCATGCAGCCTTCCCGTCCTGCGCAAGGACTTCACCGTCAGCGAACGAGACGTGCTCGACGCCCGCCTGATGGGCGCCGACTGTGTGCTGCTGATCGCAGCCGTGCTCGACGCGCAGGAGCTGATCGCGTATCACCGGCTCGCTGTCGAGGTTGGCCTCGATGTGCTCGTCGAGGTCCACGACGAGCCTGAACTGGAGGTCGCGCTCGTCGCCGGCGCCACCTTGGTCGGCGTCAACCAGCGCGATCTGGTCACGTTCCAGGTCGACCACGAGCGGGCGCTGAGGATGGCCGGCGTGATGCCATCCGACGTGGTGCGGGTGGCCGAGAGCGGAGTGCGCGGGCCGGCCGATGCAGGTTCGTTGTTCGCTGCCGGCTACCACGCCGTGCTGGTGGGCGAGACGTTGGTGACGAGCGGCGACCCGGCCACAGCGGTCGCCGAGCTCACTCGGGCCTGACGTCGAGTGCGACGCTCGGCCACGAATCGCGGATCGATCGAGATTCTGCGAAACGAATGCAGGTCGCGGCACTGCACCGGGGGTACCGTTCTGCTGCATGTTCGTGAAGATCTGCGGGATCACCAATGAGGACGACGCGCTGTTCGCAGTTGCGATGGGCGCCGACGCGGTCGGGTTCATCTTCGCCCCGTCGCCTCGCCAGGTCGCTGCCCAGCAGGTGTACGACATCACCCGCCGCCTGCCACCCGAGATCCTCACGGTCGGCGTGTTCCGCGACGAGCACCCTTCGAGGGTGATCGATACGGTCAACCGCGCCGGCCTCAAGGCAGCACAGCTGCACGGTCACGAGACGCCGGGCATGGTGGAAGACGTCGCGGCCAGCATTCGCTGGGTCATCAAGGTGGTGGTCGCCGGCTCGCCCGACGCCCGCCGCGCCAACGAGTTCGGCACCGACCTCATCATGGTCGAGGGTCCCAACCCCGGCTCGGGCAAGGTGTTCGATTGGACGCTCGTCGACGAAGTCGCCGAAGGGCCGCGCCTCATCCTCGCCGGCGGCCTCGATCCGGAGAATGTCGGGGAAGCAGTTCGCATCGCCCGCCCGTGGGGTGTAGACGTGTCGTCGGGTGTCGAGAAGTCACCCGGCAAGAAGGACGCGTTGAAGGTCAAGGCCTTCATCGAGCGGGCGCGTGCTGCTGCGCCACAGCAGCACCTCGGCCCCGACGTGATGCCCTACGACTGGGCCGACGACGATTTCTGATGACGCAAGTGTGATGACGAGGGAGTACTGCAATGTCGTTGATGGCTGAGCCGTCGGTCACCGGTCGCTTCGGCGAGTTCGGTGGTCGTTTCGTACCCGAGACCCTGGTGCCCGCGTGCCAGGAGCTGGAGGCTGCGTTCGTCGATGCCTGGGCCGATCCGGCGTTTCGTGCCGAGCTGCACCACGTGCTGAACACCTACGCCGGGCGCCCGTCGATCGTCACCGAGTGCCACAACCTCAGCCGGCAACTCGGCATCCGGCTGGCGCTCAAGCGCGAAGACCTCAACCACACCGGTTCGCACAAGATCAACAACGTGCTCGGGCAGGCGCTGCTGGCCAAGCGGATGGGCAAGAAGCGTCTCGTTGCCGAGACCGGCGCCGGCCAGCACGGCGTCGCCAGCGCGACGGCTGCCGCTCTGCTGGGCATGGAGTGCAAGGTCTACATGGGCGCCGTCGACGTCGAGCGCCAAGCACTCAACGTCTTTCGGATGAAGCTGCTGGGCAGCGAGGTGGAGGCCGTCCACAGCGGTAGTCGCACTCTGAAGGACGCGGTCAACGAGGCCATGCGCGACTGGGTGGCAACCGTCGAGACCAGCCACTACTGCCTCGGTTCGGTGATGGGTCCGCATCCATACCCTTGGATGGTGCGCGAGTTCCATCGGGTCCTGGGCGAGGAGGCTCGGGCGCAGAGCATCGAGCTGTGGGGTGATGTTCCCGATGTGGCGGTGGCCTGTGTTGGTGGAGGAAGCAACGCCATCGGCCTGTTCAGCGGTTTCGTCGACGACCGGACGCGTCTGGTGGGTGTCGAGCCAGCGGGCGGCGCAGCCGTCGCCCGCGCCCAGCCCGGCGTCGTGCATGGCATGCGCAGCTACCTGATGCAGGACGAGTACGGCCAGGTGCAGGAGGCTCACAGCATCTCCGCCGGGCTCGACTATCCGGGCGTCGGTCCCGAGCACTCGTACCTTGCGTCCATCGGTCGCGCGGAGTACCCCAACGTCACCGATGCGGAGGTGATCGAGGCGTTCCAGCTGATGGCGAAGGCCGAGGGCATCATTCCGGCGTTGGAATGTGCCCATGCGATGGCCTGGATCGTGAGGGCAGCGCCCGAGCTGCAGGGTCAGACCGTGCTGATGAACCTCTCCGGTCGTGGCGACAAGGACGTCGCCCAGATGATGGACGTGTTGGGGAAGGACGTGACGGGATGACACCGGCGACGGATCGTTCGTTCGGGGTGATGGAGACCCGGTTCCGCGAGCAGCGGGCGGCCGGCCGCAAGCTGCTGGTTCCGTACATCACGGGCGGTCTGGCCGGTTGGCAGGACGCGGTGCGCGCCGCCGCTGCGGCCGGCGCCGACGCCATCGAGATCGGCATTCCGTTCAGCGATCCGGTGATGGATGGCCCGATCATCCAGCGCGCCTCGCAAGCCGCGCTCGAGTCCGGTGCCACACCGGTGTCGATCCTGCACGAGGCCCGGGCCCTCGACGTCTCGATCCCGTTGGCTGTCATGACGTACTACAACACGGTGCACCACGCCGGTCATGAACGGTTCGCTGCCCAGTTGGTCGACGCCGGTGTAGTCGCCGCGATCGTGCCCGAT
>JBAVTH010000508.1:0-3277 GCA_049696035.1 Ilumatobacteraceae bacterium
GCAGCGTCGACGCCTCGATGAGCCAGGCGTCGCCGATCCGTCGGGCGAAGGAGAACTCGCAGTCCAGCAGCGTCTCCAGCGTGCGTCGATCGGTGAGCTTGGTCAGCCGGGCGACGGACAGGACCGTCGGCACCGACATCGACCGGGCGCGCACCAGCACGCCCACGTCGCCGCTGCGGTACCACTCCGCGCCGCCGTCGAGCACGCTGTGCAACGCCTCGCCGCGGCTGCCCGGCAGCAGCTGCCACTGCTCCACGTAGGCGCCGCTAGGGGCGCGTTCGATCAGCACGGCGCCGTGCGGTCGCCACTCCAGCAGTCCCGGCTCGGGATAGGCGGACTCCGGCTGGAAGCTCACCGATGAGGTCCACTCGGCGGTCGCCCGTGGAACCCCGTCGGCTCCGAGCGCGATGAGGGTGCACGCGGTGCTGCCGCTGCTCGAGTCGCTGCCGGCCAGTGACAGCAGGTCCGCCCACGAGCACTCGTCGAACCCACTGCGGCCGGCGAGTGCGACGGCCGCCGCGGAGAGGCGGATGTCTGCCATCAGCGTCGGCAGTTGCAGCCAGACCACGAAGCTGGTGTCGTCGCGGGTGCCGTCGGCGAACTCGATCCAGTTGCGCTGCCAGCAGCCCAGCAGCTCATCGGGCACGGTCCGTTCACTCACCGCGATGACGGTAGCCGCGCCGTCGCGGGACCTAACGTGGATGCACCATGAGCTACGGCGGCGACATCCTGGACGACTTCGAGAAGGCCCGCAAGGGGCCGCAGTACCGCGTCGTGCCGGCGACACCTGGCCTGCTGGTGGAGGACCGATCGAGCGGCTTCTGCGGCGATGTCGTCAAGAGCGATGCGCGAGCGGTGACCCTGCGCGACCGCAACGGGCGGGAGCGGGAGTTCGTCTTCAAGCCCGGTGGCTTTCTGATCGAGGGCAAACCGGTCACGCTCACCCGGCCCGCATCGGGTGTCGCCGCCGGCCCCAAGGTGACCGCCAGTGGTTCGGTCGCTGCGCCCACGCAGCAGCGTGCGCGCCGTGCCGCCGCCAGCCGAATCTGGGTGGAGGGCAAGCACGACGCCGAACTGGTCGAGCACGTGTGGGGTGACGACCTGCGTGAACTGGGCATCGTGGTGGAACCGATGCACGGCCTCGACGACGTGGTGGCGATGGTGCGCGAGTTCCAGCCAGGCGTGCACCGCAGGCTGGGCATCCTGGTCGACCACCTCGTCGCCGGCAGCAAGGAGGAACGGCTCGCCAAGCAGGTGGCCGGCCAGTTCGTGCTGGTGACCGGCCACCCGTTCGTCGACGTGTGGGCGGGCATCTGGCCACGGGTGATGGGGCTGGAGGCGTGGCCGGAGGTGCCGCGCAACGTGCCCTGGAAGGAAGGCATGTGCGCGGCGCTCGGCACCGATCTCAAGGGGTTCTGGCCGCGCCTGCGGAATCGGGTGTCGACGTATGCGGATCTGCGGCCGGAGCTGGTGGGGGCGGTGGAGCAGCTGATCGATTTCGTGACGGTTCCGCCTGTGCCGGCGACGGCCGGCGGCGGTTGACTCGCCACCCCACCAGCAGCCCGAACACTCCGATCACCAGGAACGGTGCCGTGTAGCCGACGAAGCGGGCGATGCCGGTGAGCACCGAGAGGAACGCCTTCCAGCCGGAGCGGAAGGCCGCGCCGATGCCGGTGTCCTTGTGCTGCGACGGAGCATCGACGAGCTCGGCCGGAGCGGTGGTGAGGTGCACGGTGATCGTCGCCATCGCCACCTGGTCGTCCAGCCCTGCCTGCTGCGCCCGCAGCTGCTCCAGACGGGTCTCGCGGGTGGCCAGCTCACCTTCCAGCGTGATCACCTCGCCGAGGTCGTTGGCCGCGTCGAGCAGGGCGCGCACGCGCTCGACGCTCTTCTCCGCAGTCAGGATCTGTGCGTCGAGGTCGGTCAGCTGCGCGGTGACGTCGCTGGTGGTGCCCTGCAGCCCGGTTCGGCGTCCGATCCCTGGTTCCAGACCGCGTAGGAAGGCGTCCACCTCCTCCGGCGGCATCTTGAACACGAGGTCGCCCGATGCCGTCTCCGGAGCGGTGAGGTCGAGGTTCGAGTTGTACAGCTGCCCCCCGTGTGCTGCTGCCAGACCGATGACCTTGTCGACCGCAGTCGCTGCGTCGGCGACCTCGACGCCGACGGTCATCACGATCACCAGCTTGCGGCCCGAGGGCGTGAGCGCCTTGCTCGGGATCGCGTCGTCCGCGGGAACCTGAGCCCCTGGGACGGTGGCGGCCGGGGCCTCCCCGCCGCCACTGATCGAACGCTGGCCACTGTCGGCGGCGGACTCGGCGTCGGCCGGTGCCGCGATGGTGGCCGACGACGACTTGCTGTCGTCGGCGCAGGCGGTGAGCGTCAGGAGTGCGAGGGCGGCGGCAACTGCGATGCCCCGCCGGGAAGTGCTGGAGTGTCCCATGCCGTTCGGACGTGAGTCGAACGGTTGCGGTTCCCTGCGCGGTGTGTCAGTCGGGTGACGAAGCGACAGCCTTGGCGGCCTTGTGATGCTTCCAGAACTCGAGCACCAGCGGCAGCACGGACACGCCGACGATCACGATGGCTGCGATCTCGATGTTGTTCTTCACGGCGTCGATCTCACCGAGGAAGTAGCCCAGCGTCGTGATGCCGGCGCCCCACAGGATGCCGCCGAGGATGTTGAACGTGAGGAACGTGCGGTAGTGCATCTTGCCGGCACCGGCGACGGTGGGCACGAAGGTGCGCACGATCGGTACGAAGCGGGCCAGCACGATGGTCTTGGAGCCGTGCTTGGCGAAGAACGCTTCGGCCTTCACGACGTACTCGGGGTTGAAGAACCGGCTCTTCGGGCGGGCGAACACCGCCGGCCCGAACTTGTGGCCGATGGCGTAGCCCACGGAGTCGCCGACGATGGCGGCCACTGCGCACACCAGGGCCACCCAGGGCAGAGACGGAAGGTGATGGCCGCCGGCATCGCTGGAGAGGAAACCGGCGAAGAACAGCAGCGAATCGCCGGGGAGGAAGAAGCCGACCAGCAGGCCCGACTCGGCGAAGACGATGGCGGCCAGCACGACGAGGCCACCCTTCTCCACCCACTTGTTTGCGAAGTCCAGGAGGCCGAGCACGGTGCGTCACGCTAGCGGTCAAAATGCGAAAGGCCCGGGCGCGTGGGCCCGGGCCCTTCCGTGCTGGTGAGCTTCCGATCAGAGTGCGGCGGTGATGCCTGCCGGCTTGCGACTGCTGAAGACGATGGCGCCGATCAGGACCACCAGTGCGGCCG
>JBAVTH010000509.1:0-3019 GCA_049696035.1 Ilumatobacteraceae bacterium
CCAGCTCGTCGGCGTTCGGTTGCTCCACCACGGTGCACTCGGGTGCGAACAACATCGTCGGCCGAGCCGAGAGGGTGTAGCGCGGCCACGCGGGCAGCCCCTCGTGCCCAGGGTTGCCGGTGCTCGCGAACGCGACCCACGCGCCGTGCATCGCGTCGGCCACGCCCTGTGGCGCCTCCGGCCCGGCGAACATCGCCGCCAGCGGGCTGGCCAGCGTGTTGAACACGAACGGCAGCTCGAGCGCGTGGCACGCGCCGAGCAGACCACCGAAGATCGGCGTGCGCCAGTCGAAGCGGTACATCCACACGTTCGGGTCGTGCTCGGCCTGGGCGTCGGCCAGGCGCACGGCGGGCACACGGAACATCCGGTCGGTCTCGAGCGCTGCGATCACCTCGTGCCCCGGCTTGCCGGCGCGGGCGGCGCGGTAGGCCTCGATCACCGAGTTGCCGTGGGCCTCGTCGCCGAACAGCGATGCGGCCAGCCGGTGCAGCTTGTCGTCGCCGAACATGGCCTGCATCGCCACCACGAAGACCAGGCTCTCCTCCATCGTGGTGCCGGTGAGCACTGCGATGCCTGCTGCGGACCCGGCGCGGATTGCGTCGATCGGCCGCTGCGGCAGCACCGGCGTGCCGTACACCGGCTGGAAGGGCATCGCCGTCGCGCCAGGATCGCCGTACAGATCGATCTTGCCCGAGGTCATCACCTCGGCGGTGAGCGCCGCCTGCGCCTCCAACAGCTGTTCGCTGGTCACACTGGCCAGCGCGTCGGCGTCGCCGGCGGCCACTCCCAGCCGTGCCAGCAGGTCGGCGGCGATGTGCGTGGCAGTGGCGGCGCCGATGCCGTTGTGGCCGGCGCCGCTCTGCGGGACGGCCCGATGGAACAGGCCGCGAGCGTCGGGCAGGGCCATCAAGGTGCCGACGCTCATGCCGCCGGCGGACTCACCGGCGATCGTGACCCGCTGCGGGTCGCCGCCGAAGGCCGCGATGTTGTCGCGCACCCACTGCAGCGCAGCGACCTGATCGAGGATGCCGAGGTTGCCCGAATCGGGGAACTGCGGGAAGAGCTCGGCGAGGTGCAGGAAGCCCTGCGCGCCCAGCCGGTAGTTGAAGGTCACGCACACCACGCCGTTGCGAGCGAACGACGCACCGTCGTACACCGGCTCGATGCCGCTGCCGGCGTTGAACGCGCCGCCGTGGATCCACACCAGCACCGGCAGGCCGCTCGCCGAGGGGTCGGGCGTCCAGACGTTCAGGTTGAGGCTGTCGTCGCCGGCCGGTGGCAGCTCGCCGCCGAACGGCGGCGGCATCGGCACCTGCGGCTGGATCAGCCCGTCGCGTGTGGCGTCTCGCTCGCCGTCCCACGGCTGCACCGGTTGGGGGCGGAGGAAGCGGTTGGCGCCACCGACCGGTGCGGCGTACGGGATGCCGCGGAAGGAGTGCACCCCATCGGCGACGGCGCCGCGCAGTGCGCCCGACGAGAGAGAAACCGTGCTGTCCATGAGACCCCCGGAGGTTGCGGCGAAGGGTACCCACCGTAGCCGTGCCGGGCGCCGCGTGAGAGGGTGGCGGTCGTGAGCGCCGAACCCTCGCCCTCGTTGGCCGTGCAGCACCTGTCGGCGGTGCTGTCGCGCCTCGCCGGTCCCGAGGCGGTCCCACGGGCGGACCAGGTCGAGGCGGTGCACGCCATCGTGCAACCGGCGGCACGGGTGCTGGTGGTGCAGGCCACCGGTTGGGGCAAGTCGGCCGTGTACTGGGCGGCCACCTCGGCGTTGCGGGCGACGGGCGCCGGGCCGACTCTGGTCGTGTCGCCGTTGCTCGCCCTGATGCGCGACCAGGTCGCGGCTGCGACACGGGCCGGCCTGCGCGCGGCAACGGTCAACAGCACCAACCTCGACGAGTGGGACCCGGTGTTCGAGGCGCTCGACGACGACCGGCTCGACGTGCTGCTCGTCTCGCCCGAGCGCCTCGGCAACCCGCGCTTCGCGGCCAGGCTCGACGAGCTGATGGCCAAGGTGGGCCTGGTGGTGATCGACGAGGCGCACTGCATCAGCGACTGGGGTTTCGACTTCCGGCCGGACTACCAACGGCTGGCCCGCGCTCTGCTGTCCACGCCCACCGCCTCGGTGCTGGCAACGACCGCCACGGCGAACCAACGGGTGACGGCCGACGTGGAGGTTCAGCTGGGTGCCCGAACGGTGACGTTCCGCGGCACGCTGGCTCGCACCTCGCTGCGGCTGTCGGTGGTCTCGGGCCTGTCGCCGCTGGAGCGGTATGCGTGGGTGGCCGACGCACTCGACGGCTTGCCCGGCAGTGGCATCGTCTACGTGCTCACCGTCGCCGAGGCGGATCGTCTCGCGGGCTTCCTGCGGAGCTGCGGCCACCACGTGCTCGCCTACACCGGCCAGATGGAGGCCGACGCACGGGTGGAGGTGGAGGAGCTGCTCCGCTCGAACCGGGTGAAGGCGGTGGTGGCGACCTCGGCGCTGGGCATGGGGTACGACAAACCCGACCTGGGCTTCTGCCTGCACGTCGGCTCGCCGGCCACCCCGGTCGCCTACTACCAGCAGATCGGCCGCGCCGGCCGTGCCGTGGCCCGTGCCGATGCGGTGCTGCTGTCGGCCGCTGCGGATGAGCGCATCTGGGAGTACTTCGCCACAGCCTCCATCCCCCATCCCGACGATGTCGACACGACGTTGCACGACCTCGCCAACGGGGCGCGCTCGGTGCCGGAGCTGGACAGCCTCACCGGCGTTCGCCGGGGCCGGCTGGAGACGCTGCTCAGGATCCTGGCCATCGACGGTGTCGTCGCCAAGGACGGCGCGAAGTGGGTCGCCACCGGTGAACCGTACGTGCACGACACGGCGAAGTGGACAGCGCTGGCCAGCACGCGTCGCGAGGAGGCCGATCTGATGCGCCGCTACGCGCACGGCGACGGTTGCCTCATGGCATATCTCCAGCAGGCGCTCGACGATCCTTCGCCCGCAGCGTGTGGCCGCTGCTCGGTCTGCACCGGCGTGTTG
>JBAVTH010000510.1:0-2424 GCA_049696035.1 Ilumatobacteraceae bacterium
GGTGTGTGCCGTCGTGGGGCTCGATCAGGAACACGCAGTGGCCCGCGGTGTGGCCTGGCGTGTGCACGGCACGCACGCTGACCTCGCCCAGATCCCACAGGGCGCCGTCGACGAACCCGGTTGCCTGTGGCCAGCCGGCGAAGTGGTACTTCTGCTGCACGAGCACGCGCATCGCCTGCTCGTGCTCGCTCGGTATGCCGTACAACGCCATCAGGCCGTCGAGCGATCGCACCGCGGCCAGGTCGTGCTCGTGCACGCTGATGGCCGCCGCCTCGACCGCCGACAGACCGGCGGTGTGGTCCTCATGGGTGTGGGTGAGCAGCACCAGGTCGGCCGTCAGCGGCGGCGACGCCTCGCGCACCGTCAACGACGGGTCGATCAGCACTGTCGAGTGCGTGCCGCGCACGAGCACGCTGTTGCCATCGGGGAACTTCCCCTGCGATGCCCCGAACAGAACCGTGGTGTGAGCGCCGAGGGCCCGCTGCTGCATCGCCATGCCCGCAGACCGTACCCGCTGCCGTCCGTTCGTGTCGCGGCCCTGACGACCACTTCCGGTCAACGCACCCGCGACAGAAAGCGGACGCCCGGGGCACTGCCCACCCACTCCCTCGTTCGTGTCGCGGCCCTGACAACCACTTCCGGTCAGTGCACCCGCGACACGAAGGGAGGGAATCTGCTTGCCCTGGTGATGCCCGCCGGGCCTATCCTGACCGCATGACGACTCAGTCCTTCACGCGTCGAATGTGCACCGGCTGCTGACCAGCCGACGTTCCGCCATTCCACGAAAGGACCCAGAATGAGCCGCTACTTCCTCACCACCCCCATCTACTACGTGACCGCCAAGCCCCATCTGGGCCACGCCTACACCACGATCATCGGCGACGCGATCGCCCGCTGGCGCCGCCTCAACGGCGACGATGTGCACTTCCTCACCGGCACCGACGAACACGGCCAGAAGGTGCAGGACTACGCCGAGGCCGCCGGCAAGAGCCCGCAGGAGTTCGTCGACGAGATCGCCCCGCTGTACTCCGAGGCCTGGCGCCGGCTGAACATCAGCAACGACGACTTCATCCGCACCAGCGAGCAGCGCCACAAGATCGGCGTGGCCGAGCTGCTGCAGCGCTGCTACGACGCCGGCGACATCGAGTTGGACATCTTCAGCGGGAAGTACTGCGTGGCCTGCGAGGAGTACTACACCGATGACGAACTGGACCCGGGCGATCTGTGCAAGATCCACAAGCGCCCCGTCGAGTTCTACGAGGAGGAGAACTACTTCTTCCGCCTCAGCCGATTCCAGGACCGCCTGCTCGACTGGTACGCCGCCCACCCTGGCGCGATCCAGCCCGAGACCCGCGGCAACGAGGCCCTCGGCCTGATCCGTGGCGGGCTGCGCGACTTCAGCGTCAGCCGCACCAGCCTGAAATGGGGCATCCCGCTGCCGTGGGACAGCAAGCACGTCGCCTACGTGTGGTTCGACGCGTTGGCCAACTACATCACGGCCATCGGTTTCGGCACCGACGACGAGCAGTTCCAGAGCTGGTGGCCGGGCACGCACCTGATCGGCAAGGACATCATCCGCCATCACTGCGTGTACTGGCCGGCGATGCTGCTGAGTGCAGGCATCGAACCGCCGACGGCGTGGGGTGTCGGTGGCTGGCTGCTGGTCGGCGGCGAGAAGATGAGCAAGACCAGTGGCAACGTGGTCAACCCGCTCGATCTCATCGACGACATCGGCGTCGATGCCTTCCGCTACTACGTGCTGGCCGAGACCGCCTACGGGCAGGACGGCGACTTCACCTACGAGGGCTTGATCGGCCGCTACAACAGCGACCTGGCCAACAACCTGGGCAACCTGCTGTCACGGGTCGCCACGGTCGTGGGCAAGAAGTGCGACGGCGTCGGCCCCGCACCACGTGTGGATTCACCGCTCGCCGAAGCGGCAGCGGCCGCCTTGCGCGGCGCCAACGAAGGCTGGGCCGCGCTCCAGCCTTCGAAAGCACTCGACGCCACGTGGGGCCTCATCCGCGCCACCAACGCCTACCTCGAAGCCAACGAACCGTGGAAGACCGAACCCGGGCCGGCGGTGGACGCCGTGATGGGCGACGCCCTGGAGGCCCTGCGCATCGTGTGCATCCTGGCCAGCCCGGCGGTGCCCGAAACGTGCCAGACCATCTGGGAGCGCTTGGGCCTCACCGGCCCCATCACCGACCAGCGCATCCCCGACGACGCGCAGTGGGGTGGCTACCCGGGCCAACTCCCGGTCACCAAGGGCGACCCTCTCTTCCCCCGCCGCTGACAGCCGGCCACAGCAGGCGAGGTCGCTAGCCTCGACGGCAATGGAGCCCACTGGGTACGTCGACACGCACTGCCACCTGTACGACTCGAAGGCCGGCACGGTGGCCGAACTGATCGACGGCGCTCACG
>JBAVTH010000511.1:0-1694 GCA_049696035.1 Ilumatobacteraceae bacterium
CGCCTGGTGCGGCTGGCGGCGTTGGCAGCGGCCATCGGCGTGCTGCAGGCGGCAACGGTGCGCGGCACCACGCCGGCCCTGCTGGGCTCGGCCCTGCTCGGGTTCGTGCTCGGCCTGGAGGTGATGGAGCCGCTGTCGCAGGAAGTCGATCAACCCGACTACAACGACAGCTACCCGGTGGAACGTGGTGAGCTGATGGCCCGCCACCTCGCCGCCCCGCTGGTCGCGCTCGTGCCGTTCTCGGTGGTGGCCGGCCTCGCCGCCGTGCTCACCCTGGGCGCCAGCACACGTGCCGTCGCCCCGGCCGCGATCATGGCCCTCCCCACCTTGCTCGGCGGTGTGTCCGGCGGCATCGTCAGCATCGTGCGCGACGCTCCCGACCCGTTCAGCTCGGCCAAGCAGCAGGCGTTCATCCCGCCCGAGATGGCCGGCTTCAGCACCGCGCTGCGCCTGCTGTGGCCTCTGCTGGTGAGCACCCTGGGCACCTGCACGGTGCTGCTGCCACGGGCGGCCCTGCGCGCCGGCGACTCGCTGGCCGCCGCCTCCGTGCGCGGCGCCATCGGCTCGCTGCTGGTCATCGGCGCGGTGTGCTACTGGGTGAAGATCCGCGACCGGATGCGCCGCAAGATTCGCTCGTTCATGGACGAAGGCCGAGCCCAGTCGGGCTCGGCACGCCAGCAAAGGAGCCCGGCATGAGTGCCGCCCTCAGCACACATCACCTCGCCAAGGACTACGGCGACCGCCCGGCGCTGATGCCGCTCGACCTGGAAGTGCCGATGGGGCAGCACGTCGCGCTCGTCGGCCACAACGGCAGCGGCAAGACCACGCTGCTGCGCATGGCGGCCGGCTTGCTGGATGCCAGCGACGGTGAGGCCTACATCGCGGGGCACCTGGCCGGCACCCCCGGCGCCCGCACCGCGCTCAGCTGGCTCAGCGACACTCCCACCTTCTACGACGACCTGTCGCTGTGGGAGCACCTGGAATACGTGGCCCGCCTCCACGGGGTGACCCAGTGGGCCGACAAGGCGGAGACGCTGCTGGGCCGCCTCCACCTCGCCGACCGTCGCGACGACATCCCCACCACGTTCAGCCGCGGCCTGCGGCAGAAGGCTGCGATCGCGATCGCGCTGGTGCGCCCGTTCGACGTGATGCTCGTCGACGAGCCCTTCGTCGGTCTCGATCAGGCCGGCAAGGAGACCCTGCTCGAGCTGCTCGACGAGGCCGCCGCCTCCGGCGCGACCCTGCTCGTCGCCACCCACGAACTGGCCTTCGTGCACCGCGTGCAACGGCTACTGGCCCTTCGCGACGGCCAGCTGGTGTTCGACGGGGCACCCGAAACCGCCGACGTCCACGCTCTCGTCCTGCCGGCCTGAACCGGCCCCGACCCGCCCCGGACGCGCAGCCCGTGGCCAGGCCTTGACGAGCGCGCTACTGTTCGCCTCATGTCCGCCGAATTCGTCACCATCAGCACCTCGTCGTTCGATCCCGCAGCGCTCGCCGCCAAGCTCACCGAGCACGCGGCGCAGGGCTGGTCGGTCGTCAGCATCGTCCCCACCGGTGGCGACGTCACCGCCTTCCTCACCCGTGAGGGCACCGCTGCCGAAGCATCTGGCGAAGCCGCCGCTCCGGCAGCCGAGGCCGTAGAGGCCGTCGTTGCCGAAGTTGCCGCCCCCGCGCCCGAGCCGGTCGCGGCC
>JBAVTH010000512.1:0-10747 GCA_049696035.1 Ilumatobacteraceae bacterium
CAGGCGCACACGGCGCGGTTCGTGGTGCCGATCCGCGCGATCGAAGTCGTCCGCATGGGTCGGTTCGCGTCGCTGGGGTTGTTCGGCCGTACCTCCGGCCGGGATCGCCAGCTGGTCGCTGAGGGTATGGCGCACATGGAGGTGACGCATCTCGCGCATCAGCCGCTGCGGTCGCTGTCGGGTGGGCAGCAGCAGCGCATCTACCTCGCTCAGGTCATCGCTCACGACGCAGACCTGCTCGTGCTCGACGAGCCCACGGGCGGCCTCGACATCAACGGCCGCGAGCGCTACCGCGAGTTGGTGGAGGCGGCACTGGCACGTGGGGCCTCGGTGGTGACGGCCACTCACGACATCGGAGAGGCATCCACGTGCTCGCAGGTGCTGCTGCTCAATCGCCGCATCGTGGCGCAGGGTGCTCCGCAGGACGTGCTGAACACCGAGTTCCTGCTGGAGACGTTCGGCATCAGCCTGCAGGGCGTGCAGCATGGCGATCACCACGACTTCGTGATCGGTGAGATGCCGCACGGGCACCAAAGTGGTCACGAGCACCCACACGACCTGGGGCACGGCCACCACCACTGACAGGGACCTTCGGCCCTGGACCGCTAAGGGCCTGGTCCATGAGTCTTGCACTATGCGACTTGAGATCACCCGACGGGCGGAGCTGGCCGTGAGGGCGATGGTGACGCTGGGTGCTGCGGGCGGCCGCCTGAAGGCGACCGCGTTGGCCGAGGCGTTGGGCACCACGGCAGGGTTCGTGCCGCAGGTGATCGGTCCGCTGGTGAAGGCGGGGTTCGTCCGATCCGATCCAGGCCCGAGCGGCGGATACGTCACCTGCGTCGAGCTCGGCGACGTCAGCGTGCTCGAAGTCATCGAGGCGGTCGACGGTCGTACCGACACGGGGCGCTGCGTCGTCGCCGACCGCGACTGCGCAGGAGCGCAGCAGTGCTCGCTGCACGTCGCCTGGGCCCGAGCCCGTGCCGAGCTGGTTGGGGTGCTCGGGGGCACACCGTTGAGCGATGTCGTCGGCGGCGCGGCGCGATGACGGATGTCGGCAGCCCCCCGGCCGTGAGCGAGCGGGCGCTGTGGCGCGCGGTGGCCATGCCCTCCGAACACGGCGGCTGGGGGCTCACGCTCGAGCCCGTCCTGCTCGGCATGCTGGTGGCGCCGTCGCTCGGGGGAGCCGCACTGGGGGCTTCGGCGTTCCTCGCGTTCCTCGTGCGCACACCGCTGAAGCTGGCCATCGTCGATGCCCGTCGGCAACGGTGGTTGGAGCGATCGCAGCTCGCGGCGCGCATAGCCGCCGTCGAGCTCGCAGCACTCCTGTCGTTCACGGCGCTCGCGGTCGCGTTGTCTGGTTGGTCGTGGATCATCGCCGCGGTCATCGCTGCACCGCTGGTGACGGTCGAGCTGTGGTTCGACGTTCGCAGTCGCGGGCGCCGTCTGGCGCCCGAGCTGTGCGGAGCCGTCGGCATGGCCGCGGTCGCTGCGGCCATCGTGTTGGCCGCCGGCCGCGGGGGAGCGCTGGCCGGCGGGGTGTGGCTCGTGCTGGCAGGGCGGTCGGTGGGCGCGATCCCTTTCGTGAGGGTGCAGATCGGGCGGCTGCGCAGAGGCCTGGAGGCGACCACGACCAGCGATGTCGCCCAGCTCGTGGCGGTCGCCATTGGTGCCGTGGCGGTGGTGGTCGACCGTCGAATGGCCGCCGGCCTTGGCGCTCTCGCCGTGCTGGCGGTGCTGCAGTGGCTGTGGGTGCGCAGGTCGTCTCCACCGCCGAAGGTGCTGGGCATGCGGTTGATGGCACTGGGTCTCGGTCTGGTGCTCGTGACGGCGGCCGGTGTGTGGGCATGACGAACGCAACGAAGGAGAGTTACCGATGAACACGATCGATCCAAGGGCCGGCCTGGGCGAGCTGGTCACTGCACATCCGCGACTGGCGCGCGAGTTCGAACGCCTCGGCCTGGACTACTGCTGCGGCGGAGGCCAATCCTTGGCGGAGGCGTGCTCGAGCAAGGGGCTCGACATCACGGCGACCGCACACGCCCTCGACGAAGTGGTCGCCGATGATGCAGTCGCCGACTGGGCGACGATGGGCGCGGCCGATCTGGTCGACCACCTCGAAGCCACCCACCACCGGTACCTGAAGGAGGAGCTGCCGCGGCTGTCGGCGCTCGTCGCCAAGATCGTCGGCGTGCACGGTGAGCGCCATCCGGAGTTGGTCGACGTGGCCGCCTGCTTCGATCTTGTGCGTGCAGATCTCGAGCCGCACCTTCTGAAGGAGGAGCAGATCCTGTTCCCGATGATCCGCGAGCTCGCTGCTTCACCGGTGGCGCCCAGCTTCCACTGCGGCACCCTGCGCAACCCGATCTCGGTGATGCTCGCCGAGCACGACGCAGTGGGTGCCCTGCTGGCCAGGCTGCGGCTGCTGGCCGACGACTTCGAGCCACCGGCGGATGGTTGCGCATCGTACGTGGCGTGCTTCGCCGGCCTCGCCGAGATGGAGGCCGACACCCACCTGCACATCCACAAGGAGAACAACCTGCTGTTCCCTGCGGTCGTGCGGCTCGAGGCCGAGCTGGCACCTGCATCCTCGCTGTAGCCGGCACGTCGGAAATCGGGAGGGGAGCACACCCCTTGCGGCCTACCCTGACGAACCATGACCACACCGGGGTTTCGATCGTTCAGCCCCGCGCTGCAACGGTTCTTCGTCGCCACGGTGGTCAACATGATCGGGTCGGCCGCCCTGTTCGGGTTCGTGCTCATCTACTTCCACGAGGTTCGTGGCATCTCGTTGGGCCGCGCGGGGCTGGCCGTGGGGGCGATGAGCTTCACGATGGTGCTCGGCACACCGTTCGCAGGCTTCCTGTCCGATCACTTCGGGGCCAGGCGCGTGCTGACGGCGGGTTGCCTCGTGTCCATCGCCGCCGGGTCGCTGTATGCGGCCGTCGCCTCGTTCCCTGCTGCACTCGGCGTGTCGGTGCTGCTCGGCATCGGCAACGCGCTGTGGTTCCCGTCGCAGTCGGCGCTGCTGGCGTTGATCGTGCAACCGCATGAACGACCGGCGGTGTCGGCCTTCCAGCGTGCGGCGTTGAACCTCGGTGCTGCGCTCGGTGGTGTGCTGGGCGGGTTCCTGGTGCATGCCACCACGCTGTCGGCCTTCCGGTGGTTGTTCGGCGTCAACGTGGCGACCTACTTCGTGTTCCTGGCAGTGTTGCCCAGCATGCCCTCGGGCCACGTCGAGGTGCACCGCGACGCGCCGCGGGCGGGTTTCTCCGACGTGCTGCGCGATGGCTTCTTCGTCCGGCTGCTGGTCAGCGATGTCTCGATCGCGCTCGGCTTCGGGTTCCTGTTCGCGTTCATGCCCGCCTACGCGTCGGAACTGGGCATCGACAAGGCGACGATCGGCATCCTGTTCATGTTCGGGGCCGCCAGTGTGGTGTTCACCCAGATCCCCACGCTGCGGTGGGTGCGCGGCCGTTCGCGGATGGTGTCGCTGGCGATGATGAACATGTGGTTCGTCGCAGCGTTCGCGCTGATGAACGTCACGCCCTACGTGGGTGTTGGGGTGGCCGTCGTGGCCATCGCGGTTGCGCAGGTCCTTGGCGGCTTCGGCGAGGCGATGCTGGGGGCCGTGCGCCATCCGCTCACCTCCGACCTCGCCCCGCCGGAGCTGGTGGGCAGGTACCACGGGCTGGCGGTGATGGTGTTCCAAGGCTGCATGGGCCTGGCCAACACGGTCGGCGGCATCGTGATGCAGCACTCCGTCGACTTCGTCTGGTTGGTGCCGTTGGTGGCGTCCGTGGCCGGTGTGGCGGGCTCGCTGTCACTCCGCCGGCGCATTCCCGCTCGCATCGCCCTCAGTGCGTGAGGGGTGACCGAGCCACACGCGAGGTCGTCCGACGCCTTCGCGTGAAGTGGTCGCAGGTTGCGATCGCGGTGATCAGCGCCGCGGTCAGACCGAAGACGGCGCTCGTGCCCGGGATGGTCTCCAGCAGGTGGGGAGCGAACAACATCGTGAGTGAGAGTGCGACCATCAGCATCCCACTCGCCAGTTGCAGCAGTCGACCGTGGTGCTCTTGGAGCTTCGCCGAGCGCAGCGTGACGACCGCGAAGCCGAAGACGATGAGCTCGTCGAGCAGGAAGACGAGCAGGTAGAGCAGGAACAGGAGCGCCGCGCCCGCTGCCGGGACGTGTCGGGTCGACAGCATGTTCGTCCACAGCAGCGGCAGTCCGGCTGTGCAGGGTGTCTCGGCGAGCGACACACCAGCGGCCAGAGCAACGGTGCCGCCCAACACCGCGGCGAGGGAGCGCTCTGGGCGGGCGAGCCGGCGCATGCGGCGGTACAACCCTGGTTTGCTGCCATCGGAGATGGTCAGTGAGGGGCCGCGATGCGTCAGGTACTCCTTCAGGTGCAGAATGCCGAACGCGCCGGCAACGGCGGCAACGGCCAGCCGGACCCAACTCACCTCGTCGGCGTAGTCGAGCGCGCTGTAGGCGCCCAACATGTACAGGCCGTACAGCCCGGACGTCACCGTCAGGAAGACCAGGCCGACGAGCACGATCCGCTTCCTCGACCCGCTGTGCAGCACGAGCGCCAGCAGCATCGAGAGGACCCAGAACGAGCATGGGTTGACGCCGTCCACGAAGCCGATCAGCAGTGTTGCTGCGACCAGCGACGAGTCCCCGAGATCGACCGTTCCGACGAACGGGACGTCCACGCTCAGGCGTTCGTCGATCACAGGTGTCAGGCCTGCGGCGAGCGCTTCGACCGCAGCCTCGATCTGCCGCGCCACCGTCGAGTCGAACCCGACCCATACGGCGTTGCCGACGAACGTGGTGGGCACAGCAGTCGACTCGACGCCGTGCTCAGCCGCCATGGTGCGGAACCGGGCGCGGTTGCTCTCGCTGTTCCACACCTCGTAGGCGGTCACGTCGAGCAATGGCTGACGCTGCTGCAGTTCGTCCAGAAAGGTGAGCTCGCGTGCGCAGTACGGGCATCCCTCGCCGTAGAAGATGGTGAGGGCGATCCGGTTCGTCGCCGAGGTGCTCTCGGCGCTTGCCGCACCGACGTATGCCATCGAGGCGAGCACCACGATCCCGACCAACGAGACGAGCACACCGCGCACGCGCACACAGTCAACCTATGAGTGGTTCTCGGGTTCCCGTCAGGGCCTTTGGTCCGGGCGGCTCAATGAAGAGCAGCGGTGCTCGATCAGGCCAACGTGAGCTGCAAGGCGGTGTTGGGTTGCAGCACGCTGTAGCTGGCGTCCCACGACCAGGCCGGCCGCGCCAACCGCGCGAGCAGCGCCGGCAGCGGGGCAGGGTGGGCGAAGAGGTAGCCCTGCACCGCGTCGACGCCGAGGTCGCGGGCTCGCAAGGCCTGTTCCGGTGTCTCGACACCTTCGGCGACCGTCATCAGGTCGTAGGCCTTGGCGACGCCGACGACGGCGGCAACGACGGCCTCCCCGGAGCGACTGCCGAGTCGGGCGATCAGGCTGCGGTCGATCTTGAGGGTGCTGGCCGGGATCTGGTTGAGCGCGCCGAGCGAGGAGTAGCCGGTGCCGAAGTCGTCGACGGCCAGCTTCACGCCGAGATCGAGCAAGCGCTGCAACCGGACGAGCGTCTCCTCGCTGTCATCGATGATGTGCTGCTCGGTCATCTCGAAGTGGAGATGGCGATGCACGCCGGGGCCGCTGCCGCGCAAGTGGTCGAAGATGCGGTCGGAGTGCAACTGCACCGGTGAGACGTTGACCGACACGAACGCATCGCCGAGGCCGCGCTCGACCAGCAGCCGGCGGGCGTGGAGTGCGTGTTCGATCATCAACAACCCCAGGTCGTCGATCACGCCGATCTCCTCGGCGAGCGCGATGAAGTCGACCGGCGAGACCCACTCCCCGGCAGCGGTGCGCCAGCGGGCGAGCACCTCGGCTCCGGCGAGGCTCCAGTCCGACGTGCGGACGATCGGCTGCAGCCAGCCCTCGATCGAACCGCGGTTGACGGCGGTGCGCAGCTGCGGCTCCAGTTCCATTCGGCGCAGGACGGTGGCACGCGTCCCTGACCCGAACCGCACCCATCGTCCGCGACCCGCCCGCTTTGCCTCGTACATCGCCGCATCGGCGTCGCGGAGCACCTCGCCGGGGTTCGTCTGGCCGTCGACGACGACGAGACCGATGCTGGCCGACAGCTTCCATTGGCGACCGGCGACAGGGATCGGTTCGTCGAACGCCCGCAAGCACGCCTCGGCCATCCGTTGCGGGTTGTAGTGCTGTCCGTCGACGATCGCCACGAACTCGTCACCACCGAAGCGACCCACCATGCCGGCGGGACCGACGGCGGCGCCCAGACGCTCGGCAGCGGCCAGGATGACCTGATCGCCTGCCTCGTGCCCGAGCCCGTCGTTGACCACCTTCAGGTGGTCGAGGTCGATGAAGCACACGATCGGTCGTTGGCCCGCTGCGAGCAGTTCGGCGAGGCGGGTCGTGATCACGCGTCGGTTGGGCACCGTGGTGAGCGGGTCGACATGGGCGTCGCGGGCCATCTGTCGCTGCATCACGGAGTGGTCGACAGCGACCGCCGCCAACCGACTGACCAGGCGGAGCACGATCCAGTCCTCGTCACGAGGGAAGACCGGATCTGGCCCGTAGATCTCCAGGTGGCCACGAGTGGGGTCGCCTCGTTCGTGACGGATCGGGGTGGACCACACGCACCTGGGCCCGCTGCCCACGATCCGCGTCGTCGTGGCCCAAAGCTCGTCGTCGGATAGCACTGCGACTTCCACGTTCTGGGAGGCGACGGCGATCGTCCCGACGTAGCTGGGCTCTGTGCTGAGGGCGTCGGCGATGCGGGCGACCGACTCGGGGGGCAACCGATCGTTGCCGATCCCGATGTAGCCGTCGTCATCCTGCAGGTAGGCGACGGCGACGAACCCTGGCAGCGCGTTCTCCACGAACGCCATCACCGACCCCAGCGATGCCCGCAGCGACCCGCCCAGGGCGATCTGGCGCACCACCTCCGCCTGCGCTTCGAGCAGCAGGATCGAGCGCTGGCGGTCGCGCGAGTCGGCGAGGTTCATGAGCACGGCGCTCAACTCGTCCTCGTGCAGGCAGTTCTCGGCGACGGCGTGCACTCTGATGCCCTCACCACCCGGTGCGCCGATCCGAATCTCCAACGCCTGGTGGAAACCGGGCCGGTCGAGCACGGCGCCGAACGACTTGCCGGCCTGCCCGGAGTCGTTGGAGTGGACGAACTCGAGGAAGTTGCGGCCGATCGCGCTGACGGAGTCCACGCCGAACCGACCGTCGAGGGACGGGCTCACGTACTGGATCGTGCCGTTGCCGTCGATGGCCACGAGCCCCTCGAAGCCGGGCAGCCGTCTCGATTCGAAGTTGGTCGCCAGCTCCGGCGGTGCGAGATCCATCGAGTCTCTATCGGCAGGTTCGTTCAGTTCTTGACACTTTCCAGAGGGAACCTTCCGCTGGAGGCATCCGTTTCGAGTCGCGGCCACTCCTGGGCAGGCGTACGGTTGTCGTCCATGAGCACGAGCGAGGTTCCCTACGGCCGATGGCCATCCCCGATCACGCCGGAGATGCTGACCGAGGGCGCTGTCGGCCTGACCGACGTGTGGCTGACCGAGTGGGACGGCCAGCCGACCACGGTGTGGTTGGAGAGCCGTCCCGCCGAGGCCGGCCGGCTGCAGCTGGTGGCACTGGGGGCCGGCGGCGAACGAGTTGACCTGCTGCCCGACGGGTTCAGCGCTCGGTCCGCTGCCCACGAGTACGGTGGTGGCGCAGCCTGGGTGGACGCCGGCGCCGCCTGGTTCGTCAACTGGGCCGACCAACGTCTCTATCGCCTGTCGGCCGGGGGTTCGCCGGCGGTCTTGACGCCCGAGCCTCCGTCGCCGCGCGCGCTGCGCTACGCCGACATGCGCCTGTCGCCCGACCGGCGGTGGATCGTCTGCGTCCGCGAGTCCCACACCGAGCACGTGCTCAACGAGATCGTTGCGCTACGAGCCGACGAGCCGTCGGAGCCGCAGGTTCTGTTCTCCTCGGCCGACTTCGTGGTACAGCCCCGCTTCGTGGCAGAACGACGGTTGCGCTGGATCGCGTGGGACCACCCCAACATGCCGTGGAACGAGACCAGCCTGTTCGAGGCATCGTTCGACAGCGAGACCGGGCGCATCGGCGAACCGGTGCTGCTGGGTGATGGGCAGTCGTTCATGCAGCCGATCGCCGAGGTGGTCATCAGCGATCGGTCGAACTGGTGGAACGTGTGGCGCTTCGGCGGCGACGATCCGCAACCGGTGCACCCGGCGGATGCCGAGATGAGCGGCCCGGCGTGGGCCTTCGGCGAGCGCGACTACGTCGTTGCCGACGACGGCCGTGTGGCCTGGGCCGTGGGTGGCACCGTGGTCGTCGACGGCGTGGCGTTCGAGACGACGGCGGCCGGCTTCGACCATTGGGTGGTCAAGGGTTCGGAGGTGACCGCCATCGCTCGCTTCGCCGAGAGCGACGCAGCGATCGTCGCGTTCGACCTCTCCGACCCGAGCGCCCTGCGCACCGTGGTGGCGGGTCGAGTGCTCCCACTCGACACCGGCGACATCTCGCGGGCGACACAGGTCGACTTCCCCACGAGCGCCGGCGTCACGGCGCACGCCTGGTACTACCCGCCGGCGAACGCGGCCGTTCGAGGCCCGTCGGGGCAGCGACCGCCGCTCGTCGCCATGATCCATGGTGGCCCGACGTCCGATGCGGTGCCGTTCTTCTCGCTGGCGAAGCAGTTCTGGACCAGTCGCGGGTTCGCCGTCGTCGACGTCAACCATCGTGGCTCCTCCGGGTTCGGGACGGAGTTCCGCAACCTGCTCGACGGCCAGTGGGGCATCGTCGACGTGGAGGACTGCTGCGCGGCGGCGCAGTGGCTGGCGGGCAACGGCACGGTGGATCCGGAGCGAATGGTGATCCGGGGTGGCTCGGCCGGCGGGTTCACCGTGCTCGCCTCCCTGGCGCGGGCGGACGTGTTCGCTGCCGGGGCGAGCTCGTATGGCATCGCCGACCTGTCCGCGCTCGCGGCCGAGACGCACAAGTTCGAGGCCCGCTACCTCGATCGCCTCATCGGCCCGTGGCCCGAGGCGCGCGAGGTGTACGAGGAGAGGTCGCCGATCAACCATCTCGATGGTTTCGACAGGCCGCTGATCGTGTTCCAGGGCCTCGACGACATGGTGGTGCCGCCGAGCCAGAGCGAGATGATCGTTGCCGCCCTGCGCAGCAAAGGCGTCGAGTGCGAATACCACGCCTACGAAGGTGAGGGCCACGGGTTCCGCCAAGCGTCCACCATCGTCGCTGCCCTCACCGCCGAGTTGGAGTTCTACCGACGAGTGCTGCGCTTGTAGGCACCTGGCAGTCAGGATGTCGAGACCTTCGTCCCTTGACGACGCTCGCCACGTGAGCGCACTAGTGAGGCGAGGAGGTCGAGCACCATGAGCAAGAAGCACCCGACGAAGCCCGATCCCCGATCGGTGACTCACAGCGCGGACCCGGCGCACGCCCCCGGCAAGCGCCACATCGCCCGCGATTTCGGCGCCGCAGCGATGCACACGATCGAGCGACAACAGCACCAACAGCGGACGCAAGGCGGTGTCGCGTCGATCCACAACCGACGCACCGAACGCGGTCGGTAGCGCGACAGGGGCCGACGGCACGCTGGCTTCAACTGACGGTGATCTCTCGTGCTGTTGGTAACGCGACCCGAGTAGCCGTGTCGACTCACCCGTGTCTCACGGATCCGTGCCGAGGGCAACTTCGTCTGGACTCTGGGAGCTCAGTTTGGAGCGGGTGACGGGAATCGAACCCGCATAGCCAGCTTGGAAGGCTGGAACTCTAGCCATTGAGCTACACCCGCGAACTTGCGAACGTCGAGCCTAGCGCCGTCCGCGGCGGGCGTGCCTCGGCGTTCGCTGGGTCCCGCCGCTCGGGATTGGGCACGTCGACGTGAGGTCAGTAGTCGTTGACGGTGGACTGGAACTTCTGCATCAGGTGCGGCCCTGCCTCGATCGGCGAGTACTTCGCGACGACGTCCGCGGAGCGACAGGTCGGCAGGCATTCGATCACCGCATCCCAGTTCGCGTTGTGGAAGAACGCGATCGACTGGCGCCGCGCCGTGGGCACCTGCACCCGGTGCATCGTGGATCGCCAGCGATCGTTGGTCCACCGTGCCATCGCATCACCGAGGTTGACCACGAACGAGCCGGGCGTGGCCTCCACGTCGTGCCATGCCCCGTCGGCGTCTTGCACCTGCAGACCGCCTTGCACAGGGTCGGCCAGCAGGATGGTGAGCGTGCCATAGTCGGTGTGCGCGCTCGCTCCGTACTGTCCGGTGGCGACCTCGGCGCGAGGCGGGTAGTTCAGAGCTCGCATGGCGCTGGTGTGCCGGTCGATCATCGGGTCGAAGTGGCGCTCGGGCATGTGCAGGCTGATGGCCATCAGCCGCAGGAGGCGGGCGGCCAGATCGGAGAGCGCCCTGAAGTACGTCGACCACGCGGGCCGCAGGGCGGGCAAGGCATCGGGCCACAGGTTCGCCGACCATGCGAACTCCTCGTCGGGGTCGGTGATCGTGTGCGTGGGCCGGTCGACAGGGCCGATCGCGAGGCTCTCCTTGAGATCGGGTGCGGCGCCCATGCCCAGCGACTTGGCGAGGGTCTCGCCGGCAACGGGTGAGTAGCCGTAGGGGTAGCCGGGCCGTGGCATGGCCACCTGCA
>JBAVTH010000513.1:0-6517 GCA_049696035.1 Ilumatobacteraceae bacterium
CCGTCGATCTGCCCGTCCCCACCGGTGTGGCGGTCGTCTCCGTCGAGACCGCCGCCCAGATGGAGGCTGCGCTCACCGAGTTGGCGCCGGCCGCCGACGTCGTCGTGATGGCGGCCGCCGTCGCCGATTTCCGGCCCGTCCATGCGGTGGCCGGGAAGATCAAGAAGGACCACGGCATCCCCCAGATCGTGCTCGAACCGACTCCCGACATCCTGGCGGGTCTCGGCGCGTCGAAGCCCGTGGGCCAGGTGCTGGTCGGCTTCGCTGCCGAGACGAGCGACCTGCTCGCCAACGCGCGGGGCAAGCTGGAACGCAAGCACCTCGACTTGATCGTCGCCAACGACGTCAGTGCACCCGGAGTGGGCTTCCAACACGAGACCAATGCGGTGACGCTGTTGCGTGCCGATGGAACGGCCAGCGCCGTGTCGCTCACCGACAAGAGATCGGTTGCGAAGGCGGTTCTCGATACTGTGGTCGAGATCCGAGGCGCCACCGCCGCACCCAAGTCCACATCCCCTACATCTCCACCAGCATGAGGAGCTTCAACCCGTGAGCAGCTTTACGTTCACTTCCGAGAGCGTGACCGAGGGTCACCCCGACAAGATGGCCGACCAGGTCAGTGATGCCGTGCTCGACGCCATCCTGGCAGAGGACCCTCACGGTCGAGTGGCCTGTGAGACGCTGCTCACCACCGGCTTGTGCGTGGTGGCCGGCGAGATCACCACCTTCGCCTACGTCGACATCCCGAAGCTGGCCCGCGAGGTCATCAACAGCATCGGCTACGACAATGCGCTGTACGGCTTCGACGGCAACACGTGTGGAGTGATCGTCAGCATCGACGAGCAGAGCCCCGACATCGCCCAAGGTGTCGACAAGAGCGAGGAAGTCCGCGCCACGGGCCATGCCGAGGACCAGCTGGAGCTGCAGGGCGCCGGCGACCAGGGCATGATGTTCGGTTACGCCTGCGACGAGACCCCCGATCTGATGCCGATGCCCATCTGGCTCGCTCACCGGCTGGCCGAGCGTCTCAGCGAGGTCCGCAAGGCGGGGGCCATTCCATACCTGCGCCCCGATGGCAAGACCCAGGTGACGGTGGAGTACGAGAACGGCAAGCCAGTGCGGCTGTCGCACGTGCTGATCAGCACCCAGCACCAAGACGGCGTCGATCGCGACACCGTGATCCGGCCCGACCTCATCGAGCAGGTCATCCGTCCGATCATCCCCGAGCAGTTCGCCGGCGACGCCTACGACGTGCACATCAACCCCACCGGCAAGTTCGTCATCGGCGGACCCCACGGCGATACCGGCCTCACCGGTCGCAAGATCATCGTCGACACGTACGGTGGCATGGGCCGTCACGGCGGCGGAGCCTTCAGCGGCAAGGACCCGAGCAAAGTCGACCGCTCGGCTGCGTACGCTGCGCGCTGGGTGGCCAAGCACGTGGTCGCGTCCGGCGCCGCCACCCGCTGCGAAGTGCAGGTGGCATACGCCATCGGCATGGCCCACCCGGTCAGCATCCTGGTCGAGACCTTCGGTACCGAGACCGTAGAGAACGCCAAGATCGTGCAGGCCGTCCGCGACGTGTTCGACCTGCGCCCCGGAGCGATCGTGCGCGACCTCGACCTGAAGCGCCCGATCTACCGCAAGACCGCGGCATACGGTCACTTCGGGCGCGAGCTTCCCGAGTTCACCTGGGAGCACGTCAGCCGCCTCGACGACTTCATGCGCGCCGTCGGCGTGTGAGCTCCGCGCCGTCCGAGGCGCTGCTGGTGGCACGGGTCGTACCGAACGTCACCGGGCTCGACAAGCAGTTCGACTACCTCGTGCCGGCGCCGCTGCGCGCTCGCGTGGCGATTGGCTCGCTGGTGCGCGTGCCGTTGCACGGGCGCCGCATCGGTGGCTGGGTCGTCGCGCTCGGCCCGCCGACCGATGCGCTGCCGGTCGAGAAGCTGATCGAGATCGCCAAGTTCTCCTCCGTCGGCCCTTTGGCGGAGATCGTCGAGCTCGCCGCGTGGGCAGCAACCCGGTGGGGTGCGCCGCGGTTGCGGCCATTCCTCGTCGCGGCGGACCCGCCAACGATGGTGTCCGCGCTCGCTCGCTCCAGACGAACGGTGACGGCGACCGCCGCCGTGGCAACCGGCGTACGGCGCACGACGCCGCTCACCGATCCGTTGCCGATGCTCATCGACATCGCACGTTGCGGACCGATGCTGGTGATCCATCCCACACCCGCCGCTGCGCGGGCGATCGCCAGCCGCATGCGCAAGGTCGGGCTGAGCGTCGCGCTGATGCCCGACGAGTGGGCCGTGGCCGCTGCGGGTGCCGACGTCGTGGTCGGCGGGCGGAGTGCTGCGTGGGCGCCGTGCCCCGGCATGCACAGCATCGTGGTGCTCGACGAACACGATGAGGCGCTGCAAGAGGAACGCAGCCCCACCTGGCATGCCCGTGACGTGGCCATCGAGCGCGCTGCCCGGTGTGGCGCCGCGTGTGTGCTGGTGTCGCCGATACCGACGGCGACGGCACTTCGGTGGGCGCGAGCACGGGTCGTCGAACCGTCCGCGTCGGACAGAGTGGCCGGTTGGCCGTTCATCGAGGTCATCGACCGCACCGACGAGGAACCGTGGAAGCGGTCGCTGGTCAGTTCCTCGCTGATCGCCAACCTTCGCGAGGCCGGCAAGCGGGTGGTGTGCGTGCTCAACACGGTCGGCCGTGCCCGATTGCTGGCCTGCAGGTCGTGCAAATCGCTGCAACGATGCACGAAGTGCGAAGCGGCCGTGGCCCTACGCGACGACGGCACGCTCGCGTGTGGCCGTTGCGGCACAGTCAGACCTTTGGTGTGCCAGCAGTGCGGCTCGAGCGCAATGGCGATCGTGAAACCCGGTGTCACCCGGCTGCGCGAGGAGCTGGAGGCGGCGGCCAACCGGTCGGTGGTCGCCGTCACCGGCGACACTGGTGAGCTGCCGCCGGCGGACGTGTACGTGGGCACCGAGGCCGTGCTGCACCGGGTGCGTGGGATCGATGTGGTCGCCTTCCTGGACTTCGATGCGGAGTTGCTGGCACCCCGCTATCGCGCGGCGGAGCAGGCGATGGCGCTCCTCGTGAGGGCTGGACGCCTGGTCGGCGCGCGGCGCGGCGGGGGCCGCGTCATCGTCCAGACCTTCGTGCCGCACCACGAGGTGCTGCAAGCCGCCGTGTTCGCCGATCCCGCACGGGTGGGCGAGGGCGAGCTCGCCCGTCGCCGCCTGCTCGGGTTGCCGCCGTTCAGGGCGCTTGCCGCGGTAGAAGGGGCCGATGCGCTCGAATTCGCCGCAGCGACCGGCCTGGAGTACGCCTCGACGGCGAAGGGAGCACTCGTGCGCGCCGACGATTGGACGACCATGGGTGCTGCGCTGGCCGCGACCCCGCGACCGAAAGGCTCCCGCCTGCGCGTTGAGGTCGACCCACCCCGCCAGTGACGCCGCGGCTCAGCGGGTGCTGCGCAGGATTCGGTAGCCGGCGGAGCTGTCGAGACGAGTGGTGGGGTAGCCCTGTCCGGTGAGCCAGGTCTGCAGCGAGTCGCTGCCGAGGTGCTTGTGCACGACCATCACGGCTTCACCCTCGGGCGTGAGGCGCTCGAACCAGCGCAGCAGCATCGCGTGGAGCGCCGGCTTGCCGACGCGGATGGCGGGGTTGCTCCAGATGGTGCCGAACTGCAGCTCAGGCGGTACGTCGTCGGGGGCACAGACACGAACGTTGCGGAGGCCGTTGCGTTCGGCGTTCGAGCGACACAGTGCCCGCGCCCGGTCGTTGACATCGATCGCCCACACGGTTGCGGCGGGGGATCGGGCGGCCATCGTCATGGCGATCGCCCCCGTTCCGCAACCGATGTCGAGCAGGTCGCCGGCCGCTTCCGGCGGCGGCGCCTTCAGCAGCAACAGCTTGGTACCGCCATCGATGCGGTCATACCCGAACACGCCGCGGTCGGTCGCCAACGCGAACGTGAAGTCGGGAAGCAGCAGCATCACCTCGCGCGGTGACGACTCGGTGGTGGGTTCCTCGTCGAAGTAGTGCGAACCGGGCGCAGTCATGGGTCGCTAGCCTTGCAGCTCATGGCGTACGAGATCCGCACCTACGGCGACCCCGTGTTGAAGTCGCAAGCCTCGGCCATCACCGAGATCAACGGCAAGGTGGCGCGCCTCGTCGACGACATGTTCGAGACGCTGTACGACAGCGACTCCGGCATCGCCCTCGCCGCACCGCAGATCGGCGTGCAGAAGCAGATCGTGGTGTGGGACATCGACGACCAGCCGATGGCGTTGATCAACCCGGTGGTCGTGGAGAGCGACGGCGAGTGGGTCTACAGCGAAGGCTGCCTCAGCATCCCCGAGCTGTACGTCGACATCCTGCGGCCCAACTCGGTGCTCGTGCGCGGCCTCGACATCGACGGCAACGAGATCGAGATCGAAGCCAGCGAGCTGATGGGACGCATGTTCCAGCACGAGATCGACCACCTCAACGGTGTGCTGATGTTCGACCGGATGACGCCCGAGCAGCGCAAGGAAGCGATGACCGAGTACCGCAAGCTGCAGGAAGCGCCCGCAGCTCCGGCGCAGCGTCGTCGCTTGCGGCTGCGCTGAACACCGTGCGCCTTGCCTACTTCGGCACACCGGCCATGGCGGTGCCACAACTGCACGCGTTGGTCGCTGCCGGTCACGACGTTGCCGTGGTGGTCACTCGCATCGACAAGCGGCGTGGCCGCGGTGGTGACCTGAGCCCGTCACCCGTGAAGGCAGCGGCCCTGGAGCTGGGCCTGCCGGTCAGTCACGAGGTCGACGACGTGCTGGGCAAGAGCATCGAGCTCGGTGTCGTGGTCGCGTTCGGTCAGCTGATCAAGCCGCACGTGCTGGCCGAGGTGCCGATGGTCAACTCGCACTTCTCGTTGCTGCCGCGATGGCGTGGCGCCGCACCGGTCGAGCGGGCGCTGCTCGCCGGCGATGCGGAGACCGGCGTCTGCTTGATGCAGTTGGAGGAGGGCCTCGACACCGGTGGCGTGTACGACACGGTTCGCGTGCCGATCGGGCCTTCGACCACTGCCGACGAACTGCGCCGTGAACTGGTGGCCGCTGCCACTGACCAGCTGGTCCGCTGCCTGGCTCAGCCACTGCCGATCCCGGCGCCGCAACAGGGCGAACCGGTGTACGCCGCGAAGATCAGGTCCGACGACCTGCGTCTCGACTGGACGGGCTCGGCGAAACAGGCCGACCGCGTCATCCGCGTCGGCGGCGCGTGGACGACGTTCCGAGGCAAGCGCGTCAAGGTGCTCGCCGCCGCCCTGCAACAGGGCGTCGCGGCGGTGCCCCCGTGCCCGCTGGCGGGTCTCGAGCTCCACGTCGTGCAACCTGAAGGAAAGGGCCCGATGGCCTACGCCGATTTCGCCCGTGGTGCTCGTCCGCAGCCGGGCGAGTGGTTCGAATGAACGCCCGCCTCGTCGCATTCCGCTGCCTGCAACGCATCGATCACGAAGGTGCGTATGCGAACCTCGTGCTGTCCGCAGAGCTCGGCCGCAGCAAGCTGGTGGAACGCGACCGCAAGTTCGTCACCGATCTGGTCTACGGCACCACCCGCATGCGCCGTGCGTGCGACGCGTTGGTCGATCGTTTCGTCTCCGTCAGCCCGTCGCCAGAGGTGCGCACCGTCCTGCGGCTGGGTGCATATCAACTGCACTTCGCCGGTGTACCGCCGCACGCAGCCGTCGGCGAGACGGTGGAGCTCGCACCGAAGAAGGCGCGGGGCTTCGTCAACGCGGTGCTGCGACGCGTCGCGAACACGCCGATGACCTGGCCATCCGATGCAGTGCGGCTGAGCTACCCGGACTGGATCGTGGAACGCCTGATCGCCGAGCTCGGCCACGACGACGCGATGGCCACGCTCGCCACCATGAACGATGCGCCGTCGGTCACCGAGCGCGAGGACGGCTACATCCAGGACCTCGGCTCGCAGTGGGTGGCCGGAGCCGTGGCGGCGCACGAGGGCGATCTGGTGCTGGATGTGTGCGCAGCGCCTGGCGGCAAGGCCACCGGCATCGCCACCACCGGCGCCACGGTGCTCGCCGCCGATCTGCAGTCGCAGCGGGTTGGCCTGATCGTCGAGAACGCCGACCGACTGGGAACGAACGACGTGCTCTCGCTGGCCGCGGACGCGACGCAACCGCCGTTCGTTCCATCGACGTTCGACCATGTGCTCATCGATGCACCGTGCAGCGGGCTGGGCACCCTGCGGCGCCGTGCCGACGCCCGCTGGCGCATCACGGCAATCGACGTTGCCGAACTTGCCGTGCTGCAGCAGCGGATCATCGACGCCTGTGCGCCGCTGGTGAAGCCGGGCGGCACGCTGATCTACAGCGTGTGCACTCTGTTGGCGGCCGAGTCCGTCGACCACACGTTCCCCGAGGGTTTCGCGCCGATCACCGACGAACCGCTCGGCGAGTGGCGTCCGTTCGGCACCGGCTGGCGCGTGCTGCCTCACGATGCCGACACCG
>JBAVTH010000514.1:0-11422 GCA_049696035.1 Ilumatobacteraceae bacterium
GCCGGCGGTGGCGACGCTGTACGCGAGTGGGCCGGCCAGCGCGGTGACAGCAGCGAGCCCCAAGGCCCAACCGGTCGCCCGCCGACCGATCAACAAGCCGGCAGCGGCGATCACCGCAGCTGCGAGCACGGCCGGCTGCAGCCAAGGATTCCATTCGGGTGTCCGGCCCAGCAGCACCCACGCCCACCAACCGGACACCGAGACGGCAACAGCGATCGCCGAGCGAGCCCACCACTGTGCACGCAGTGCCCACAGCACCGTCGTGCCGATGCCGACGAGCGCCCCGATGGCCGGCGCCAGAGCAACCGAGTAGTACTCGTGGATGATGCCCTCGCCGAGACTGAACACGGCGCCGGTGACGAACAGCCAGCCGCCCCAGATGATCACTGCGGAGCGGATGCGGTCGTGGCGGTTGTGCACACCGGCGAGCGCGAGCCCGATGATCGCGAACAGCAGCGCAGCGGGGATCAGCCACGATGCCTGGCCGCCCCATGAATCGTTGAACATGCGGGTCCAGCCGGTGGGGCCCCACATCCCCGCGCCGCCGGGACCGCCGCCGGGACCTCCACCGCCCACACTGCCGGTCTCGTTGCCGGTGAGCCGGCCGAAGCCGTTGTAGCCGAACACCAGGTCGAGCACGCTGTTGTCGGTGCTGCCTCCGATGTAGGGGCGGCTGTTCGCCGGCCACAGCTCCACGATGGCCACCCACCAACCAGCAGCGGCGATCATCGCCACGCCGCCGAGCAACAACTGCCAGATGCGTTTGCCCAGCTGCGGCGGGCCGGCGATCAGGTAGGCCAAGGCGAGCGCGGGCACCACGGTGAACGCCTGCAGCATCTTGGTGAGGAACCCGAAGCCGATGAACACGCCGGCCCACACCAGCCACTTGGTCTTCCCGTCCTCGATCGCCCGCGTCGTCACATAGGCGGCGGCGACCATCAGCAGCACCAGCAGCGCATCGGGGTTGTTGAAACGGAACATCAGCACCGCCACCGGCGTGGTGGCCATCACCGCACCGGCGATGAGACCTGCCGCGGGGCCGAACCAGCGGCGGACGGTGAGGTACAGCAGGCCGACCGCAGCGACTCCCTCCAACGCCTGGGGGATGAGGATGCTCCACGAGTTGACGCCGAAGACGCGGGCCGACAGCTCCATCACCCACAGCGACGCCGGCGGCTTGTCGACGGTGATGAAGTTGGCCGCGTCACTGGAACCGAAGAAGAACGCCTTCCAGCTCTTCGTGCCGGCCTGCACTGCTGCCGAGTAGAAGTCGTTCGCCCAACCCGAGGCGCCGAGACCCCAGAGGTAGAGCACGCCAGTGGCGACCAGCAGCACGATCAGAGCCGGACGAACCCAAGCCGGATCCTCGGGCCGACCGTGAACCAGCCCGCGCATGCGGCCGGCCGGCGGCATGGTCGACGGCGCATCGGTGGGTGCCTCGAGTTCGGGAGGGTCCCAGATGGCGGGCGCGGGTGACGGATCCAACGTGGTCATGCCGGCAGCATCGGCCCCAAGGCTGGGAGGTGGCTCTGCGCCGGCTGTGAGGTTGCTGTGAGGCTCAGCCGCCATTCGTGGCTGGAGCGTAGGCCCGGCACGGCTGACCGCGCAGCGAACCGCACGCTGGTGGCGCCGGCGCGGCGACCGTCACCGGCACGACGGAGAGGACGAGTTGTGACGGGTGGTCGGCGTCGTGGGCGACGGTGACCGTCTCGCCGGCGCTGATCGTGCGGAACTGCCAGATCGCCCGGTTGTCGCCCGGAGCGTCGATCGTGAGCCGGATGTGGCTGCCGGCCCGGAAGGGATGGGCGAACGGGAACAGATCGATGCGCACCGGCACGAACTGGTCGGGCGGCAGGTCGGCGGCGTCGTCCTTGGCGTGCGTGTGCACCGGGTGCAGTTCGGTGCTGGCGGCCTCGTCGAGTGCACGCTGGCTCGCGCGCAGCCAGCCGCTCTGCACGTAGATCTCGGTGCCGTCGGGCCGCACCTCGCTGATCGTCACCTCCAGGTCGGTGTCGGCAGCATCCGACTTCAGCCACAGGTCGACCGAGCCGGAGCCGGCGACCACCGTGTCCTGTGTGAGCGCAGGAGTGATGAAGCCCAAGCCGGTGCCATCGGGGATCGGCTGCCAGTCGTACTTCACGTCGGCGCGCCAGACGCCGTTGCCGCCACCTTGATCGGTGCCGTCGTAGAAGGTGGCCGGCAGCGCCGCTGGATCGGCCGTGTAGCTGCTCTCGCCAGGGGTGCCGAGGTCGCCCTCGGTCAGGCAGCCGCAACCGTCGAGCTTCCACGCCCGGGCCTGTGCCTCCGGGATCGGCCAGGCGTCGAACTCGGCGACGAAGTTGGGCTCGGGTGTGCCGGGGCTGTAGGCCGCGTTGCCTCCCTGCTCGAACAGCACGCGTACCGGCTTCTCCGCCTCGAACGCAGCCAGCGCCTGCTCGTAGGTCATGCCGGCGAAGCGGCTCTCGAACGGGGCGAACGTGGTGACCCCCCAGATCGCGCCGCCGAGGGCGCCGGCGATCGCTGCCCCCGGCGACAGGTCGGGCACCTTCTTGCCCACGTACAGCTGCAGGAACTCCATGTACCGCCCGGCCACTGGCGGGCTGAGCGACTCGGTGTGCAGGCCGTTGGTAACGGTCACGTACACGTGGGGCGAACTGGTGAACGACGACAGCATGTTGGCGAAGTGGCCGCCGGTCTGCTCGTCCTGCCAGGCGCCGGCGATGAAGATCGGCACCTTGATCCTGTCGACGAACGTGATCGGCGACAGCGAGTCGCCGAGCGGGTTGGAATAGAACGGGTTGTCGTCGATCTCCTGCACGAGATCGGGGTTCTGCAGCCGCAGCAACTGGTTGTCGGCGCACACCGTGTCGCCCGCGTCGGCGCGGTCCTTGGTCCACGCCTGGCCGTACGGCTTGCCGCTGTCCACCCGCTGCTGCGTCCAGTCGACGGCGAAGCCGGTGTTGAGGATGCCGCCGGGGTAGAGGGTGCTACGGAAGCTGTCGTCGAGCACGGAGAGCGGGGTGATGCTGTTGAGGCTGGGCGGCTGCGTGGCGGCAACGAACAGCTGGCTGATGCCCGGGTAGCTGATGCCGACCATGCCGACTTCGTGGTCCATCACCCACGGCTGGGCGGCGACCGCCTCGATCACGTCGTACCCGTCGAGCGACTGCACCGTCTCGAAGAACCGGTACGACCCGCCGCTGCAGCCGGTGCCGCGCATGTTGACGCCCACGTAGGCGAAACCTTGCGCGGTGTACAGCGCGGCGAGTTGGGCGCTGTCGGGGTCGCTGGGCTGATAGCCGCTGTACTCCACCACCGTCGGGTACGGGCCGGCTTCGGCCGGGCCGGGCAGGATCACGTTGGCGCTGAGCGTCGTGCCATCGCGGACGGTGAGGTAGCCGAAGCCGCCTGCTGGGAGCAGCGGTTGGTCGTCGTACAGGGCCTGCGGCGGCAGCACCGACGGGTCGGCGACGTTGAACGCCTCCGACTGCTCGCTCTCGCTCTCCACGGTGTAGTCGCCGGGTGTGACGTCGCGGAAGAGCAGCGAACCCTGCTCGTCGACCGTGCCGGTGGCGACGACATCGCCGTCCAGCGTGCGCACGGACAACTGGGTATCGGGTTCGGCGCCGAGCACGGCCACCTGTTGCGTGCCCGGCATCAGGGTGAACGTGGCGGGCGACAGGCCGGGCACGGTGGTCTCGCCGGCGAGCGAGGTGCTGGTGGTGACGGTCACCGTGTTCGCCGTGGTCTGCGAGGACGAACCGCCGTCGCTGCAGGCGACGACGAGGACGGATGCGGTGAGCAATACGGCGAGCCGACGGGAGATCATTGCCGAAGTCTCCCATGAGGCGGGCCAGCAGCCAGAATGGGACGGTGATCGATCTGCAGGCGATGCTCGCCGACCTGGAACTGCTCGTCAACACCGAATCGCCATCGCTCGACCTGCCTCGGCTCACGATCAGCGCGTTGGCCCTGGCCGGGGTCATCGAGCGCCGCCTCGGGTCGGCGCCGCAGCTGATCGAAGGGCCGGCCGGCCCTCATGTCCACTGGAGTGGCGGTGGCACCCCGAAGGTGCTGATCGTCGGCCATCACGACACCGTCTTCCCGGTGGGTTCCTGCGCGGCCCGCCCGTTCACCGTCGCTGCCGGCAGGGCCACCGGCCCCGGGATCTTCGACATGAAGGCCGGCGTCGTGCAGGCCATCCACGCGGTGGCCTCGTTGACCGACCGGAGCGGTGTGGAGATCCTGATCAACTCCGACGAGGAGGTCGGCAGCCGTACCAGCCGCGCCCTCATCGAGGAGCGGGCACTCGCGTGCGGCAACGTGTTGGTCTGCGAGGCCAGCGCGGACGGCGGTGCGCTGAAGACCGCGCGCAAGGGCACGGGTACGTTCGAGGTGGTGGTGCATGGCAGGGCGGCGCACGCTGGGCTCGAGCCGGAGAAGGGCATCAACTCGCTGGTGGCCGCAGCGGAGCTGATCACGCGCATCGCGACGTTCGGCGATCCGGCCACTGCCACCACGGTCACGCCCACGGTCGCGGTCGCCGGCACCGCCGACAACGTGGTGCCCGCGGAGGCCCGCGTGAAAGTGGACGTGCGGGTGGAGCAGCCGGGTGAGAAGGAGCGGCTCGAAGGCCTGTTCGGCTCGCTGGTGAGCTCCGTGCCCGGTGCCGTCGTCGAGGTCAGTGGTGGCATCGACCGGCCCCCGATGCCCGCATCGGCGTCGGCTCGGCTGTTCCCGCTCGCGGTCGACGCAGGCGCGGCCATCGGGATGGGCGAGGTTCGCGGCGTCGGCGTCGGCGGTGGCAGCGATGGAAACTTCACTGCCGCCCTGGGCGTGCCCACGCTCGACGGGCTCGGTGCGGTTGGCGGCGGTGCCCATGCCGATCACGAGTTCGTGCTGGTCGACACGATGGTCGAGCGGGCGCAGCTGCTGGCCGCGCTGATCACTCGCATCTGAGTGGTGCCCGTCGCCGCCTTGTTCGTCGGTGAGTCGGGCGGCGACCGTTCCGTCCAGCGTGAGTCAAGTGAGGCGTGCGGCGTCGATGCTCATCTGTGCCGTCGTGCGCCGACACCGACGACGCAGCCGGCTAGGGCGTGCCGCCCTCCAGGGCGGTGAGGCTGCCGCTGCTGAGCGTGCCGGCGTTGCGGTACACATCCAGCTTGGCACGGCTGTCCTCGATGTCGAGGTTGCGCATGGTGAGCTGACCGATGCGGTCGAGCGGGCCGAAGGCCTGGTCTTCCACCTTCTCCATGCTCAGGCGCTCGGGGTGGTAGGTGAGGTTCGGGCTGGTGGTGTCGAGGATGGTGTAGTCGTCGCCGCGACGCAGGCGCAAGGTGACCTCACCTGTGATGGCGGCGCCGACCCAGCGCATCAGCGGCTCGCGCAGCATCAGGCTCTGCGGGTCGAACCAGCGGCCTTCGTAGAGCAGGCGGCCGAGACGGCGGCCCATCGTGCGGTAGTTCTCGATCGTGCCCTCGTTGTGGATGCCGGTGAGCAGCCGCTCGTACGCGATGTGCAGCAGGGCCAGGCCGGGGGCCTCGTAGATGCCGCGGCTCTTGGCCTCGATGATGCGGTTCTCGATCTGGTCGCACATGCCCAGGCCGTGGCGGCCGCCGATGATGTTGGCGGCCTGCACGAGTGCGACCTGTGACGCGAACTCCTCACCGTTGATCGCCATCGGCCAGCCCTCGTGGAAGCGGATGGTGACGACTTCCGGCGCGATCGCGACGTCGTCGCGGTAGTGGGCGACGCCCATGATCGGCTCGACGATGTCCATGCTGGTGCCCAGCTCTTCGAGCAGCTTGGCCTCGTGGGTGGCGCCCCAGATGTTGGCGTCGGTGCTGTACGCCTTCTCCTTGCTGGCGCGGTAGGGCAGGTTGCGCTCGGTGAGGAACTCGCTCATCTCGGCGCGGCCACCCAGCTCGGTGACGAAGTCGTGATCCAGCCACGGCTTGTAGATGCGCAGCGCAGGGTTGACCAGCAGCCCGTAGCGGTAGAAGCGCTCGATGTCGTTGCCCTTGTAGGTGCTGCCGTCGCCCCAGATGTCGACGCCATCGGTGTGCATGGCGGTGACCAGCAGGGTGCCGGTGACCGCGCGGCCCAGCGGAGTGGTGTTGAAGTAGGTCTTGCCGGCGGTGGTGATGTGGAACGCGCCGCACTGCAGCGCCACCAGGCCCTCGTGCACCAGTTCGGTGCGGCAGTCGATGATGCGTGCCGCCTCGGCGCCGTACTCCTTGGCGCGGTCGGGCACGCCTGGCAGGTCGTCTTCGTCCTGCTGGCCGAGGTCGGCGGTGTAGCAGTACGGATGGGCGCCCTTCTCGCGCATCCACGCGACGGCGGCCGATGTGTCGAGACCGCCGCTGAACGCGATACCGACGCGTTCGCCGACGGGGAGGGAGGTGAGCACCTTGGACATCGCTGTCCGACGCTACCGGGGGAGCTACTTGGCTGCGCGGAAGAGACCGGCCAGGCTGGCCACGGAGAGGAGCAGGCCGGCGGCCGCCAACCCGAACTCGATGGCCGCGTAGCCGGGTACGTCGCTGATGTCGAACGCCGCGATGCCGGCGACGAACACCGCGCCGCCCATGCCCCAGAATGGCAGCCAGCGGCCTGCTCGAAACCCGGCCACCGCCAGTGCGAGAGGCGCCGTGAGCGGGAACAGGTTGACGAGGATCACTCGCGGCTCGGTGTCGGGCCCCAGCCACCACGTGGACAGCCCGATCAGTCGGGAGCTGTACCAGATGGCCACGAACGAGGTGGCGATCAGCAACCATCCCATCCAGAACACCGTGCTCCACCCGGCGGTGAGCTGCCCGGCCACGGCCGATTCCTCGGCTTCGGTGGCATCGAGCGCGGGTGGTGGCGGCACCGTGAACGGTGGGGTCTCCTCGGCGAGCGGCTCCATCTGCGTGAGAGGGTAGCGGCTCGGCCCGCGGCCGACCTGCGCGGCCCGCGCGGCGAGCGACCGACTAGCCTTCGCCCTCGTGACCGGCGAGCCATTCAGCAAGCTCAGCATCTTCTTCCCGATGTGGAACGAGCAGGCGTACATCGAGCGGGCCATCGGCTACGCGAAGGAGGAGTGCGAGCTCCTCATCGAAAAGGGCGAGATCCTCGACTACGAGCTGATCATCGTCGACGACAAGAGCACCGATCGCACGCCGGAGATGGCCGATGCGATGGCGGCTGCCGACTCGCGGGTGAAGGTGGTGCATCACCCCGTCAACCGCAAGCTGGGCGGCTCGATCAAGACCGGCTTCGCAGCCGCCACGGGCGACCTGGTGCTGTACAGCGACGCCGACCTGCCCTTCGACATGGCCGAGGTCAGCCGTGCCGTGCGCCTGATGCGCTACTACGAGGCCGATGTGGTCAGCGCCTTCCGTCACGACCGTACGGGTGAAGGCAGCAGCCGGGCGATCTACACGTTCTTCTACAACGTGCTCATCCGCCGCCTGTTCGGAGTGCGCCTGCGCGACATCAACTTCGCGTTCAAGCTGTGCCGCACCCGCATCTTCGAGCACATCACGCTGCAGAGCGAAGGCTCGTTCATCGATGCCGAGCTGATCATCCGCACCAAGAAGCTGGGTTACGACGTCATCCAGTTCGGTGTCGACTACTTCCCGCGCACCCGCGGGGAGAGCACCTTGGCCTCGTTGGGCGTGATCCGCACGATCCTGCGCGAGATGTTCGCCCTCCGCAAGGAGTTGCGCGGCATCACACCCGTCGTGCCCGCTGCGTGATCCGACCCTGGTTCCACCGCGTCATCGCGTCATCGCGACGGCACTCCGGCGTCTGCGGTTGGTAGATTCCTCCCGTCCGACCTCCCCGGAGCAGCAGTGAACACCCGTAGGCCACCCGCTCAACCGCCGCGCCGGCGCCCCCCACAGAAGCCGTCGCAGCCGTCGCCCATCGGGCGCTGGATGCCGGTCATTGCCGCGGGCGCGGTGCTGTTGGTGGTCGTGTTCATCGGCTTCTCCGGGGGCGGTGACGGGAAGGTGTCGGGCAGCTCGGCGCAGAGCACGCTCCAGCCCGACGTGCTCGGCGCCGATGGTTCGGCCCTGACGGTTCCTGGTGTGACGCTCGAACCGGTGGTCATCGCCACCGATCCGGCACACGTGAAGACCCAGCTCAGCTCGTCGCTCAGCAAGGGGATGTACGGCGACGAGGTGAAGGCGATGCAGCAGCGCCTGCTCGACCTCGGCTTCCAGCCGGGCCCGATCGACGGCCAGTTCGGCACCGGAACCGAGCAGGCGTTGTGGGCGTTCGAGGGGTTGGTGTTCCAGCTCACCAACACCCAGCAGACGGGCGTGCTCACCAACGACATGTGGCAGACGATGCAGGACGACATCGCCATTCAGCCCAAGCGCCAGAACAGCACGGCCACCCATGTCGAGGTGTACCTCGACAAGCAGGTCATGGTCGTGTTCAAGGACAACCGTCCCGAGCTGATCTCGCACATCTCCTCCGGTCAGATCAATCCGGATGGCTCGCCCAAGACGTTCTGCGAGGAGGTCACGATCGACACCGACCAGAACGGCGTGGCCCTGCCCGAGCCGGTGAAGAAGGGCATCTGCGCAGAGTCGAAGACGCCGGGCGGGGTGTTCAAGTTCACCCGCCGCTACGTCGGCAAGCGAGTCGGTCCCCTCGGCGGCATGTACGACCCGGTGTACTTCAACTACGGCATTGCCATCCATGGTGCCGAGAACGTGCCCAAGGAGCCTGCCTCCCACGGGTGCATCCGCATCCCGAAGTTCCTCAGCACGGTCTTCCCGACGCTGGTCGAGAACGGTGACCAGGTGTGGGTGTGGGACGGCAAGAAGGAGCCCGAGCAGCAGTCCAAGAAGGACATGCTGCCCAGTTTCAACCGGCCGGATCCGAGCTACACGACCACCACCACCACTGCGCCCGCGACGACGGTGGCGGGCACCACGACCACCGTCAAGACGACGGGCAGCACCACCACGACCACGACGAAGACGGGCACCACCACGACGGTTGCTCCCACCACCCTGCCGGCCACCACCACGCCGCCGACGACAGCCGCGCCGACGACGACGGCGCCCACCACCACCAGCACCTCACCGGTCTAGGCCCGGGGGCCGACCCAGGCCACCAGCCGCGGCACGGTCAGCCGCTCGTCCGTTCAGCCGGTCAGCCGATGGAGTCGCGGCACACGTTGAGGCCGCCCAGCACGCCGGTGCGGAAGGCGTCGATCTTCTCGAACGCGCTGCCGCGAACGTTGGTGTCGGTGCTCGCGTCGCTGAGGGCGATGGCGGTGATGACGGCCTCGTCGAGGTCGCCGGCCGACAGCTGCAGCGTGTTCGTGCGGTCTTCGGGGATCGGGGGCACGATGAACGCCACCCAGGCGCCGGTGAGGCAGTCGTCGAACAGCGCCCGAGTCTCGCCGGTCTTCTGGCTGCGCAACGCAGTCTGGATGGCATCGCTGTAGGCGTTGGAGAGCAGGTAGCCCACCGACATGTCGCCGGTGAGCGGGTCTTGGGAGAGCTCGAGCGCGAAGTCCTGGTCCCAGTAGATGGTGTTGTCGGCGGCGCAGAAGACCACGTTGCGGGGATAGGCGGCTTCGTCGATGCCGGCGCACGAGGGGTACGGCCCGGCGTCGTCGAACGGTGAGAGCGTCGGCGGTGTGAACGCCACGCCGTTGGCGGCGGCCAGGTCGGTCCAGAAGAACTCGAGGCTGCCGGGGATGAGTGTGATGATGTCCTTGGGCCCGTTGGTGGGGTCCGGGTTGGGATCGATGAGCGGCAGGTTGCCGGCGTTCGCGTCGCTGATGTCGAAGGGGATGTCGATCAAGTTGTCGAGCCGGCCTTCGGTGAAGAACGCCGCGCAGCGGGTGGCGCCGCCCTCGAAGCCATCCTGGAAGGCGCCCACCCGGTCGAAGCCGGTGCCGTGTGCCTGCGGGTCGGCGAGGCCGGCTCCGTCGATCGGGTCGCGCACTTGGATCATGGCCACGAGGCCGGCGCGGATGTCGGCGTCGTCGAACTGGATGAGGTCGCTGGCGCCGCTGGCGACGTGGGCGCTCCACGCGCCGGCGAAGCAGTCGGCCTGCTGCTCCTTGAGCACACCAGGTTGGTCCCACTCGCCGGCTCGCGCCTGGACCGCGTGACCGAACTCGTGCGCCAGCACCACGGCCACCGCTTCCTTGCCCAGGTCGTTGACCAGCGACGGCAGCAGCGAGTCGTCGTCGTAGGCCATGAAATCGCCGTCGATGCAGTAGAACGCGCCCAGGTTGGCGACGTCTTCGTAGGTGGAGCCGACCGGGGAGCCACAGCCGGGTATCTCCTCGCTGCGCCCCGGATAGGCGGCGTAGATGCCACCGGACAGCGGCTCGAAGGCCGCGCCGTAGGACTCGGGGAAGGTGTCGTTCCAGAACTGCTGGATGTCGCCGAAGGCCGCGGTGAGGAACCCGTCGTAGGGCTGCTCGGGCTTGGTGCTGCCGAAGTCGACCACGCCGGGGATGATGTCGTAGGTGCGTTCGTCGGGGGGCGGAGTGTCGCCCTGCACGGTGGAGCCGGTGGGGAACAGGTCGCCGCCGCCGCCGCTCTGTCGCGACTGGGTGGCGGTGACACCTGGTTCGGGAACGCCGCACGCCGCCGTGACCAGTGCCATCAAACCGACGAGTCCCATCACACGAGCGCGCACAGGGGGAGCATACGCCTCGCCGCGAGACGCGAGGCGGTGCAGAATGGTCGGATGCGTTCCGAGATCTCGTCCTCCGTGTTCCTCGACCGAGTCGGGCGGGCGCGTGCCAGCATGGCCCGCTCCGGCGTCGATGTCCTGCTGGTCTCGGTCGGCAGCGACCTTCCCTACCTCACCGGCTACGAGGCGATGCCGTTGGAGCGGCTGACGATGCTGGTGGTGCCCCGCGAGGGCGACGCCACGCTCGTGATCCCGCGGCTGGAGGCTCCACGAGTGGTGCCCCACGAGGGTGTGTTCTCGCTGCGGGCCTGGGGTGAGCTCGACGACCCGGTAGCCATCGTCGCCGACCTGGCCGGCACGCCGCGAGTCGCCGCGGTGGGCGACACGATGTGGGCCCGATTCCTGGTCGAACTGCTGGGCCACTGGCCCACCGGCGGCACCGCCTACGTGCGCAGCACGACGGTGATGAACGACCTGCGGATGTGCAAGGACGCGGCCGAGATCGCTGCGCTGCAGGCCGCCGGCGCGGCAGCCGATCGCGTGGCCGCCCAACTGCACGCCGGCGAGATCCCGCTGGTGGGGCGCACCGAGGCGGCGGTCAGTGCCGACATCTCGGCCCGCTTGTTGGCCGAAGGGCACGACATCGTCAACTTCGCCATCGTCGCCGCCGGCGAGAACGCGGCCTCGCCGCACCACCACGCGGGCGAGCGGGTGATCCGTGAGGGTGAGCTGGTGCTGTGCGACTTCGGCGGCACGATGAACGGCT
>JBAVTH010000515.1:0-3329 GCA_049696035.1 Ilumatobacteraceae bacterium
TGATCTGCTGATCAGTGTTCCCGTTCCACGTGATGCCATGCGCGTTGGACGGGGTGTGGTGAAATGCGATCTCGGTGAGATCGAACGGCAAACTCACACTCGTGCCGGCGAGGACGTCGACGTCCGCGAGCGAGTCGGAAATGGCCTGTACTTGCTCGGCAGTGAGACCGCCAGAAGCAATGAAGTCATGGCGGCCGGAGGGGCGCACGACGTCGAGCCGATATGCGGGCCAAGACGCCTGCTCCGTCGCGTTGCGGAGTCCGTCGGTTCCAACGGAGTCTCCGGGTTGGACGCTCGCCTCGCTGATGAACATCACAACGGTCGGCTGGTCACCGGGACCGACGAACAGCCGTGTGGTGGTACTCGCGGCATCGGCGCCCTCGGTGTCTGTCATGTAGTCGTCAGCGATGTCGTCGAAACCGGCAGGCATCACCGTTGGCAGCAAGTGGGGTGGGGTGACGTCGCCGGTTGCGACGGGTGACAGGGTGGTTGTCGGTGTAGGCGTCGTCGTAGTCGCCTCGACCGACATGGACGGCGGTGGCGCGAGGGAAGTGTCGCTGGTGGGCACCACCTCATCTCGATGGCGGGTGGCGATGACGAGCAGTCCAACCATCGCCGCAGCGCCCAACAGCAACGCTGCAGCACGAACTCGGCGAGGCGGTCTCGATACAGGAACAGGATGCACCAGAACCGGATCTGCAGACTCGTCGTGTTCGACACCGTCCAGTCGGGTGAGGCCCATCAACTTCGGGATCATCTCGTCGAGCGCGACCCTGAGGCGCTCCTCGAGTTCCTCGTCGAGCGAGTCGATGGTCATGCGATCTCCTCCTTCAAACGCTTGAGTGCCCGATGCAACGTCGACTTGACGGAACCGCTCGGCACACCGAGCGCGTCCGCTATCGCGTCGACGGTCATGTCCTCCCAGAATCGGAGCACGATCACTGCCCGCTGCTTGGGCGGGAGGCGAACCACCGCCACCCAGGTCTCGTCGATCTCGGGCGTGCTCGCCGCGGGCGCTGCGACGGCGCTCGAAGCAGCGGCTGTTCGGCGACGGCGGATCACATTGATACTGCGATTGATCACCGAGCGCCGCAAGTATCCGGCCGGGTTCTCGATCGATGCTCGGTGACGTTGCAGCCCGACGAACACGTCATGTATGACCTCCTCGGCGAGCTCACGGTCGAGCGTGATCGCAGTCGCAAGTCCGAGTAGTCGAAGCCGATGTTCGCGATACAGCGCATCCACGTCCCCAACGTGGTCGACGCCAGGCGACGACAGCAGCGGGTCGATTGGACGCCTCACCACGAACGACTCTGGTTCCACATCCTGGACCTGACACCAGTCACCCCGGAATCGTTCCACGTCAGCCAACACCTCGCTGCGCCGCACCAGCGCTCTGGTCGTCCCCCCTGTGGCAGAAAGAACTCGTCGATGGTGAACTCGGTGAGTGCTGCGGCGAAGAATGGGTCATGCCCGCCGCACAGGACCGAGCCGCCGCGTCGTCGGCCGTCGCGGGCTGGTTCCTTCAGTATCACGCTGACGTGTACGCCTTCGTCGCCCGTCGACTCGGTGAAGCGCCGGCCATCGACGTCACCGCCGAGGTGTTCCGCATCGCGATCGAGCGTCACCGCACCTTCGACGGCTCTCGCGGGAACCCTCGTGGGTGGCTCTTCGGCATCGCTGCCAACCTGATCCGCGGCCACTGGCGCACGGAGGCTCGACGCATGCGCGCACTCGCACGTGAGCGGGGAGCCTCGCCAGCGTTGTTCGATCCGCTGTTGAGAGTGGACGAGCAGCTGGCAGCAGAAGACGAGTTGAGTCGCGTGATGGATGCCTTTGTTGCACTGCCACCGGAGGACCGCGATCTGCTGACCTTGTTTGCGTGGGAGGGCTGCAGCTACGCGGAGATCGCCATCGCCTTGGAGATCCCCGTGGGTACCGTTCGATCGCGCCTCCACCGCATCCGCCGCGATCTCGCGGCGCCCCGTTCTGAGGAGTTGCACACATGAACGATCTCGACGTCTTTCGACGCGCGCGGCCCGACGTCTCTCCGCTTGACAGCGATGCGGCAGAACAGATTCGGCGCGCAGCGTTCGGTGCCGAAGTGCCGCCATCAGCGCGGCAGTGGAGCCGCACGAGAGTGATCGTGGCGGCATTGGCAGTCGCCTCCGCAGCGGCACTCGTGTTCGCCGCCACTCGCAGTGACACCACCCGCAGCATCTCTCCAGCATCGTCGACCGGTCCTCTGGCGAGTGCGTCGACGTTGGTGACGACGACCAGCGGTCCCGCGACAACGGATGACTGGCACCTGCACCCAGCGATGCGCTTCCAGCCGTCGCACGAGTGGAATACGTTGTTTGAGCAAGCACGCGACGCCAACATCGGGCGTTGCATGACTGCCGCCGGCTTCCAATACCACGGCAACCCGTTCGGGACGGACGCTGAGGTGGCCGACGCAGCGCCCGACATCCAACCCGGCACCTACGAGGCCGCCTACTTCGGTGTAGGCGCTCAAGGCAACGGCTGCCTCGACCAGGCCTACGCCACGATCTTCGGCTCAGTGCGCTCCGATGTCTCCGCCAACGACGTCATGACGTGGGCATCGGGCGAATGGCGCCGAGCTGCCTTCGCCGACCCCGACGTGCGCGCCGCTCTCGAGGTCTTGGCAACCTGCGCCCGCGGCCACGGCGTGGATGTCCGAGACGTCGAATCGGCACCTTCGAAAGCGCTGAACGACATCTACCACGGCATGACCGGGCAAACGGTCAACGACCCACGCCTAGCCCAAGTACAGGCGACCACCCCCGAGCAGGTCTATGTGCACACGCTCGAGGAGATGCAAGCGGTGGCTCACATCGTGCAGAACGAATGGTGCCCGACGTTCACAGCGTTCGACGACCTGTTCAATGACCGATCAGATGCCGCCGCGGTTATCTGGATCGACGCCAACCCCGACACCATGGCCGGCGTCGATGCGCAGTTCGCCGAAGATATGGAGCGCTTCCGATACATCATCGAGCATGAGGGCGAACTACCCGCCTGAGCCCTACTCCGGCCCCCAGTCGGTTTGATCGCAGTCGAGCGGTTCACGCCGCCATCGTCGCGCAGCCACGAGAACGATCGGCGACCTCCGGTCGACTCGACCTGCCGGGCTGACCCACTGCATGACAGACAGGTGCCCGCGGCCGGGAGGGAGCCGGCGCGCGGCGCCTTCGAACCGCACCCATCCTCGACAGGGAGACTTGTACGGTTCGGTTCGACGGGGCCGGACCGCGCAACTTTGACTCGGCACAGACGAGTGCACAGCGGCCGCCATCACGATCCCGGAC
>JBAVTH010000516.1:0-7162 GCA_049696035.1 Ilumatobacteraceae bacterium
CGCCGGTTGCGTAGCCGTCGTCAAGCGCTCTCCGGAGACGCGAGTCGGGTAGCGCCGAGCGGCAGATGGGTGCGGGCTGGAGTGTCTACGGTGGGCTTGGTGAAGACCATCGGAGTCTAAGCCCTCACCGAGCAACACAACTACGCAGTGATCCGGCTTCCCGAGCGGAAGTACCCGGGCGTGGTCGTCCAGGGCGACAGCTTGTCGTACTGAGTACGCGTATCGGCGGCTCGGCGCTACCTGCCGCGCGTTCCGTCGATCTGCTCTCGGATGATGTCGGCATGACCGACGTGCCGAGCCGTCTCCTCGATCACACCGAGGATCACCGAGCGCAAATTGCGAATCTCGCCGCCGTTGATGATCGGTACATCAGCGTCGCCGATGCCGGCAATGATCGCGTTGCTCGCCGCGCACGCCTCTCGATACTCAGCTCGGAGAGTTCGCAGAGATACGGAGGGATCGACCGCCATCGAGCGGCTTCCTCTCGTGGGCTTCCCACCTCCAACGATGTTCTCGAACCACTTCGACTCCACGAATGTCAGGTGCTGAAGCAGGCCCGCGAGGTTGGTGCCGGAATCGACTGTGCTGCGCCGGGCGTCCGCTTCTTTCAGGCCCGCCAACTTCGTGAGCGCGCTCTCTCGTTGAGCATTCAGTACGGCAACCAACTGGACCACCTCCGGAGTCATGGCAGCAAGCGTAATGACGCCTCCGGCGACCGTGGACCGGCCGCATGTCGCCCGATCCTGCCGCCGCATCCACTCGCTCCGATCGGCAGTTCTGGCGCGCATCGTCTACGCCGGAGAAGCGCCCTCCCACGGCGTGCAGCCGAAGGCTAGATGCGGCACGGGTTCTGCCTCCTCTGCGACGTAGAGAACGTCGCACGGCTCGGAACGCCAGTCCTCAGAACTCAATGACCTCGTCCAGTCCCAGTACATCATCGCCCGGCCTCCGTCAGTACGGAAGATGATCGGAACAGGGAGGCCCTCGTTGTCGCGTGTTTCGTCGATGAAGACGGCTGCCGTGCCGGCGCGATGAGCATCGACGAAGCACGCCCGCCCAGCGGCGTCGATCATCTGATTCTCAGGTCCGGGCCAGCCCAGCTGATCCCAGCCACACAGCTCGGCACCACGAAGCTGGACTGCTTCCGGCGGAGCGAGTTGGACGGCAGCACCCACCTGAGCCAGTAGCGCATCGAACTCTGCTTGACCATTGGGCTGCAGCGTGACCGTGACTGTCGACGAGACGCTGTCGGTCACAGACGCACTCCCGTCTGACTCCACGTCACACGCGTTCAGTGCCGCCAGGGCGAGCAACGCGGCAACAGCGTTCCTGCGGCGACTCACGCGAGCATAATGCCGGAAGTGGCGGACGTTGTCCAGCGAGCAGAGCGGCAGTTATTCCGGTGATCTGTCAAGGGGTGATCGGGTTATTCCGGTGATCGGTGGTCAGCCGGTCTGGGCGGGGAGGGTGTCGAGGAGCCGGTTGAAGATCGCTGCCCGGTCGGTCTGGTGGTTGCGTTCGGCGTGGTCGGCTTGGGCTCGGAGAGTCGGGCGGAACTCGACGGCGGTTTGGTAGTAGCCGCAGCCTTCGCAGACCGTCTCGTACGCACAGTCGGTCGCGACGGGCCGGTTGCACCAACCGTTGGCGAGCATGCGCCGGTGTTCGGCGGCGAGCTGCTGCAGGCGTTGCTCTGGGTCGGTGGCGGTGTAGAGCGCGTCGATCTTCGCTGACGCTGACGCGTATTCGTCGGCGACGGTCTTGTTCGCGATCCGCGCGTAGGTGAGTGTCATCCGCAGGCTGCGGTGTCCGAGCATCGTCGCGATCGACTCGAGCCGCATCCCACGGTTGATCGCTTGTGTTGCGAGCGTGTGGCGCAGCTGGTGCGGGTGGACGTGGCCGAGCCCGGCCGATGTCGCGACGCGAGCAACGATGCGCCCGACGCGATGCCGATCGAGATGCTGGCCGTCGTGGAGCAGTTTGCCGTCGACGGGTGGATGGTCGACAACCCAGTCGGCGAGCAGCCGTGCTGCGTTGGGGTGCAACGGGATGTTGCGGTCGTTGTGGAGTTTGCCGACCGGGATCCGGATCCATGGTCCGCCGTGTTGCTCGGTGACGGCGTCACGCTCGAGGGTGCAGAGTTCACCGGCGCGCATCCCGGTCCTCGACAGCAGCTCGATCACGAGCCGATCGAACGGCGCTGCGACCGCCGCTGCGGCGGCGAGCCGGGCGGCTTGGACGTCGTCGAGGAACCGGGGCAGCGGGTCATCGGCGACCGGGACATCGACGGAGAAGATCGGGATCCGTTGCGGTGCGTCGTCCCAGTCCCACTCGATGATCCGATCGAAGAACGAGCGCAGCATCCCGAACCGTTGCCGGATCGTGTTCCGCGCCGGCGGCTTGCCAGCGGCGGTGACGTGAGCGACGAAGAACAGCTTGAACCCTTCGACATGCACACGGCGGACATCAACGAACCCGCCGAGCTCAGGATGCTGATCGACGATGAACCCGGCGAAACAGCGCAGGGTGTTGTCAGCGACGTCGACGGTCGCTGGGCGCATCGACACCGCCAGCTGATCCAGATAACGCCAGGCAGTGGCAGCGAACACCGGTGCGTGAGCAACCACCACATCCCAATCGTGATGACGTGTCGGACCGGCATCAGAGCTGACATTGACGGGCTCGGCGAGAGCGGCAGCGGCGGTCATCGCAGGATCCCGACGGACGCATCGATCAGATCGCTGGCGCGTTGATACTCGCCGGCGAGCCAGCTGTCGGCGAGATGCAGATAGACGCGTGTCGACTCGATCGAGCGATGACCGGCCTGAGCCTGAATCGCTTCCAACGCCATCCCTGCCTCCCGCAGTCGGGTCAGACAGGTGTGGCGCAACTGATGACACGTCGCGCGTTCCAGCCCTGCGCGGGCCTTCGCAGCGCGCACGATCTGCTCGAGCCCATCGATGCTCAACGCCTGCCCGGCACGCGCACCTTTCAACGACACGAACACCGCATCCGTTGACGCGTCGGCCGGTCGTTCCAGCGACAGATAGTTCGACAAGCTCTGGAAGAACTGGCCCGACATCGGGATCAGACGCTGATGACCGCCCTTGCCATCCGCGATGAACACCCGCCGGTTCGTCGGCTGCAGATCCTCCAACCTGAGCCCGATCACCTCACAACAGCGCAGCCCGCCCAGGACCATCGCTTCGAGCATCGCCCGGTCCCGCCACCGGCGAACCGCCCCCAACAACAAGATCACATCAGCCGGGTCCAACACCTTCGGCAACGTCCGCGGCGTGCGGATCAACGGCACCCCGGCCGCTTGCCCGCCCGCACCCGTGCGCCGTGTTGCCATCCCGCGCGGCACCGGGTTCGCCGACCGATCGCCGCACATCACGAGCCAGTTGAACAACCCCGACATCACCGCCAACCGGCGACGAATCGTGCGCGCCGCCATCCCCGACTCACCATCCGCGAGACGCACCACCCGACCATCACCGGCGCCGCGCCGCTGGACGGTGATGAACTCGAACACGTCCGCCGACGTCACCGCCACCGGGTCCTTGTCGATCACCGCGAAGAACACCTTCAGGTCCGAAACCGTCGCCAACACCGTGTTCGGCCGGCACCTCGCCGCCACGAACTCCACATACCTGGCGAGCACCTCATCACGCCCAGACGGACCTAACGCAACCTCCAACGACAACGACATCCCGATCTCCGATCAGCCACAAGCAGACCCTCGACGAGGGACCCCGCCAGCCTCACTCGATCACCGGAATATCTACAGTTATGGCGTTCGGTCCACGTGCAGGGTGACACGCATCCGGATGGTGGCTTCGTTGTGGCTGACATCTCGGAAGCCCTGACCGTGATAGAGCCTCACCGCGGCGGTGTTGAATGAACCGGTTGTGAGATCGATGCACCGAACCTGGTTGTTGCGGGCTGCTGCGTCGAGCAACGAGCGCATGAGTTCCGTTCCGATGCGCTGTCCTCGGTAAGCATGGTCTACTCCAATCGCCAACAGGGGCACGTCCGGATCATCGTCCGGTCCATGTTCGCCATCACCCATCAGCCGGATCCACGCAGCGCCCACGGGGACGTGGTCGATCTCGGCGATTACGCCTACGTCACCCGCGCGCGTCATCCACCCATGCCAGAACCGAACGTTGCGAGGCTCTCGCATTGACTCATTGAGTGGCGGCCAGCGCTCGCCCGGCCTGTTCGCGGCTTCGTAGAGCATCCGCTTCATGAAAGACACATCGTTTGCGAGTGCCGTTCTCACCAAGACCACGCTGATACCTCCCTCCACCCCGGACCTACCCATCCTCCATCAGACAATCTGCGCTGCTGCGCGCTCGCCGCGCCAACACGATCGAGAGGACAGAACATCGCGAGTGCATAGCGGCAGTTCGGCGTGGCTTGGTCATCTGAACCGCCGAAGGTAGGCAACGAATGAGCGGCTACCCACGATGCTCACGAAGGTCTGGCCCAACGCGACACGCTCCCGCTTGGCCAAGGCCACGACCGAGGCAAGGAAGACCGTCGTGTAGACCGCGAGGGCGGCTAGGTAGAGGGTCCAGTTGCCGCTCACCGCCGAGGCGACGACAGCCGCAACGAGCAGGCCGAACGCGACGATGATGACCCCAGTCCACCAGCGTCCGAACGACGAACGCGCCGCCTGCGCCGATTCACCCGCAGATTCCATTTACGCACACTGCCCTGTCGAGCAGCGCGGTGTCCAGCACCCCTAGCGGCAGTTGGGACGTGAGTTGTCGAGCTGGCGATCAGGTCTCACCCTCATCGGTGTCGTTGCGGCCGACGAAGTAGTGGTGCTCGAGTTTCCACACGAGTGGCACAGCGACGGCGCATGCGAGCAATACGCCGGTCCAGCCGAAGATCAGGCCGACGATCCCGACTATCGCTGCCGTCGCGATGAGCTTGCGACGCGCCGAGTCGGACTTCGCATACGGAAGCACCTTCACGCCCGCATCCGGGTTCGACCGGACTGCAGCCACTGCTCGCTGGTTGCCACGATCGAGCCAGCCGAGAAGTCGATGCCGCGCCATCACGCCTTCCGCCTCGCCAGCTTCCCCCACGCGCTCATCGTCTGTTGCGATGCGAATATCGCCACCACATGAAGGCACCGATCACGAAGAAGGCGCCGACGGCGATCCAGTAGAAACCCCATCGCAGCCCGACGCCGATGACCAGACCGGCGACCAATAGGTACCCCCGAAGATCAATCAAGAACTTGTGGAAGGCGAGGTCGGGTTCCGCCCACGTGGCGTCGTCTGCCTGCCGTACGGACGCCTCGTAGGTCCGCTCCCACTCATTGGACGGCTGCGGCACGAGCGCATAGTGCCCGAACCGGGTGGCGTTGTCCAGTGCCCTATCGGCAGCTCTGGGCGGCTAGTTCAGATCCTCTGCATCAAGCGGCGTCAGTGGACGAACGAGCTCTTCACCGCCATCGAGCTGAAACAGAATGGCTTCACCAATGTCGGGGTCGGTGTCGATCAGGAATGCGGCGAAGCTCAGGTAGTCCTGCTTGATAACCCGGCCCGTCGCATCGCCAATCGAAACCGCCTCACAGCTGCTTGGCGCGAGACCGAACGTCCACAGCCGACCGGTGCTGCGGTGAAACCAGCGCTCGACAAACGGGAGCTCGAACATCCTGCTGCCGCCACCACCTCCGCCATCACCGTCAGCGAAGGTGATGTCCACGAGGCACACCGTCGAGGCGTTGGGAGACCTGCCGATGAACAGCGATACCGCTGGAGTCCCTTCCTGGGCTTCGTCAGTCAGCCGAATCAGAAGGGCATGCTCCGTTGCGCTCATGAGTAAACGCTACGGCTGGCGGATCTCACCCGGCCATAGCGGCAGCTCTGCGCTACGAGCGTTCACGTGGCTTGCGAAGTGCCACGCCCACGGCGCCGAGCACGACGATCGCGCCCAATGCGATCAACGGATACCAGAGTGCCGCGAGGTCCCCGATGCGACGAGTCGCTATCAGCAGTGACGAGACGACCGTGACGGCACCCGCAGCCGTCTTGGCGCGCCTCGTGCTGCTCATGAGATAGATCGCTAACCCGACGGGAATGACGAACAGCAGCACACCCATGACCAGCATCGCTGCGAGGCCGCCGTCCTCTTGAGGATCTGACTCAAAGCGAATCGAGAGGACAACGACGGCAGCCAGAAACACCGAGGTGCAAGCGAGGGCGAACGTGGCCTGTCCTGGTTCTCGCCGGACCATGTTCACGAGCGCATAGTGGCCGAAGCGGCAGCGGTTGTCCAGCGCCAGAACGGCAGATAGGGCGCGGGTTCGCCCGACTCATCGATCCTGTGCACTTGCTGGCCGCGAACACGTCGGGCCGGGGTGCCAGCGATGCAGGGCTGGACTGATGGCACACCGCTTCGCCGGATGTCGAGTGGCAGCTGATGACTGGACGGAGAGCGATACCCTGCGGTTCTCCGCTGTCGGCGTCGTCCACCAGTTTGCATTTGTGGTCACCGTCGCTTGGCCGGTCGACCTGACGTGCGAGATGGCTATGTAGCTTGGGTCCGGTGAGCTACGGATTGGCAATTTGGGAGGGGGCCCGCCCGGCCTCCGAGGTCGAGGCGTTCGCCGAGTACGAACGCCTTGTCAATCTGTATCACGGCGACGGTGACGGCTCACTTGACGACGAGCCGACCCCTGCGATCCGGTGCTTCGTCGACGCACTCCTGCAGAAGTGGCCTGATCTTGGATCGAGCGACGGCGATGACAGCCCGTGGTCGGATTCGCCGATGATCGACAACGCCCAAGGTCCGTTCCTCTACCTCGGCATCAGCACCGCACGGGTCTGCGACGCCGTGCCCTTCGTGTTCGAGCTTGCGCGCTCGCACGGCCTGGTGTGCTTCGACCCGTCCTCACACACGAGCACCGACGCGACCCCAGCAGAGACGACGGCAACCGGCTATAGACCAGCCTCGTATGACGACGGCACAACGTGGCGACTCTGGCAGCCGGGCGAGCCGATGAGGCCACTCGCGCCCGCCTTGGCTCACGAGATCATGCGCGATCTCGCGAAGTCATCCATTCTCCGGCTCGATGAAACGCTCAGCGAAGCGGTCGCTCGGCACGCGCCGAGCGGAGAAACGACGATCGATGAAGCCCGAGAGA
>JBAVTH010000517.1:0-11296 GCA_049696035.1 Ilumatobacteraceae bacterium
CCACCGTCGTGCCGCGGCTCCCGGGTCGCGGCGCCGCATCGATCGCCTTCGCTCCCGCAGCGATCATGCTGGCCAAGGCCTCGGCACAGTCGTTCACCCGGTAACCGATGTGATGGAGCCCTTCGCCGCGCTTCTCGATCGCCTTCGCTACCGGGCTGTCGTCGCGAGTGGGCGTGAGCAGCTGCACGTAGCTGTCGGCCACCTTCAGCAGCGCCTCCTCCACACCGTCGCTCTCCACCACTTCGCGATGGTCGACGGTGGCACCGAACGCGCGGTGGTAGTAGTCGATGGCAGCCTCGAGGTCGCGGACGGCGATGGCCACATGGTCGATTTCGGTGAGCAGCATGCGACCAGTGAAACAGATGGGCGCCCGGTGGCGTCAAGGTGAGCATGCAGGCAGGCACACTGGGCGTGCGATCAGGGGTGAGGGCCATCAGCGACTTCGACGACTTCTACCGCACACATCGTGCCGACGCCGTCCGCTGGGCCGTTGCCCTCGTCGGCTCGCCGGAGATCGGTGAGGAGATCGCTCAGGACTCGTTGGCGGCCGTCGGCCATCGGCTCGGTTCGCTCGACAACCCGGCCGGCTACCTGCGGCGAACGGTCGTCAACCGGGCGGCGTCGTGGCACCGTTGGCACCTGCGTGCGCGCCGGCGCGAGCTGCGAGTGGTGGCGGGTCAACCGACCTCGTACACGGCGCCCACCAGCGAGATGCTCGACGCGCTCGGCGCGCTGCCCTACAAGCAGCGGGCAGCGGTGACCTTGCGCTACTGGGCCGACTGGACCGACGAGCAGATCGCCGAGGCGCTCGACTGCGCGCCGGCCAGCGTGCGCGTGCTGCTGCACCGCGGCATCGCCGCTCTCAAGAAGGAGATCGCCGAATGAACGAGTTGCTCGACGACCGTTCGCCCCACGACGCGGCCGTGATCGCGCGCCTGCGGGCGGCACTCGACGAGGTCAGCGCCGCCGGAAGCGGCTCGTTGCCTGCGTCCCACCGATCAGGGATCGGTCCCGGGCGGTGGCTCGCGATCGCAGCTGCGGCAGTCCTCGTCGTGGGGGCGGCAACTGCAGTGGTCATCCACCGCAACAACGCACCCGACACGGTGTCCTCACCCATCGAGGTGGCGACCACCGTGCCAACACCGACGACGACCGTGACCGAACCAACGCTGATCCGCGTCGTGACACCCCGGTACACGCTCGTGTCGCAGGACCTGGTCCCCGGTGCGATCCAGGAGACCACCGGCGACCCGACGACCGGCATGCTGACGATGGCGTGGGCTCGAAACGCGGGCGTGACGGAGGGCCTGCTCGTGCTGACCGAACTGGGCGATGGCCAAGGCATCAGCGGCGACGTGACCCTGCAGCCCATCGATGGCGGCCAGTTGGCGTTCGGCTCGTACGGCATCGACCGCCAGGAACGCGAGGCGCTCGCTGCGCAGGTGGTGTCCGGATCGGGTCTGCCCTACGTGCTGCCGGTCGATGGGTGGCAGCTGCTCGCGATGGGCCGTCAGACCTTCTTCGGCGAGGCGCCGGCAGGCCATCGTCAGTCGCAGGAGTTCAGCAACGAGTCGGGTACGGTCACCCTCTCCGTCGGCGACTACGCCGGCGAGTTCGCGCACCTGCTGACAGGCTCCGTCGCCTCGGTCACGGTCGCCGGCCAGGCCGGCTGGGCGTCAACGAACGACACCGGCACCATGGTGATCTGGCCGGCCGGCGAGTCCGGTCAATGGGCCACGCTCGACATCCCGCCGGCCTTCGCCGAGCGTGTCGACGGCCTCATCGCCGCCGTGGCGGAGGTGCCCACCGGCGAGCCGACCGTCGAAACCGTGCCGGCGCCGGACGACGGTTCCGACGCACACGTCACCGTCACCGGCGAGGCACTGCCGATGTTCGATGCATCCGCCGCCGATCCCGCCATCGGCTTGCCGGCCCCCGCTGTCATCGGCCACGACTACGCGGGCGACGAGGTGCGCATCGACCCGTCCACCGGGCCGCAGCTGGTGCTGTTCGTCGCCCACTGGTGCCCGCACTGCAACGCCACGCTGCCGAAGGTGATCGAATGGATGGCCGACGGCACGATCCCGCAGTGGCTGCCGGTCACTGTGGTGTCCACCGCCGAGTCACCATCCTCCGCCGGCTACCCGGCCGACACGTGGCTGGCGGAGAAGGGCTGGACCGGCCGGGTGATCCGCGACGTGAGCAACGGCGACGGCGCCGCCGGCGCCGTGGCGGCCACGTACGGCGCCAACGGCTGGCCGTACTTCGTGCTCATCGGCGCCGACGGCAACGTGGCCGCCCGCGTGAGCGGCGAGCTCGACGGAGCCGGCATGCAGGCGTTGCTGGCTCCCGTTGAAGCCGGGGCCACCGTCGGGCGGCTGCAGATCCCCTCGATCGACCTCGACCGGTTCGTCGTCGCCCCCGGCGACGACCTCGAGCAGGCGAAGCAGCAAGGGCCCGTCCTCGTGGTCGGTGCACCGGAGAGCGTGGGCGTCGATCAGCCGATCAGCGTCATCTGGGGTAACCGCACCACCTACGGCGCGCCCTTCCTCCACATCGATCAGCTGGTGGCCGGCGACACGATCACGTGGACCGGACGGAACGGCACGGTCACCTTCGAGGTGATCGGCTCGGCCAGCAGCACCGACCCCGACACGCTGGCACCGCCGGAGGGCACCATGCTGCAACTGAGGGCGTACGCACCTGAGTTCACCTCCCGCGAGACGTTGGTGGTCAACGCCCGCCGCGTCGATTGACCGGCCGCGGCCGCAGAGTGCGAGAGTGGGCACATGCACGGACGCACCCGTGGCGGCGCCACGCTGATGCTCGCGGCAATGGCCATGGTCATGGTCGCCGCCTGCGGAAACGACGGCTCGGCGACCCCTGCCGAGGCAGGTACGCCGGCACCGGGCTCGACGGCCGCCCCCGCCTCCGACGCCCCACGGATCAACGGCGACGCACTGCCACTGTGGACAGGTGGCGACGACCCCGCCGTCGGCATGCCGGCCCCCACCGTGGACGGGTTCGACTACGCCGGCAACCGGGCGACCATCCAAGGCGGTTCGGGTGCCACCCTGGTCGTCTTCGCCGCCCACTGGTGCCCGCACTGCAACGTCGAACTGGGGCTGATGCTCGGCTGGATGGCCGACGGCACCATCCCCACTTCGCTGCCGGTGACGCTGGTCTCCACCGCCGAGGCGGCCGGCACGCCCAACTACCCGGCCGATCAGTGGCTGGCCAACGCCGGCTGGACGGCGCCGGTGCTGCGCGACTCGCACGCGGTGGACGGCGAAGCGGGCGATGTGGCCAAGGCGTTCGGAGCAAGCGCCTGGCCCTTCTCCGTCCTGATCGGCGCCGACGGCCGGGTGCTGGCACGCACTGCCGGCCAACTCGACGTCAACAGCCTCACCGCGCTGCTCACACCGACATCGCGTCAGGCGCTCGGCTCACTGCAGATGCCCACGGTCGGCGTCGAGCTCAGCGTCGTCGACGGCCGCGGATACCCCGAAGCCGCCGCACTGACGGTGGGGCCGATGCTCAGCCGCGGTCCCTCGCCCGCCGACGCGACCGACACCGCCAACCCGGCCGTCGTCGTCGCGACCCGCGCCGCCTTCGGCAACATCGACGTCAGTGTTGCGGTGCAGGCCGGCGATCAGTTCACCTGGACGGACTCGGCGGGCTCACGCCGATTCGAGGTGGTGTGGACCGAGGTCTGCACCGGCGCCGACTGCGGCACCACCGAGTCGTACACGTTGGTCATCGAACTGGCCGACGGCCCCGATCGGGTGTTCGCCAAGCCAGTCGCCTGAGACCGGCCGCGATTCGGCGCGCGACGACGAATGTCGGAGCCTGCCGACGTCGTTGCAGACGCAAGTGGAGCCACGATCGTCCCGGAATCCGAGACGAATCAGCCCCGGAAACCCCGATGGGACGATGCAGCCCCAGAAGCCACGGGCAGGCCCCCGATGCGAGGGGCTAGCGGCGGAACCAGGTGAGCTGGTCGGCGACCTTGGCACGCAGCTCGGGGTCGGTGACGCCGAGGCCTTCCGAAGGAGCCAGCGCGAGCACGGCGATCTTGCCCTCGTGCTGGTTGTGGTGCACCTGGTAAGCGGCTTCACCTGCCTGCTCCAGCGGGAACACCTGGCTGAGCACTGGGTGGATCATGCCCTTGCTGATCAGCCGGTTGGCCTCCCACGCCTCCTTGTAGTTGGCGAAGTGGCTGCCGATCAGCCGCTTCAGCCGCATCCAGAAGTGGCGGTTGTCGAACTCCATCATGAAGCCGCTGGTGGCCGCGCAGGTGACCACGGTGCCGCCGCGCTTGACCACGTACATCGACGCGCCGAACGTGCTGCGGCCGGGGTGCTCGAACACGATGTCGGCATCCTCACCGCACAGGGCGCGGATGTCCTTGCCCAGCCGCCGCCACTCGCTCTCGTTGTGCACCCCGTTCTCGTCGAAGAACTGGTAGCCGGCCGCGGCACGGTCGATGATGTGCTGCACACCCATCTTGCGCAGGATCTCCGCCTTGTCGGCCGACGACACCACGCACACCGGAATGCCGCCGCCGTTGAGCACGTACTGGGTGGCGTAGGCGCCGATGCCGCCGGTGGCACCCCAGATGAGGACGACGTCGCCCTGCTTCATGCGAGCGCCGTTGCGGCCCACCAGCATCCGGTAGCTGGTGCTGTTGCACAGCGCGTTGACGGCCGCTTCCTCCCACGTGAGGTGCTCGGGCTTGGGCATCAGCGAGTTGGCCTTCACCACGGCGAGGTCGGCGAGGCCACCGAAGTTCGTCTCGTAGCCCCAGATGCGCTGGTTCGCGGCCATCATCGAATCGTCGTGCGCCGACGGGTCCTGGTCGTCGACGTGGTTGCAGTGCACGGTCACGCGGTCGCCGGGCTTCCAGTTGCGCACTGCGGAACCGACACGCAGCACCACCCCGCAGGCATCGCTGCCGACCACGTGGTACGGCAGGTCGTGGCGCTTCGCCCACTCGCTCTCGCGGCCCAGGCGGGCGAGCGCGCCGAACGTGCTGATCGGCTCGAAGATGCTGGTCCAGACCGTGTTGAAGTTGATGCTGCTGGCCATCACGGCCAGGTACACCTCGTCGGGGGCCAGCTCGGGGGTGGGCACCTCGCCCACGTGCAGGCTCTTGCGCGGGTCCTTGTCCTTCGAGGCGACGCCGTCCCACATGTCCTGTTCGTCCTTCAGGACGTGGACCGCGCGGTAGCTGGCGGGCACCTCGAGGGCCGCGAACTCCGCCGCGCTGGCGTTGGCGAGGATGGCGTCGAGGATCTGCTGCATGCGGCGATGTTACCGACGGGTAGGAAGCCGAGTCGAACCGACGGGCGACCGGCGCGACCGGCTTGGTGACCGGGCCGCGTGCAAGAGTCGCGCCATGACACGTGCACTGCGCCGACCGTTCCTGCTCTCCCTTGCCGCCGCCGCGCTGGTCGCGGGCTGCGGTGACAACACCAAGACCGCCACCACCGACGCCCCCTCGGCCACGCTCGCCCCCACCACCGACGCCGCCTCGACCACCGGCGAGAGCGGTTGTGCGCCCGCCGACGGCAGCGCCTCACAGCAGCAGCGCTTCGACGCCGCGCCGCCGATGTGCCTGCAGCAGGGCACGGCCTACGCAGCGGTCCTCGAGACCAATCACGGCACCCTGCACATCACGTTGCGCGCCGACATCGCACCGCTCACGGTCAACAACTTCGTCAACCTCGCCCGCTACCACTACTTCGACGGCACCACCTGCCACCGTGCGATCAAGAACTTCGTCGTGCAGTGCGGCGACCCGACGGCGACCGGCACGGGCGACCCCGGCTACTCCTTCGCCGACGAGCTGCCCACCGAGGCCTACCAGATCGGCTCGATCGCGATGGCCAACTCCGGGCCCGACACGAACGGCAGCCAGTTCTTCATCATCTCCGGCAGCGACGGCGCGGCACTGCCCCCGAACTACTCGTTGTTCGGGCAGGTCGATGCCGCCGACCTACCCGTCGTCGCCGGCCTCGACGCATTGGCGAACCCTGCCGACGGCCCGCCGCTGCAGCGGATCGACATCGTGTCGGTGACGATCACCGAGCAGTGACGCCCGGCGCCGCAGCCCGGCTCTGCCGGATCAACCGACGGCTTCGTCGATGATCACGTTGCGCTCGCGCGACTCGCGGTAGGCGAGCACGCACAACGCAGCGACCACCACGACCATCGCCATCGCCTGCGCGAGCGACACCCGCTCGCTGAGGAACACCCAGGCCGCGATCGACGCACCGACCGGTTCGAGCTGGATGAGCACCGAGGTCACCGACGCGTCGACACGCGGTTGCGCCCACGCGACCAGGCCGTGGCCGGCGATGCCGGGCCCGATGGCCAGCAGCGACACCCACAACCAGCCGGCGCCATGGATCTGGGCGAGGTGGCTGCGGGTGATCAACGCCAGCAACGACACGGTGACGGTGCCCACCAAGGTGACCGATGTCATGTAGCGCACGGTCTCGACCGTGGCTCGCACGCGCTTGGTCTGCAGCAGGTAGAGCACCCACACGATCAGTGCCGCCACGGCCCACAGGTAGCCGACGGTCTTCGTGGTGGAACCGTCGTTCGCCGCGGGAGCGGTGATCACGGCGACGACCACACCGCTGACGGCGACGAGTGCGCACACGACCTTGACGGTGGTGAACCGCTCGCCCATGAACGCCACCGCGATCGGCAGTGCGATCACCGGGCTGAGGGCGCCGATGATGAGCGCGACGGCGATGCTCGTGTACTGCAGCGTGATGAAGAACACGCAGAGGTTGAGGCCGAACAGCACGCCCGCAAGCAGACTGGCACGCAGATCGGCGCGCGACGGCCACCGATGGGTGAAGGCGGCGACACCGAGCAGGACTGCGCTGGCGATCCACAGCCGCCAGAACGACAGCACGATGCCCGACGCACCGGTGGACTTCCCGAGCACCCCACCGAACGACCAGAACAGCGACGCTGACAGCACCGCCAGCACGCCCGCACCGCGCGTGCTGGGCGAGCCCTCCACGGCGGGCTCGATCTCGGTGATGGCCATTGCCGCACGCTAGCCATCGCACGGTGCAGCGAGCGGGCCGAGCCAGCGCGTCCCGGGCGGGCCGCGACCCTTACACGGCGCTGCGCCACTACCCTTGCACCGTGGCTTCCCGAACCCGTCAGGCCCTCGTCGTCGTCGCCGCGCTGCTGCTGTCGGCCTGCCAGCCCGGCCGCCCACTCAGCGGCTGGCTGCCGTCCGCCGTGTCGCCTTCGGCCGCGGCCACTGCCACTGCGGCGGCGCAGCCGTCGTTGCTCACCGCCCCCGGCCACTTCGTCAGCGGCTGGGTGCCGTACTGGGGCACTGCCAGCAGCCGCACCGCCATCGAGAACAACGCCGCCGCGGTGGGCGACGTGTCACCGCTGTTCTACGGCACCACCAACGACGGCAACGTCACCCTGCTGGGCACGCAGCAGAACCTGACGGCAGTGGTCAACTCCACCCGAGCCGCCGGCCTGCCGCTCATCGTGGGCGTCTTCGACAGCACGGGCGCCGGCATCATGCGCGACCTGCTCGCCGACCCCACCACGCGCACGGCCCACGTGCAGCACCTGGTCGACCTGGCAGTGAGCAAGAACTACGACGGCATCGACCTCGACTACGAGGTGTTCGCGTTCAGCCATCCACGCAGCGAGTGGCCGGCCATCACCGTCAACTGGGTCGCGTTCGTCAACGAGCTCAGCGCCGCACTCCACGCCAAGGGCAAGCTGCTCAGCGTCACCGTGCCGCCGGTGTGGAGTGGCGGCAGCTCCGGCTACACCGTGTACGCCCAGGGGCAGATCGCCGCCGCCGTCGACCGCCTGCGCCTGATGGTGTACGACTACAGCGTCAGCTCGCCCGGCCCCATCTCACCGATGTGGTGGGTCAACGAGGTCATCGCCTACAGCTCGTCGGTGGTGCCCGCGTCGAAGCTGCAGCTGGGTGTCCCGGCCTACGGTCGCCACTGGGTCACCCGGAAGAACCTCAACGAGACCTGCCCCGACGGGGCGATCTTCAAGGAAAGCGTGCTGATGAAGAACATCGCCTCCGTCGCCGGTGGTCGCACGCTCGAACGACACAGCTCCGGCGAGCTCACGGTCACCTGGACGCAGACCGTCACCGGCCCGCGCACGAAGCCGTCACCGGCGCCCGTCTACCCGCCGGCGACCAACACGATCCCGCAGGTCGCCGGGCCCTCCGACGGCCAGTTCCAGCCGGCGATGCGCCTCTCACCGCCGTCCAACCAGGTGACGTGCACGGTGCAGCACACCATGTTCGTGCCGGATGCGTTCAGCGTCGATCAACGTTCCGATGCGGCGCAGGCCGCGGGCTGGCGCGGCATCATCCTGTGGGCGTTCGGCTACGAGAGCGCCGATCTGTTCCCCACGCTCGCCGCATAGCGCAGGCCACGCGCCGCACCCACCTCCAGGACGCTGCCGCCGGAACCGTCGGATGTGCCGTCCGCATTACCGCGCGGTAACCCGACGCGAATACGCTGCGGTCACCGTCTCGATGGAGGTCATCCCATGTCTGGTTCGTACATCGTCGCCGGAGCCCGCACGCCGATCGGCAAGATGAGCGGCGCCCTCGCCTCGTTCACTGCTGCAGATCTCGGTGGGTTCGCGATCAAGGCCGCACTCGAGCGAGCCGGCGTCTCGCCCGAGGAGGTCGAGCACGTGATCATGGGCCAGGTGCTCACCGCCGGCCAGGGCCAGGTGCCTTCGCGCCAGGCGGCGGTGAACGGCGGCATCCCGATGAGCGTGCCGTCGATCAACATCAACAAGGTGTGCCTCAGCGGCCTCAACAGCATCTACCTCGCCAACCAGATGATCATGAGCGGCGAAGCCGACATCGTGATCGCCGGCGGCATGGAGAGCATGACCAACGCGCCGTACCTGGCCCAGGGTGCCCGTGGTGGCTTCCGCTACGGCAACACCGAGCTGCAGGATGCCATCGTGCGCGACGGCCTGTGGTGCGCGTTCGACGCCTGCCTGATGGGCCTGGGCACCGAGCGCTACGCGGCCGGCAACATCACCCGCGAGCAGCAGGACGACATGGCGATGAAGAGCAACGTGCGCGCCGCCGCCGCCATCGCCGAGGGTCGCCTCACCGACGAGATCGTGCCCGTCGTGATCCCGCAGCGCAAGGGCGACCCGACGGTGGTGGCCACCGACGAGGGCGTGCGCGGCAACACCACCATGGAGTCGCTCGGTGGCCTGAAGCCGGCGTTCGACAAGGAGGGCACCATCACCGCCGCCAACGCGTCGCAGATCAGCGACGGCGGTTCGGCGATCGTGATGATGAGCGAGAAGGCGGTCAACGCCCGCGGCGTCACGCCGCTGGGCCAGGTCGTGTCGTACGGCATGGTGGCAGGCCCCGACAACGCATCGCTGCTGCACCAGCCCAGCCGGGCCATCCTGCGTGCGCTCGAGCGGGCGGGCAAGACCGTCGCCGACGTCGATCTGTTCGAGATCAACGAGGCCTTCGCCGCCGTCGGCATCGCCTCGATCGCCGAGTTGGGCATCAGCGACGAGATCGTCAACGTCAATGGTGGCGCCATCGCGCTCGGCCACCCGATCGGCATGAGCGGCAACCGCTTGGCGCTGACGATCCTGCACGAGCTTCGCCGCCGCGGCGGCGGCCTCGGTGCGGCCGCGTTGTGCGGCGGCGGCGGCCAAGGCGACGCGATCGTCGTTCGCACCGTCTGACCGTCTGCACCCGACCGAACCCACCGTCCCACCGTCCCACCGTCCGCAGCCACTGACGGCGTCAGCCGCGCACGTCGTTCTCACGGCGTCTTCCGGGAACGAATCGACGAAAGATGTCATTTCCACAAAGATTATGACAAGGCTTGACACAATTGAGGATCTCCCGTAATGTAACCGCAACATACACGAGCGTGATTTGCAGCCCCCTGCACGCCTCGCTCGAGTTCAAGATCTGGGGTACCACCTCTGGAGCTGGCCCGTCCGCCCGCTACCAGGTCCAGGAGTGGTACCCCAGTAGTTCGTTTTCGGGCAGATTCCGCCCGGTGCCCGCCACGAGGTGACGCGGTCGTGCGACCAGGCGCTCGGCGAGCCGGTTCAGCCGTGCAGTTCGCGGCGGCCTTCGAGGGCGCGGCCCAGCGTGAGCTCGTCGGCGTACTCCAGATCGCCACCCACGGGCAGGCCGCTGGCGATGCGGGTGACCTTCACGCCGAACGGCTTCATCATGCGGGCGATGTACATCGCGGTGACCTCGCCCTCGGTGTTGGGGTTCGTGCACAAGATGACCTCCTGCACGTCCTCGGGCTCGATGCGGGCGAACAGCTCCTTCATCTTCAGCTGCTCGGGCCCGATGCCCTCCAGCGGGCTCATGGCGCCCAGCAGCACGTGGTACCGCCCTTTGAACTCGCCGGTCTTCTCGATCGAGATGATGTCGCGCGACTCCTCCACCACGCACAGGATGCTGCTGTCCCGACGATCGTCGAGGCAGATCGGGCACAGCTCGCCCTCCGCGAAGTTCCAGCAGACCGAGCAGAACCGCACTCGCGCCTTGGCGTCGGTGATCGAGAGCGCCAGCCGAGCGACGTCGTCGGCGGGGATCTTCAACAGGTGGAACGCGATGCGCTGCGCGGACTTCGGGCCCACACCGGGCATGCGCCCCAGCTCGTCGATCAAGGTCTGCACCGGTTGTGTGTAGACGGCCATCAGGTCACTCCTCGACGAGCTGCGAACCAGGGAACGCCTGCGCCAGGCGATCGATCGGTGAGATCACGGCTTCCGGCGGGGCGTCGATCAAGTCGTCGAGGTCGATCGCTTCGTCGTCGTCCGGTGTCGACGCCGACGGCGCGTCGCGTTGCAGCGCAACCACGTTGCCACCACCACCCTCGTCGTCGTGGTCGTCGGGCCCGCTGTGCACCACCAGCTGCACCATCACCTTGCCACCGACCACCTTGGCGATCGCGGCCTCCACGTCGCGCCGGTGCTCTTCGCACTTGGCACGGTGGGTCTCGTTGGAGACACCGATCGTGAGTGCGCCTGCACGCTCGCCCAACACGGTGGTGTTGGAGTACATCGCACGAGCGAAGCCCTTGAGGGTGGGCTTGATGTCGGCGACCCAACGGGCGGCTGCATCGGCGACGAGATCGCCTCCCGCGGTGCTCTCGGCCCGGGCAGCCGGTGGAGCCGGGGCAGCAGCCACGACGGCGGCGGCCGGTGGAGCCGGGGCAGCAGCCACGACGGCGGCAGCCGGGGCAGTGGGCGGGGCAGTGGG
>JBAVTH010000518.1:0-4108 GCA_049696035.1 Ilumatobacteraceae bacterium
CCGCTCGGTCGTCGGGCACATGCAGACGGTGCATCCGTGCGCGCCGTACAACCCGATGTCGGAGCCGGCCAGATGCGTGGCATGCACAGCCGTGAACCGTTCGGTGAGTGCGCCACGCTCGGCGAGCAGCGCCGTCGGGGTCAACCCGTAGGCGTCGATGCACTGCTGGTTCTCGGCCTTCTGCTCCGAGACATGGGCGTGGAGAACGGCATCGTGCTGCGCCTGCCATGCGACGACGATCTGCATGCTCGCCGGGTCGACCGCACGAACGGAGTGGATCGCTGCTCCGATGCGGCAGTCGTTCGACGTCCGCGACGTGAGGGCCGAAGCCCGCGCTGCCCACGACAACGCATCCCCGTCGCTGAAGCGTTGTTGCACCTCGTTGGGTTCCACGCCGATGCCACCGCGGAGGTAGCAGGTGTCGAGCAGCGTGATCCGCAGGCCGGCCTCGCCCGCAGCCGCGATCAAGGCGTCGGCCATGGCATTGGGTTCTGCGTACGCCACGCCGCCGGCGCCGTGGTGCAGGTAGTGGAACTCCCCGACGCACGTGACGCCGGCCAGCACCATCTCGCCGTACACGGCACGAGCGAGGCGGAAGTACGAGTCGGGATCCAGCCTCGCGGCTGCCGTGTACATCTGGTCTCGCCAGGTCCAGAACGAACCTGTGCCCACCTGTGTGCGACCGCGTAGCGCGCGATGGAACGCATGGCTGTGCGCGTTTGCCAAGCCGGGCAGCGTCAAGCCGGCGAGCCGCGTGCTCGACGGCGGGCACGGCACCCCGGGCGTCACCCTGGTGATCAGGTCGCCGGCGGTCTCCACGAGCACCGAGGGTGTGGCCGTGTCGCCTCCCAGCCATGCCATCTCGCACCAGAACGTTCCCAATCAGGAACCAACCCGTTGCACGAACTCGGTGATCCGCTCGATGAACGCCGCCCGGTGGAACCGTTCGAACTGATCCCACGTGGTGAGGCTGCGCGTGTCGTGGACCCTGTCGAGGAAGAGGACGCCGTCGAGGTGATCGCACTCGTGCTGAAACGTGCCGGCGGTGAGGCCGCGCCGGACCTCGTCGTGCTCCGCACCCTCGCGGTCCCACCAGCGCACCCTCACGTTGACATGGCGCATCACGTTGCCGCGCATGTTGGGCACCGACAGGCAGCCCTCGTTGACCTCCACCATTTCGTCGTCGAGCGGCTCGATCACGGGGTTGACCACGACCGTGAGCGGGATGCGCGGCTTGTACGGGTAGCGCGGGTTGTCGGTGACCTCGATGGTGGCGATGCGAACCAGCTCACCGATCTGCGGCGCGGCAATGCCGGCGCCGTTGGCCGCGTGCATGGTGTCGATCAGGTCGTCGATCAGCCGCTGCACCTCCGGCGATGCCAGCTCGGCGCGGGTGACCTCGCGCGATTGTTCGCGCAGCATGGGATTGCCGACGTGCAGGATCTCCCGGACTGCCACGCCTCAACCCTCGCGCATGGGAATGCGGACGCCGCGTTCGTCCGCGACGTCGATCGCACGCTGGTACCCCGCGTCGGCGTGGCGGATCACGCCCATGCCCGGGTCGGTGACCAGGACCCGCGACAACTTCTCTGCGGCCAGGTCGGTGCCGTCGGCCAAAGCCACCATGCCGGCGTGGATGCTGCGCCCGATGCCGACGCCGCCACCATGGTGGATGCTCACCCATGTGGCGCCGCTCGACGTGTTGACCATCGCGTTCAGCAATGGCCAGTCGGCGATCGCATCGCTCCCGTCCATCATCGATTCGGTCTCGCGGTATGGCGAAGCCACCGATCCGGAGTCGAGGTGATCGCGGCCGATCACGATGGGGGCCTTCAGCTCACCGCTGCGCACCATCTCGTTGAAGCGCAGGCCGAGCCGGTGTCGCTCGCCGTAGCCGAGCCAGCAGATGCGCGCCGGCAACCCCTGGAACGCCACCCGCTCGCCGGCCATCTTGATCCAGCGGTGGAGGCCTTCGTCGTCGGGGAACTCTTCGAGCACCGCCTTGTCGGTTGCTGCGATGTCGGCAGGGTCGCCGCTGAGCGCCACCCAGCGGAAAGGGCCCTTGCCTTCGCAGAACAGCGGGCGGATGTAGGCGGGCAGGAAGCCCGGATAGTCGAACGCCCGCTCGAACCCACCCAGCTTGGCCTCCGTGCGCAGGCTGTTGCCGTAGTCGAACACCTCGCTGCCCTTGTCCATGAAACCGACCATCGCACGGCAGTGCATCGCCATGCTCTCTCGGCTGCGACGGATGAGCTCCTTGGGGTTCGTGCGCGCCATCTCGGCCGTCGCGGCGGGCGTGAGGTCCACCGGCACGTAGCTGAGCGGGTCGTGGGCGCTGGTCTGGTCGGTGACGATGTCGGCCGGGAAGTCCATGTCGAGCAGTTGCTGCACCATGGTGGCGGCGTTGCCCACCACGCCTACCGACAGCGGCCGGCCCTCGTCGCGGGCTCGCACGCAACGAGCCACGGCGTCTTCCAGCGAATCGGCGATCTCGTCGAGGTAGCGATGCTCGTGACGACGCTCGACTCGCCAGGCATCGACGTCGATGCACAGCGCGACCCCGTCGTTCATCGTGACGGCCAGCGGTTGCGCGCCACCCATGCCGCCGAGTCCGGCCGTGAGCGTGATGGTGCCGCGCAGAGTGCCGTTGAACTTCCGGCGGCCGATCTCGGCAAAGCACTCGTAGGTGCCCTGGAGGATGCCTTGGGTGCCGATGTAGATCCAGGAGCCGGCCGTCATCTGGCCGTACATGGTCAGCCCCATGTCCTCCAGCCGGCGGAACTCGTCCCAGTTGCCCCATTCGGGCACGAGGTTGCTGTTCGCCAGCAGCACTCGCGGCGCCCACTCGTGGGTGCGGAACACACCGACCGGTTTGCCGGACTGCACCAGCATCGTCTCGTCGGCCTTGAGGGTGGTGAGCGTGCGAGCCATTGCATCGAAGGCGTCCCAACTGCGGGCAGCGCGCCCGGTGCCGCCGTAGACGACGAGGTCGTCGGGCCGCTCGGCAACCTCAGGGTCGAGGTTGTTGTGCATCATCCGGTACACGGCCTCCTGCGGCCAGCCGAGACAGTTCAGCTCCGTACCGCGAGCGGCACGAACAGGGCGGGGACCCGACATCACAACACCTCCAGAGGGCCGACGGCGGTTTCTACCGCTGCAAGAACGCTGCCATCGGCGAGCAGCTGTTCAGCGGTTCTCAGATCGGGGGACAGCCAGCGATCGGCACCAGGGCCGGCCACCTGTTCGCGCAGCACTTGCACCGCCGCGCCGGTGCCGGCTGCCGGCTGCAATGGGCCGCGCAGATCGATCGCCGCGCCTGCGCACACCAACTCGACGGCCAGCACTCGACGCAGGTTCGCGACGGAACGGCGCAACTTGCGAGCCGCAGCCCAGCCGTTGGACACGTGGTCTTCCTGCATGGCGCTCGTGGGCATGCTCTGGGTGCTGGCGGGCACCGCCAGGCGCTGGTTCTCCAACGCCATGGAGACCTGGGTGTAGTGGGCGATCATCATCCCGCTGTTCACACCCGCGTCGGGCGAGAGGAACGGCGGCAGGCCATGCGAGCGGGCGACATCGAGCATGCGATCAGTGCGTCGCTCGGCAATGGCCGACATCTCGCTGGCGGCAATGGCGAGGAAGTCGCAGACGAAGGCCACCGGCGCGCCGTGGAAGTTGCCGCAGCTCTCCACGCGGCCGTCAGGCAGGATCATCGGGTTGTCGATCGCCGACCTCAACTCGCGTTCGGCGATCATCCGCGCGTGCGCGATGGTGTCGAGCGCCGCACCGTGCACCTGAGGAGTGCAACGCAGCGAGTAGGCGTCCTGCACCCTCGAGTCGCCCTCACGGTGGCTGGCGACGATGGGAGAACCGGCAAGGAGTCGCGTCATGTTGCGAGCGCTCACCGCCTGGCCCAACTGCGGACGAAGCGCCTGCAGAGCGGCGGCGAAGGGCCGGTCGGTGCCCAACAGACCCTCGACGGTCATCGCCGCGGTGAGATCCGCGAGCCGGGCCAGCTGACCGAGGTCGTGCAACGCCAAGCACAGCATTCCCAGAATGCCGTCGGTGCCGTTGATGAGTGCCAGCCCTTCCTTCGCTCGCAGCTGCACGG
>JBAVTH010000519.1:0-4443 GCA_049696035.1 Ilumatobacteraceae bacterium
GGCTTCGAGTGCGGTGGTTGCCAGCGGCGCAGGGGCGGGACCGAACCTGACGTTGGAGAACACCACCGAGAAGGTCTCGGTCGACTCGAATGCCAGGTCGTCGACCAGCTCGATGTCGACAACGGCCGTGGTCGCGCCGGCGGCGAAGGTGAGGGTGCCCGAACGGGCGATGTAGTCGGTCCCCGCCTTCGCGGTGCCGTCAACGGTCTTGAAGTCGACCCGCAGACCGCGAGCCGGAGCCGGGGCGTTGAGCGTGGCCGTCACGTGCACGATCTTTGGCGCTCCGGACGAGTCGCCCTCCGTCGCGCTGACGCTCGCCGGACCAGACACCGTCCAGGGGTCGTCGTCCGAGATCTGCACCTGCGCTCCGGGGGCGGCGAGGATGCCACCCGCGGGGCTGCTGAACACCACGCCCACGGACTCGTCGGTCTCCGGCCGCGAGTCGGCGACGATCGGCACGGTCACCTGCTGCTGCAGTGAGCCGGCCGGAAAGGTGACGACGACCGACGTGGCGACGAAGTCGTCCGCCTGGGCAGAGCCTTCAGCCAGCGCCGTGTCCGCACGGAGGGACACCGGGTGATCGGCCGGCGCAGAGAGGGTCAGCGTGAGGACCGCATCGGTGGTACCGGCGCTCGTCCCCTCGGCGACGCTCGCGGTCGAGCTGTTCACCACGGCCGTGTCGTCGTCGGTGATCGTTCCCGTGGCAGACAGCTGCCCCGTGAGTGCCACCGGTCCCGTGAGCACCACCGAGAACGTCTCGTCGGATTCGTCGACGAGGTCACCATTGACGGTCACCTGGACCGTTTTGGCGTCCTCCCCCGCTGCGAACGTCACCGGCGCGTCGATGCCCACGTAGTCGACCCCAGCAGTCGCGCTGCAGTTGGAGCTGGTCAGCTGCAGCTGCGCGCCACCGGCGCCCACCGGGGCATCGGCCTGCACGGTGAACGTAAGCGTCTTGATGCCGGAATCGCCCTCTGTGGCGCGTCCGCGGCGAGCTGATCCTCTCCACCGCCGACCGCACCGATGCCGAGGCCCAGGCGGAGGCCGTGCGGTGCTTCGATCAAGCGCTAGCCGTCGCCGAGGCGCAGGGCGCACACTTCTGGGCCGATCGAGTGCGAACGAGCCGACAGCTCAGCCGGATCGGCTGAGTCAGAGGACCTTGCGCAGGTAGGGGCGAGCGCCGCCGACGATGTAGAGCGAGCCGGTGATCAGGATTGCATCGTCACGCTCCGCCAGCGCCAGCGCCCGATCGATCGCCAGCTCGATGGTCGAGTGCTCGATCACCTGCTCGCACCCCATCGAGCGCGCCGCAGCCGTCAGTTCGCTCGCATCCATCCCACGAGCCGACGGCGCCGTGCAGGTGAGCACGAGATCGAACTCGTCGGCCCGCAGCGCCGACAGCATCTCGCGAGGGTCGCGGCCCTGCAGGCAACCGACCACCAGTATGCGCCGACCGGCGGGGTCGAAGTCCTCGAAGAACACGGCCGCGCAGGTGTCGGCTCCCGCGGGGTTGTGCGCACCGTCGATGATGACGAGCGGCTGATGACCGAGCACCTCGAAGCGGCCCGGCATGACGACCTCGCCGAAACCTTCCAGCACCAGTTCGCCCGGCACCGGCGAGGCGAAGAAGGCCTCCACGGCAGTGAGCGCGACGGCAGCGTTGTCGCCCTGATGCCGGCCGTGCAGCGGGATGAAGACGTCGGGGTAGACCATGGTGGGCGTGCGCAGATCCACCATGCGCCCGCCGAGAGCCAACTGGTTCTCCAGCACGTCGAAGTCGGGACCACGCAGGAAGTGAGCTGCACCTCCCGCGGCCACGAACGCGTTCGCCAACTGCGGATCGGTCTCCCCGATCACGACTGCGCTGCCCGGCTTGACGATGCCGGCCTTCTCGGTGGCGATGTGCAGCGTGGTGGGGCCCGCATACTCGGTGTGGTCGACGCCGATGTTGGTGACCACGGCCACCTGCGATTCGCACACGTTGGTGGCGTCCCAGCGACCGAGCAGCCCGACCTCCACCACCGCCACATCGATGGCGATGTCGGCGAACCAGCGAAAGGCCGCAGCGGTGACGGCTTCGAAGTAGCTGGGGCGCACACCGGTGATGCCCTCCAAGTCGGCGACTGCTGCCACCTGCTCGGCGAACTCGTCGTCGGCGATCGGCTCGCAGTTGCGGCTGATCCGCTCGTTGAGCCGCTCCAGATGGGGGCTGGTGTAGGTGCCCACGGTCAGCCCGTGCGCCATCAGCAGCCGGGTGATCATCTGAGTCGTCGAACCCTTGCCGTTGGTGCCGGTGACGTGGATGACCGGGTAGGCCAGTTGGGGGTCGCCCATGGCCGCCATCAACGACCGCATGCGATCGAGGGTGGGCGAGGTGATGCGACCTGTGTTGTCGTAGTTGGAGTGCGTGTCGAGGTACGCGAGGGCGTCGGCGTAGCTCATGATGGACTCGTCATCGCCGCACGTGTTCAGCTGGCTTGGCGACGCGGGCGCTTGCTGACCGGCTCGCGCGGTACCAGGGTCGGGTTCACCTTGGCCTTCACCGTGTCGGCATCGATGACCACACTCCCGACATCGCTGCGGCCAGGCAGCTCGTACATCGTGTTGAGCAGCACCTCCTCGAGGATGGCGCGCAGGCCGCGGGCACCGGTGCCGCGCAGCAGCGCCTGCTCGGCGATGGCCTCCATGGCCTCTCGGGTGAAGTCGAGCTCGACGTCCTCGAACTCGAACATCTTGCGGTACTGCTTCACGAGCGAGTTCTTCGGCTCGACGAGGATCTTGATGAGCGCGTCGCGGTCGAGGCTGCGCACAGCGCCGACCATCGGAAGGCGACCGATGAACTCGGGGATCATGCCGAACTTGAGCAGGTCCTCCGGCTGCACCTGCGCGAACAGCTCGCCCGGGTCGCGTTGCGACTTGCTCCGCACGGTGCCGTTGAACCCCATCCCCCGCTGGCCGACCCGGTTCTCGATGATCGTGTCGAGGCCGGCGAACGCACCACCACAGATGAACAGCACGTTGGTGGTGTCGATCTGGATGAACTCCTGGTGCGGGTGCTTGCGCCCGCCCTGCGGCGGTACGGAGGCAACGGTGCCCTCGAGGATCTTCAGCAGCGCCTGCTGCACACCTTCGCCGCTGACGTCGCGAGTGATGGAGGGGTTCTCGCTCTTGCGCGCGATCTTGTCGATCTCGTCGATGTAGATGATGCCGGTCTCGGCCTTCTTCACATCGAAGTCGGCGGCCTGGATCAGCTTCAACAGGATGTTCTCGACGTCTTCACCGACGTAGCCGGCCTCGGTGAGCGCCGTGGCGTCGGCGACAGCGAACGGCACGTTGAGCAGCCGGGCGAGCGTCTGGGCGAGGTGGGTCTTGCCGCAGCCGGTGGGGCCGAGCATGAGGATGTTGCTCTTCTGCAACTCGATGTCGTCGCGGCGGCCGACACCTGCGTTCTGCTGGTACTGGATGCGCCGGTAGTGGTTGTACACGGCGACGGAGAGGATCTTCTTCGCTTCGTCCTGCCCGACCACGTAGTCGTCGAGGAAGGTACGAATCTCGCGCGGGGTGGGCAGCTGGTCGAAGTGCAGCTCGCCGGTGTCGGTGAGCTCTTCTTCGATGATCTCGTTGCAGAGGTCGATGCATTCGTCGCAGATGTAGACGCCTGGCCCGGCGATCAGCTTCTTGACCTGCTTCTGCGACTTGCCGCAGAACGAGCACTTCAGCAGCTCACCGGTGTCACCGAACTTCGCCACAGCAGCATCCCCTTCCAGTCAACGACAGGACTTCCATCAGCGACATCATCAACTTCTCGACGTCGAACGAGCGTCGTCGCGGGCGCTCAGCGGATGGGACCGGTACGGTCCACCACATCGCGCGACGTGATGACATCGTCGATGATGCCATACGCGAGGGCCTCGGTGGCTTCCATCACGAAGTCGCGGTCGGTGTCGATGTGGATTCGCTCCACCGTCTGACCGGTGTGCTCGGACAACATGTGCTCCAGAAGGTCGCGCATGCGCAGGATCTCCTTGGCCGCCAGCTCGAGATCGGTGACCTGGCCGTAGCCGGTCTGACCCGACGGCTGGTGCAGCATGATGCGGCTGTGCGGCAGCGCCATCCGCTTGCCTTTGGTGCCGGCCGCCAGCAGCACAGCGGCAGCGGACGCCGCCTGGCCGAGGCAGATCGTCGCCACGTCGTTCTTGATGAACTGCATCGTGTCGTAGATGGCGAACAGCGCCGTGATGTCGCCGCCGGGGCTGTTGATGTAGATGCTGATGTCCTTGTCGGGGTTCTCGCTCTCGAGGTACACCAACTTCGCACAGGTCAGGCTGGCCGAGCTGTCGTCGATGGGCGTGTCGAGCCAGATGATGTTGTCGCGCAACAGGCGGCTGTAGAGGTCGTAGCCACGCTCGCCACGCGCGGTCTGCTCGACGACGCTGGGGATCG
>JBAVTH010000520.1:0-1745 GCA_049696035.1 Ilumatobacteraceae bacterium
GATGACGTGATCGGGACGAAGCAGGCCGCGACCTTCGATCCCTCGATCCCTGGCCGAGGCGTCGCGAAGACGGGCCCCGGACGGCTCATGGCCTTTCAGGCCGCGTACGTCGGGGGACACACCACCAAGGTTGCGCCGCCGCCGGTGATCGAAGTGAACGAGTTCCCGTTTGCCGTGGGCGGATTCTGGTCGTCGCCCATCGACACCGGGACCGACTCCGACGCGCCGGTGGGGCCGAACGACATCCGACTCATCGTCAACACGGTGGTCGACGCCGCCCGGCAGTGCGAGCTCCCGCCGGCGCTCAAACCGTGGTTGCCCGAACTGGCGACCACCTACCGCCTCGAGCAGCTTCCGACACGGCGCACCGACGACGAGCTCGTTTTCGGTGTGATCGATCACCCGGACGATCAGGCGCAGCCGGTAGTCGCGTTCGTGTCGGATCGCGACAGCAACATGGCGATCTTCGGTACCGGCGGCTCCGGAAAGAGCACGGCGCTGCGAACCATCGCCGTTGCTGCGGGCTTCTCCACGGCGCGCGGTGGGCCCTGCGAGGTGTATGCGCTGGACTACGGGTCGCGACAGCTCTCGATGTTGGAGGCTCTCCCGCACGTGGGTGCAGTGATCTACGCCGACGATCCGGAGCGGACCCAGCGGCTGCTGCGGATGCTGCGAGGAATGATCGAGGAACGCTCGGAGCGCTATTCCGAGGTGAAGGCAGGCACCATCGGCGAGTACCGCTCTCGTTCCGGTAACAGCAGTGAGCCTCGGGTCCTCCTGCTCATCGACAACTTCGGCGCCTTCCGGCAGGTGTGTGACGCCAACCCATCGAGCGGGATGTTCGAGATGGTCGAACGCCTCGCTGCCGAGGGTCGCGGCGTCGGCATCCATCTGATCGCTACGGCGGACCGTTCCGCCGCGTTCAGTGCGGGAATGAACTCGTTGATCCAGGCCAAGCTCGCTCTCCGACTCGCATCCGAGATGGACTACGCCGTGCTCGGCGTGCCGGCTGACGTGTTCAGCGAGTCGTCACCGCCCGGCCGCGGTTACATGGACGGCAGCGAGGTGCAGATCGCCGTGCTCGGCGGCGAAGCGAACAGCGCCAAACAAGCGGCAGAGATCGGCCGGCTCGCCAAAGCCATGGACCGTGCCAACGTTCCACACGCCCCGGAGATCCGGCGGCTGCCGGAGTTCGTCGAGCACTCCTCACTCCCCACCGAGGTGGACGGACTCCCAGTGCTCGGCCTGTGGGACGAGACGCTCGAACCGCTCGGCTTCGAACCGTCCGGTGTCTTCGTGGTTGCGGGTCCACCTCAGAGTGGGCGGACCACCGCTGTTGCGTCGCTGGTCACCAGCCTTCTCCGCCGCAATCCATCGGCGCCGATGGCGTTGCTCGCCGCTCGGCGGTCGACCTTGCCCGGGCTCGCGCCGTGGTCCTTCGTCGCCGCGGACAACGACTCCATCGCCGAGTTGGCGCGAGACCTGGCGCTCAAGATCTCGACAGATGATCCGAGTGTGGCCGGGCTGACGGTGGTCATCGAAGGGGTGGGAGCGCTCTCGGGCACCCTGGCCGACGATGCCGTCCAGTCGCTGGTGACTGCGGCGAGGAATGAGGGACTGCTGGTGATCGCAGAGGGTGAGACATCCAGCCTCGCGGGGTGGGGTCTCCCGCAGATGGTGCGTGCCGACAAGTACGGCGTCCTGCTGCAACCAGAACAGATGGACGGCGATTCGCTGCTCGGAAC
>JBAVTH010000521.1:0-1930 GCA_049696035.1 Ilumatobacteraceae bacterium
CTCGTCGAGCGCTCGGGTCTGGCTGCACACGTCCACCTGCGGACACACCGTCGGCGTGCGGCCGGCGTGGCCGCGGCTCAGTGCGTGGCGAGCAGCGCCGACGGAGCAGTGCGCAGCACGTCGGTGGCCGTCGACGAGGGCAGCCGAGAGCAGGCAGCCTCCGCTCGTGCCGCCCACTCGCGGGCGACGACGAGCGCTGAAGCGACACCACCGTTGGAGCGAACGATGGCCAGCGCCTTCTCCTGCTCCACGCCGACCAGCGGCTTGCCCAGCAGCGACAGCAGCTCGACCGCAGCAACGCCACCGGCTTGCAGCGTGTGCAGCACCGGCAGCGTGTACACCCCTTCGACCATGTCGTGGCCGGCCGGCTTGCCGAGCTGCTCGTCGGTGGCGGAGATGTCGAGCAGATCGTCGGCGATCTGGAACACCATGCCGAACGCCTCGCCGTACTCGGTGAGCGCTTCGATGACGGAGCGGTCGAGGTCGGCCACGAGGCCGCCGATGCGCGCCGCGGTGGAGAACAACGATGCCGTCTTGCCGCTGATGGACGACAGGTAGCTGGCCTCGGGGCGAGCCGCGTTGTACGTGTGCCGCAGCTCCTCGATCTGGCCCTCGCACAGGCGGCCGATGGTGCGCGCGAGCAGGCCGGCCACCTCGGTGCCCAACGACGCCGCGATCTCCGACGCGCGCGACAAGAGGAAGTCGCCGGCGAGGATCGCCTGCAGGTTGCCCCACTTCGCGTTGACGGTGTCGACTCCGCGACGCGTGTCGGCTTCATCCATCACGTCGTCGTGGTACAGCGAGCCGGTCTGCACCAGCTCGCACGCGATCCCACCCTGCACGGACCGCTCGTGCAGCAGCGCGTCGGCCGGGCCGGCGACCTGGGCGGCGACCACGGTGAGGATGGGGCGCAGCCGCTTGCCGCCGGCGACGATGAGGTGCGAGGCGATCTCCCCGAGGTACGGGTCGGGCGTGTGCACCGACTCCTTCAGCGCGGCTTCGATGCGCGCCAGGTCGGCGGCATGGCTGGGCAGCGCGAACAGCGGAGCGGACGACACGCGGGCAAGGCTACGCCACATCTCGTCGTGCCCGTCCAACGAAACCCGAACTTCAAGGGTCTGTCAGGACCGCAAGACGCCTCGCCGCGTCGCGTGGCGGACGGAAAGCCACCGATACACTTCTGCCATGTTTGAACGCTTCACCGATCGGGCTCGTCGGGTGGTTGTACTGGCGCAGGAAGAAGCTCGCCTGCTGAACCACAGCTACATCGGCACCGAGCACATCCTCCTCGGCCTCATCCACGAGGGCGAGGGCGTCGCCGCCAAGGCCATGGAGTCGCTGGGCATCTCGCTCGAAGCCGTGCGCAGCCAGGTGGAGGAGATCATCGGTCAGGGCGGCTCGTCGCCGTCGGGCCACATCCCGTTCACGCCGCGAGCGAAGAAGGTGCTCGAGCTGTCCTTGCGCGAGGCGCTGCAGCTGGGCCACAACTACATCGGCACCGAGCACATCCTCCTCGGCCTCATCCGCGAGGGCGAAGGTGTCGCCGCGCAGGTGCTGGTGAAGTTGGGCGCCGATCTCAGCCGAGTGCGCCAGCAGGTCATCCAGCTCCTGTCGGGCTACCAGGGTGGCCAGGGCAAGGGCGAGCCGCAGGCCGCCGCCGCGGCCGGAGCCGCGCCGAAGGAAGAAGCCACCGACAAGGGCAACAGCCAGATCCTCGATCAGTTCGGCCGCAACCTCACCCAGCTCGCTCGCGAGAAGAAGCTCGACCCGGTCATCGGCCGCAGCCGCGAGATGGAGCGCGTCATGCAGATCCTCAGCCGGCGCACCAAGAACAACCCGGTGCTCATCGGCGAGCCCGGCGTCGGCAAGACCGCCATCGTCGAGGGCCTGGCCCAGAAGATCGTCAGCAACGACGTTCCCGACACGCTGC
>JBAVTH010000522.1:0-2730 GCA_049696035.1 Ilumatobacteraceae bacterium
GTGATGCCCAACAACCACGTCGAACGACATTCCAGCCTCGACGTCGGCCATCGCTTCTGCCATCGTCTGCGGGCCGTTCCGCAGTATTCGTTCCTCCTCGTACAGGACCACCGATGGATCACCAGAAGCCGTCTGCTCCAGCACGGCCTCCCAGATGACCTGGTTTTCTTCGGCGATGACTGCAGCACCATTGATTCGACGCTCGTCGACGTCCGAGACGATTCGATCCTGCGGCGACGGGACGCGCCGACACATCTCATCGCTGCGAAGTAGCACGAGCATCTCACCGATGCTCTCCAACGAAACGAACTCGCGGAAGCCCCACCAATCGACGAGCACGTCGCGCACTACGCCAGTAAGGCGCCCACGTCGTGAGGCCGCTAACAGGTCAAGCGGCATGACAATGACGCTACGACAGACCTGGTGCGGGAAGTCGCATTCCTCACCTCCTGCGGTGCATCCGGGGTAACGCAGAATGCCCGAGTTGGAGCTCGCTGACCAGCGGCCTATCGACGCTCCTATGTTTGTCAAGGTGCTTGTTGCCGGTGTTCGGGCGGGCCAGTGATGGGCCACTCGTTGGAGGGCAGGCTCTTATTAGGCCACGGTTCCGGCGGTGTGTGCGGTGGCGGGACGGCATGTCGATCGAAAGACAACCCGGAGGGCGTCAGGCAGCTATCGGGCCAGTCCCGCCACCGCGTTCTTGGGTCAGCGCGGGAGCGCTTTGAAGACCTCGCGGGCGACGTAACGCTTGAGACAGCGGATGATGTATCGCTTCGACTTGCCCTGCGCGAGGCGCCGTTCCATGTAGGCGACGGTGCGCGGTTCGTGCTGACCGAGGCGGGTGATCACGATCCGCCAGATCGCGTTGTTCGCGTGGCGGTCGCCGGCGTAGTTGAGGCGGAACAGATCCGTGGTGAGACCGCTGGTCGCTGGGATCGGGGCGATGCCACACAGCATCGCCCACTTCGCTTCGGTGGTGATCCGCTCGACGTTGTCGCCGGCAGTGACGAGCAGCACGGCGGCGGTGTCGGCCCCGACGCCGTAGACGTTGAGCAGCTCAGGCGCGGCAGCTTTGACCAGTGGTGTGATCTGTGCATCGATCGCGGCGAGCTCGGCGTCGAGGGTGTGAACGCGACGGGCCAGGATCACCGCGGCGGCCTTCACACCCTGCAAGGCAACATCACCGCCGGGTCGTGGGCGCAGCCGGGCGGCCTCGTTGACCAGCTGCGCAGCGCTCAGGCGACCGAGTTTGGCGCGCAGTTCATCGGGGGCGGTGAACATCAGATGGCGCAGCTGGACGATCGTGCGGATCCGTGTCGAACGCGCGGAGCGTTTCGCGACCAGCAACGCCCGCAACGCTTCGGCGTGCGCGTCACCCGACTTGGCGTGGCCGTCACAGCGACCCGACAACGCGCCACGAGCAGCCTCGAGCGCATCGATCCGATCTGACTTGCCCTGCTTGCGACGCTTCTGCCGTTCCGGACGATCAACCTCGATCACGACCACACCAGCCTTGGCGAAGTGACGCGCGAGACCGGCCCCATACGCACCGGTGCCCTCGATCCCGACCCGTTCAAGCGTGCCGAACCCGGACATCCACGACGCCAACAACCGATGCCCCTGCGCCGTGGTCGCGAACGACTCGATCCCCAACAGACCGCCGTTCATGTCGACCACCGCAGCAACGTTGTTGTCGCGATGTGTGTCGACCCCACCCACAATCAGGCGCGCTGAATCTACGATGGCCATGGCCACCCCTTTCCTTAGTTGAGGGGCAGGCACGCACGTCCCGTGAAGGAGACCAGTGACCGAGCAGCTGTTACTGCAGCAACTCGAGTCGCCCTCCGGAACGGGGCGTGTCGAACCCCGAAGTAACCATCAGCCTGACAGACCCATCACCAACCAGCAACAGGATCCCAACCGGCAGATCACATTCTCACTGGCAGCTATGCGCTTAGGTCCGGTGCCTTCCGGCAACCAGTCGTCGACGTGCTAGTTCGGCCTCGTCGAGTCAGGCCCAGCGACGCTGTGCCTGCAAGAAGCAGTCCGAGCGCCGACCACATGACTGGCGCGCTGGACACGCCGGTGGAGGGGAGGGCCGACCCACCGCTGGCTGGCCCGCTGCCCACCCTGACCCAGATGGTCTCCACCACGCATTGGTCTGCCACTGACTGGATGATCTGGGGGCAGAACGTGGTGACGACGAACGAATCGAGGCCGTTGAACCCTGGATCCGACGTGTAGAACTGATGGGTGAGGGACTGGTCGACGGTCAGCGAGCCGTGGTAGGGGTCCCGCCATCCTCCGCCGTCGGCGGTTTCGTACGGAATGGTCTCCCCAGACGCGGCGGTGAGGACGACGGGGCTGCCTTCCACCCTTACGTTGATGGCGAACGTCGTGCACTCAAATGAGGTGCACGTCTGCGCGACGAACGCGTCGATTCCGCTGTATCCGGACGCGGGCTTGTAGGTGAGGGACGTGAGCGTGATCGTCAGGCTGCCGTGCGCCGGTTCCAGGCTCACGCTGGTGTTCAGAGTCTCCCTGCGGAGGCCGATCGTGATCGCGGTGCCGGGTGGGGTTCGCCAGGTGTAGTACAGGTCAATTGCAGCGGCGGGCTGAACAACGACGGCCACCGAAAGGGCGAGGCCAGTGACGACAGCGAGCAGGTAGCGGTGCAGCATGGGCACTCTCCCTCAGTTGGGGAACAACCTCCGGTCACGAACTTTGGAC
>JBAVTH010000523.1:0-2752 GCA_049696035.1 Ilumatobacteraceae bacterium
CGGCCGATGCCCGAGCCGGCACCGGTGATGAACGCGACCTTGTCGTGGTGATCGAATGCCAACGCTTGCTCCTCTGTCTCGACTGAATGGTTCTATTGTTGTGCCATTATGTCGCACGTTCCCGACCAGCTCGACCTCATCGCCGGCTCACGCCGCCGACCCGAGCGCCGCTCGGGTGCCGAACTGTGCAACCCCGACACCGGCGAGGTGCTGGCAGAAGGCCTGGCCTCGTCGCCGGAGGCCGTCGAGCAGGCGCTGGCCGTGGCCGATGCGTTGCATCGCGACCGTGTGTGGAGCAGCGTGCCCCTGGCCGAGCGCGTAGCGCGGCTCCACGGCCTCGCCGACGTGGTGGGTGCGGCCACCGCCGGTTTCGCTGTGCCCGAGTCGCTGAACACCGGCATCCCCGTCGATGTGACCAGCGCGATGACCGGCGGCCTGGGCGACTACTTCCACGGCGGTGCCCACTTCCTGGAGACGCAGGGCGAGGTGGAGGCGCGGGCCGGCCGTCACGGGCGGGTGCAACTGCATCGCGCGCCTCGCGGCCCGGCGATCGTGATCGCCCCGTGGAACGCACCGTCGCCGACGCTCGTGGGGCGCACCGCGATGGCGTTGGCCGCTGGTTGCCCCGTCATCCTGAAACCGTCGGAATGGGCACCGTTCACCGCCGACCTGCTCGTCGAGGCGCTGTCCGCGGCCGACCTTCCGGTAGGGCTGGTGCAGCTCGTGCACGGTGGCTCGGCGGTGGGTGCGCAGCTCGTCGCCGACCCGCGCACCCGCGTGGTCTCCTTCACCGGCGGCCTCTCCGCCGGGCGCTCGATCGCCGCCGCGGCTGCACCCAACTTCGCCACGCTGCAGCTGGAGCTCGGTGGCAACAACCCGGCCATCGTGCGCGCCGATGCGAACGTGGCGGCCACCGCCGCCAGCCTCGCGGCCGGCATCACGAAGCTGAACGGCCAGTGGTGCGAGGCGCCCGGCAAGCTGCTCGTGCACCGCTCGATCGCGGCAGCCGTGGTGGAAGCGCTGCTGCACTCGCTCGCTCAGCTCACGCTCGGGCCTTGCCTGCAGGCGGGCACCGTCATCGGCCCGATGTCGCACCGCGCCCGTCGCGACGAGTTGACGCAACGCATCGGTGGCTTCGTCGCTGCCGGCGCCACCGCGCACCGAGTGCACACGCTCCCCGCGCTCGGCGGCTGGTTCGTGGCACCGACGGTGCTCACCGGCCTGCCGTCGGCGGCGGCGATGACGGAGGTGTTCGGCCCGGTGGTGACGATCCACGAGTTCGACACCGACGACCAAGCGGTGGCGATGGCCAACGAGGCCGGTGACGGGTTGGCAGGGTTCGTGTTCACCGCCGACATCGAGGCCGGCTTCGCGCTCGGCGCACGGTTGCGCGGTGGCGAGGTGCGCCTCAACGGCACCGGGCTGTTCGATCTGTGCGACGCATCCACGCAGAGCTTCTGGGGTACCAGCGGGTCGGGTGCCCACGGCGACCTGCAGGTGTTCGAGATGTTCCGCGGCAGCCGCATCGTCGGCGAAGACGACCCACGCGCAGCGATGTGAACGAGCACCTCCGCCGCTCCACCGTCGACGGCGTCGCCGACCTGTTGCGCGGGCGCATCCACCGCGGCGAGCTGAGCCCCGGAGACAGGCTCGCCGCCGAGCGCGACCTCGCCACACAGCTCGGGGTCGGCCGCATCACCCTGCGCGGCGCACTGGCCAAGCTGCAGGCCGAGGGCTACCTCGAGGCTCGCCGCGGTGCAACCGGCGGCAGCTTCGTGACCGAGTTGCAGGAACCTGCCGAGCGCTGGCTGCGCAGGATGCAGGAGAACCTCGCCGATCTCGACGACCTGATCGAGTTCCGCCTCGCAGTGGAACGAAGGGCAGCGAAGTTGGCGGCTCTACGCGCCGACGAGACCGACCTCACGCGCATGGCCGAGGCCATCGACACGCTCGACGCAGCCACCAACGCAGAGGAGTTCCGGGCGGCGGACGCAGCGTTCCACAACGCCGTCGCCGAGGCAGCCGGCAGCCCGCGCATCCTGGCGGCGATCGAGGATGCCCGCGGCGAGCTGTTCGCGCCCACCGACCAGCTGCGCTACGACACCCACATCGACACGTCGCGGGTGCAGCACCTGGCCATCTACACCGCCATCCGCAACGGCGATGGCGACGCCGCTGCACAAGCCGTCGAGCAACACCTGCAGACCACGCGCACCGAGCTGTTGGAAGTGCTGCAGATCACCGGCCGCCGGCATCGTGCGGCCGAGGCCACTCGCGTGCCGCCCGCCGTTCGTAACCTGGGCGCATGACCGAACTGCCCGCTGCGATCACGATCCGCGAAGTCGGCGCCCGCGACGGGCTGCAGGCGGAGGCTCCGCTGAGCGTCGACGACCGGCTGGAGCTGCTCGACGCGCTGATCGCCGCCGGCATCACCCACCTGGAGGTGGCGGCTTTCGTCAGCCCCACCGCCGTACCGGCAATGGCCGGCGCGGCGGAGGTGGTGGCCGGCCTGGGGCCGGTGGAAGGTGTGGTGCGAACCGCGCTGGTTCCCAACGTGCGCGGCGCCGAGATGGCGCTCGCCGCCGGCCTCGACGAGCTCACCGTCACCATCTCCGCCTCGGCCACCTACAACGAGCGCAACGTGCACATGACCATCGACGAGAGCGTCGAAGCCATCGCCGCGATCTGCGCGCTCGCGGCCGGCGTACCCGTCGACGCCGTCATCTCCTGTGCGTTCGGGTCGCCGTACGAA
>JBAVTH010000524.1:0-2304 GCA_049696035.1 Ilumatobacteraceae bacterium
AAACCGATCAGAAGGGCAGGTGCAAACTGGCGGCCGTCCGGTGAGGTGACGTGGACGTCGAGACCGAGCAACTCCGCGAACTCCAGCAGCGATCGGAGATGCTGCTCGTCTGGGTTGCCGAGCAGCATCGCCGACAGTTCGATGCCACTGGGCGACAACGCTCTGCGCGCCTCGTCGAGCTCGGCGAGAACGGCCTCGGCGGCCACGAAGCGGTGCTGAGATGCAAGAAGCACGATGACGCGCACCCCCCGAAGCTACCCGGCAGGTTCGTGTGCATCGCCCGCGCCGCACACTCGCGTCAGGAATGGCAGGGATCCTGCGTTCGAAGGCCACGGCAAGGCAGAATTGCGCGGTGCCCGACGAGGTTGAAGAGCTGACAGCATCTGATGTGGCACGAGAGCGCCAGCGGGCCGGCGAACGAACCCGCAACCTCCGACGGTTGGCGGGGCGCCTCACGCGCTGGCAGATCCTGTTCTTCGCGATGGTGTTCGTCTACGTCGTGTACTTCACGAGCATCACGCTCGAGGTGCACGACGGTCTCGGGACGTCCACCTATGACATCGGGCTGTACCAGCAGGGCCTGTGGTTGTTGGCGCACGGGAAGGCGCCCTTCGTGACGCTGATGGGCAGGAACCTGCTCGGTGATCATGCGTCTTTGATCCTTCTGCCGCTCGTTCCCATCTATCGGTTGTTCCCCTCGGCCGGCACGCTGTTCTTCATCCAGAGTCTGGCGATCGGCCTGGGCGCCTTGCCCGTGTTCCTCGCAGCTCGGCGGCGACTGCAGAGTGAGGCGATGGCGTTGGTGCTCGCTGCTTGCTTCCTGCTACACCCTGCCGTGGGTTGGACGAACCGAGAGAACTTCCATCCCGACTGCTTTCTCGCCTTCTTCGTCGGCATGGCGATCTACGGGGCTCTGGAGCGCAGGTGGCGCTTGTATTGGGTGTTCGTGGTGCTGACCATCCTCGTCAAGGAGGACGTCTCGCTCGTGTTGTTGCCGCTGGGCGTGTGGGTGGCGATGCGGCGCGATCGTCGGACCGGCATGGTCACGGTCGGGGCTACGGTACTGGCCACTCTGCTCGGGATGTATGTGCTGATGCGATCGCTCATCGGCATTCCGACGCGCAACGCGTGGCGGGTTCCATTCGATGGCCCATTCGGTCTCGCACGCGAGTTGGTGGAACGCCCAGGAAACGTCATCGAGCACTTCCGCAGCGACAACCGACCCTTCTACGTCTGGCAGATGACGTTTCCGGTGGCGTTCGTCTTCCTGCGTCGACCAAGCCTGATGCTCGTCAGTGCGCTGGTGCTGTTCACCAATCTGCTCAGCACGTTCTGGTACCAGTACCACATCGAGTACCACTACTCGCTCATCGCCGTGCCCGCCATCGTGTTGGGATCGATCTACGCCCTCGAGGTCGTCGGCCAGGTCTGGCGACGACGACTCGTTGGTCTCGTGCTGGCGACGTCTGCCTGGGCCGCGTTGATGTGGGGTGTGGTTCCGCTCGGCACCATCATCGCGCCGGGTGCTCCCCATCCGCTCGGGCGTGAGCAGCCGGTGCATGGGCTTCCAGATGACGCAGAAACGGTTGCTGCGCGCGAGATCCTTGCTCAAGTTCCCGAAGGCGCTTCTGTCTCCGCCTATCATCAGCTCACCCCGCAGCTCGCCAATCGAGAGCAGATCTACCAGTTCCCGAATCCCTTCCGGGTGGTGCTGTACGGCGTGGGCGCGGAGCAGGAGACGGCCCGCGCGTGTGTGCCTGCTGCGAACGACATCGAGTACGTGATGCTCCAGACCGAGGTTCCGGAGAACCTGCAGGTCGATTGGGAACAGATCGCCGTCGACTTCGAGGTCGCTGCGAGGAACCACCAGTGGACGCTTTTCCATCGTGTCGGGAACCGAGTCCGCTGCGTGCTGCACGACGGCGAGCGATACCCGCGACTCGACGGCTCCGTCGGCTAGCCTCCACTCCCGACCGTGAAATGGGTCCCGTGAGGCCTGTACGGGAGGAGCCACGCAATGCCAACAGTGCCTTTGTATTTGCTTGCAATACACTGCATGATCATGCAGGAATCGCAGGAGGGTGAGCGCAATGCGTGACGCGGCGCTCGTGATGGCCGATGGCAGCGTCTTCGAAGGCGAGCTGCTCGGTGCCGACCCCGTCGGTGGCGTCGCCGGTGGTGAAGTGGTGTTCAACACGGTGCTCTCCGGGTACCAGGAGGTCGTCACCGACCCCAGCTACGCCGGGCAGATCATCACGTTCACGTACCCCCACATCGGCAACTACGGCGTGAACGACCACGACT
>JBAVTH010000525.1:0-7421 GCA_049696035.1 Ilumatobacteraceae bacterium
CCCGACGCCGTGCTCGTGATGACCGACCGCGCCGGCATCGAGATCGACTACTGCCCCACCTGCCGCGGTGTGTGGCTGGACCGCGGCGAGCTCGACAAGATCATCGAGCGCAGCGCGGCCGCGGCAGCGCCGGCGCCCGCCACACCGGCACCCGCAGCGACGCGCATCCTGCCCGCCGATCAGCCGGTGCCGCAGCAGGCGGCCCAGCCGGTGGCGCCACAGCCCCAGACGAACTCCAAGTACCACAGCAAGTACCACTCGAAGTACCACGACCCGCGCGGCGGCTACGCCCGCAAGAAGAAGTCGTCGTTCCTGGGCGACCTCTTCGACTTCTGACCCGACCTCACCGAAAGGAGACACTCCGATGTTCAAGAACACCATGAAGACCACCGTGTTGCTCGCCGGCCTCGGCGGCCTGATCGTTGCCGTCGCCGGTGTACTCGGCGGCGGCAGCAGTGCCTCGCTCACCATCGGCCTCGCGATCGCGTTCGTGATGGTCGGCGGCTCGTACTGGTTCAGCGACAAGCTGGCGCTCGCCTCGGCGAAGGCAACGGTGATCCAGCGTGAGGACTCGCCCGAGTTCTACGACCTGGTCGCCTCGCTGGCACAGCGAGCGAACCTGCCGATGCCACGGGTGGCGATCTCACCCAGCGACCAGCCCAACGCGTTCGCGACCGGCCGCGGCCCGAAGAAGGCAGTGGTCTGCGCCACGACCGGGTTGCTGCAGTCGATGCCGCGGCACGAGATCGAGGGTGTGATGGCGCACGAACTGATGCACGTCAAGCACCGCGACATCCTCATCGGCTCGGTGGCCGCCGCGATCGCCACGGCGATCAGCTTCCTCGCCCAGATGGCGATGTTCGCCAGCATGTTCGGTGGCGGACGCAGCGACGAGGACCGTCCGAACCCGCTGGCGATGCTGCTGACGTCGCTGCTCGCCCCGATCGCCGCCTCGCTGATCCAGATGGCGGTCAGCCGTTCACGTGAGTTCGAGGCCGACCGCGGTGCTGCCGAACTGCTGGGCAACGGCAATGCGCTTGCCGATGCGCTCGCCCGCATCGAGACGCTTGCGGCCCGACGCCCGATGGCCATTGCACCTGCGATGGCGCAGGCGTACATCCACAACCCGCTGAACGAGCTGCGTGGCGGCCGCAACGCCGGCATGGCCCGCCTGTTCAGCACCCACCCTGCGACGGAGGAACGCATCGCCCGCCTGCGTGCGATGTGACGCCACTGACGCATCCCACCGCCCACCGGCTCCGTCCTCCCACTCTGAGCCGGTGGGCGGTTGGCGCGTGCGGCGTGGTGTCAGCGTGTCAGAGGGCGAACAGGTCGTCGAGGCTGGACGGCTTCGCCTCGACGGCACCCTCGGGCTCGCCGCCGGTGAAGGCTTCGTAGCCGTCGCGTTCGAGCTGGTCGGCCAGCTCGGGGCCACCGCTGGCCACGATGCGACCCTTGACCAGGATGTGCACATGGTCGGGGTGCAGCTCTTCGAGCAGGCGGTTGTAGTGCGTGATCGCCAGCACCCCGAGGTTCGTCTCGTTCGTCGCGTCTTCCACGCGGCGAGCGCAGTCGCGCAGCGCGTCGATGTCGAGGCCGCTGTCGAGCTCGTCGAGAATGGCGAACTTGGGCGCCAGCAGCGCGAGCTGCAGCGTCTCGTTGCGCTTCTTCTCGCCACCCGAGAGATCGACGTTGAGCGAACGGTCGAGCAGGGCAACAGGGAAGTTGATGCGCTCGGCCTCGACAGCCACCTCGGCCGCCAGATCGTCGGTGCTGCGACCGCGGGCACGGAAGGCCTCGGCCAGCATGTCGGCCAGGCCGACTCCGGGCACCTCACTGGGGTACTGCATCACCAGATGCACACCTGCTTGTGCCCGTTGCCATGCGGGCAGGGAGAGCAGATCGACATCGTCCAGCAGCACCTCACCGGCATGCACCTCGTAGCCGGGCTTGCCCATGATCACGGCGCTGAGCGTGCTCTTGCCGGCGCCGTTGGGGCCCATCACGGCATGCACCTCACCGGAGTGCACGACCAGGTCGATGCCGTTGAGGATCTGCTTGCCGGCCACCGACGCGACCAGGCCCTTGATCTCGAGCGTGCTCATTCTGCGACCTCCACGTCGATCTCGACCATGCCGTCGATGACACGCGCCACGTACACCGGTACCGGCTTGACCGCCGGCAGGGTCTGGGGCTCACCGGTGACGAGGCTGAACGAGCTGCCGTGCTTCCAGCACTCGATCTCCTTCTCCTTGCACAGCACCTCGCCCTCGCTCAGCGAGATGTCGGCGTGGCTGCACGTGTCACCGATCGCGTACACGTCGTCGCCGATGCGGATGACCGCAACGGCAACCCCGGCCACTTCGAACTTGGTCGCGCTGCCCGGGGCCAGATCAGCGAGTGCGCCGACAACCGTGCTCATCGACCGGCCTCCAGCTTCGCTGCCACGCGGGCCCGCAGATCGGCGCGCAGACCGCCAACCGGCAGCAGGTTCAAGACGTCGTCGAAGAAGCCGAGCACCACGAGACGCTCGGCGATCTCGGGCGGGATGCCGCGACTCTCGAGGTAGAAGCGCTGCTCCTCGTCGATCGGGCCGACGGTGCTGGCGTGGCTGCACTTGACGTCGTTGGTGCGAATGTCGAGGTTGGGCACGCTCTCCGCCCAGGCACCCTCGCTCAAGGTCAGGTTGCGGTTGGTCTGGTAGGCAACCGAGCCACGGGCGTCCTCGCCGATGCGGATGAGCCCGGTGTACACGCTTTTCGCAGTGTTCTGCACGGCGCCCTTGAACAGCAGGTCGCTGTTGGTCTTCGGCGCGACGTGGTCCTGCAGGGTGCGGAAGTCGTGCATCTGGTGACCATCCGCGTAGTAGAGCGCCACCTGCCTGGTGGTCGCGCCTTGGCCGACGACGCGGGCATCGGTGCGCACACGGGCGTAGTCGCCACCGAGTGCCACGGTGCCCAGCAGCGTGGTGCTGTCGCGCTCGCCGGTGGCCTGCTGATGCCCCAGCTGCCATGTGTGGATGCCCAACAGGTTGACGCCCAGATACGACACACGAGCGGCTTGCGCAGCGTGCAGCACCAGACGCGGCACGACGAGGACGTTGCTGGCGTCGGTGCTTTCGAAGCGCTCGACAACCGTGAACTCGCTGTCGGCACCGCCGTGGATCACCAATCGTGGATAGAACGCAGCTCGGTCTCCGTCGAGGTGGTGGGTGACGACGATCGGCTCGGCCAACACCCTCCCCGGGGGAACGCTGATCGCAACCGTCGTGTGGTATGCCGCGTTCAACTCGTCGAAGATGTCGTGGACGTCCATGCCGTGCACGACCGACGCGATCAGCGCCGGATCGGCGGCGGGCACCTGCTGAGCGCCGGTGATCGTGGTGCGCACGCCCGCCGGAGCGAAGGCGCCGAGATCGAGCTCGGCGATGCGGCTGTAGCGCCACACCTCCAGGTCGGCGGACGGCATTGCCATCGCTGCAGCGCGTTCGACGGCGGCGAGGCGCAGGTCGCGGTCGGGCGCATCCGCCGCGATGGCATCAGAGAGAAACGCAGGCACGGATAAATTCTACTACGCACGTAGTGCTAATCCCCAACGCCCTTCCCCGATCATCCGCCGCGTCGCCCTGACGGCCAAGCCCGCCCGACCGCCCGACCCGCCCGGACCTCAGGGCTTGCGACGCCGGAACAGGCGCTTCCAGCCCGGCCCCTGCTGCGCCTGCCACTGCTCGCGCTCGGCCTGCACCTCCGCCATGACCTGCGGGCCGACAGCGCTGAGAAACGACTCTGCCTCGTCGAGCAGTGCGGCAGCGGAGCCGTCGTCGAGACCCGGCGGCTCCTCGGGTGTCTTCGGCGACACCATCGAGCCGTACGTCCAGCCGGCGTCCATGCGTGGCTCGAACTTGCCACAGTCGGCCGGGCAACGCCACGGGGCCTCGGGGGCCAGGTCGAGGTTGCACTTCCGCACCGTTTCACCATTCGCGTACGTACGACTCTCGAAGTTCCTGCACTCCTGGCGCATCGGCATAGCCGACATTCTGGCAGCACGACCGACGTCGCGTCTGCCAGGATCGCACCATGCGACCGGGGCCGGATCACCGATGACGATCAGCGTGTTCGACCTGTTCCGCATCGGCATCGGCCCATCCAGCTCGCACACGGTGGGGCCGATGCGCGCCGCTCGCCTGTTCCTCCAGCGATTGGCGAGCGAGCACAGCCTCCACCAGGTCAGCGCGGTCCGCGCCCATCTCTACGGTTCCTTGGCGGCCACCGGCGTCGGGCACGGCACGGTGTCGGCGGTGCTGCTCGGACTCACCGGTGCGCAACCGCACCTGATCGATCCCGACCGGATACCGGTGCTGCTGGCCGACATCGCTGCCGCCGGCACGATCTGGCTGCTCGGCGACGCGCAGGTCCCGTTCGACATCGAGTCCGACATCGTCATCCACGCTGACGAGTCGCTACCCGGCCATCCGAACGGGATGATGTTCGAAGCGTTCGATCGCGACGGCAGCGTGCTGATGCAGCACCGGTACTACTCAGTGGGCGGTGGCTTCGTCGTCGACGACGACGAGATCGACGCGCCGATCGATACGTCGAGCCAAGCCGTGCCACATCCGTACGGCTCGGCGGACGAACTGCTGGCGATGTGTGCGGCGGAGGGCTTGAGCATCAGCGAGGTCAAGCTGGCGAACGAGTGCGAGCTGCGCAGCGCTGCCGAGGTCACCGCACAGCTGCTCGAGATCTGGCGGGCGATGCGCGACTGCGTCGAACGAGGCTGTCGCAACGAAGGGGAACTTCCCGGCGGGTTGCACGTGCAGCGACGGGCGGCGGCGTTGCACCGCACCTTGCTGGCCACGCCGGACAACTCCGACCCGCTGGCCACGCTGGACTGGGTGAACCTCTACGCGCTGGCGGTCAACGAGGAGAACGCCGCCGGCGGGCGGGTGGTGACAGCACCCACCAACGGCGCGGCCGGCATCGTTCCGGCCGTGTTGCACTACTACGCCCGGTTCGTGCCCGGCGCCGACGACAACGGCGTGGTCGAGTTCCTGCTCACTGCCGGCGCGATCGGCGCCCTGTTCAAGATGAACGCCTCCATCTCCGGCGCCGAGGTCGGCTGCCAGGGCGAGGTCGGCTCGGCCTGCGCGATGGCTGCCGCCGGTCTGGCAGAAGTGATGGGTGGCACACCCGAGCAGGTGGAGAACGCTGCCGAGATCGCGCTGGAGCACAACCTGGGCCTCACCTGCGACCCGATCGCCGGCCTGGTGCAGGTGCCGTGCATCGAGCGCAACGCGATGGCGGCGATGAAGGCGATCAACGCCGCCCGCCTCGCCTTGCACGGTGACGGCACCCATCTGGTGTCGCTCGATCAGGCCATCGCGACCATGCGCGACACTGGTCGCGACATGAACGACAAGTACAAGGAGACGGCTCGCGGCGGCCTGGCTGTCACCTTCCTCGGCACCAGGCCCGGCACTCCGGTGGCGGTCAACTATGTCGAATGCTGAACCTGCCGTCGTTCGGCAGTGCAGTGTGCGACACCGCACCGCCTCCGATTCACTAACGCACGTGTCGCGCCCCTGACCTCACTGCGATCCGGTGAGGCCGCGACACGAGGGCTCGTCAAGGTGGAGGTTCGCAGCGGGGCGCGTGGATCGGGTTTCAGCGGGCCGTGGGTTCAGTGCCTGCCCTGGCTCACGGCTTGTGTGCTCTCCAATGGCCGGCGCCGAGCTCGGCGGTGTCGAGCACCGCGCAGAGCGCCCGCCACACCTCCACTTCGTGGTCGAGGAACTCCTTGCCGACCGACACCTCCAGACCAGCGCGCAATGCCCCATCGAGCACGACGAGCTCGCGGTGGGTCTTGTCGCGCAGCCATGGCGTGCGGTCTCGATAGGCCACCTCCGCGAAGCCCGCCGCGCGCAGGGCAGCGAAGTACCGGTCGGGAGACGCGAGGCCGAAACCCAGCCCTTCCAACTCCTCGTAGCGGCGCAGTGCGGGAGATGGCGGCTCGTCGCGCCCGGCCATCCAATCGCTCGCCGCGAATGCCCCGCCTGGTGCCAACACCCTGAAGATCTCCCGTGCGAGGGCGTCCTTGTCGGCGATGTGGACGATCGAGTCCTTGCTGAACACGACATCGAAGTGACCGTCGGGGAAGGGCAGCGGACCGGGCTCGATCGCCGCGAACGACACGCGGTCGGCGAGGCCGGCAGCGGCCGCGGCCGCCGACGCCTTCTCCACCACGCCGCTCTCGACATCGACGCCCACGACCGCCGCAGGGGAGAACTCCGCGGCGAGGAACAACGCGCAACCGCCGGTGCCGCACCCGAGGTCGAGCACCTGCTTGCCGCGCATGTCCAGGCCGTGCACGACGAGTGCCGTCTCGTCGTCGCCACCAGGTGACAGATAGCCATCGCCCCAGAGCGCTTCGAGCAGCGTCACCAGGTTGTCGTCGTAGTCCTGCGTCTGTTCCACGACGCAGGATTCTGTCAGCCGACGCTGCCTTCCATCTGCAGTTCGATCAGGCGGCTCCACTCGACTGCGTACTCCATCGGCAAGGTGCGCGTGATCGGCTCGATGAACCCATTGACCACCATGCCCATCGCCTGCTCCTGCGAGAGACCCCGCGACATGAGGTAGAAGAGCTGCTCGTCGGCGATCTTGGAAACGGTGGCCTCGTGGCCGATCTGGGCGTCGCGCTCGCCGACTTCCATGTACGGGAACGTGCGGCTCTCGCTGTCCTCGTCGAGGATGAGTGCGTCGCACTGCACATGGCTCTTGCAGCCGTACGCGCCCTCCTCGACGCGCACCAGGCCCCGATAGGCCGTGATGCCACCGTCCTTGGAGATGCTCTTGGAGACGATCTTGGAGGTGGTCTCGGGAGCGACGTGCACCATCTTGGCGCCGGCGTCCTGATGCTGGCCGGCACCGGCATAGGCCACCGACAGCACTTCACCGGTGGCCTTCGGGCCGACCAGGTAGACGCTGGGGTACTTCATCGTCAGCTTGGACCCGATGTTGCCGTCGATCCACTCCATGTGGCCTTCGGCCTCCACCCGCGCCCGCTTGGTGACGAGGTTGTAGACGTTCGGCGACCAGTTCTGGATCGTCGTGTACGTGACTCGGGCGGACGGCTTGACGACGATCTCCACGACGGCCGAGTGCAGGGAGTCGTTGGTGTAGACCGGGGCGGAGCAACCCTCGATGTAGTGCACCTGGCTGCCTTCATCGGCGATGATCAGCGTGCGCTCGAACTGGCCGGCGTTCTCGCTGTTGATGCGGAAGTAGGCCTGCAGCGGCATCTCGCAGTTCACGCCCGGCGGCACGTAGACGAACGAGCCACCCGACCACACGGCGGTGTTGAGCGCGGAGAACTTGTTGTCGCCAGGGGGGATGATCGTGCCGAAGTACTGCTTGACCAGC
>JBAVTH010000526.1:0-2385 GCA_049696035.1 Ilumatobacteraceae bacterium
GTCGCATCGGCCGGCTTCTCCTGCAGGAACAGACCTGCGCCGTCGCCACTGATCGCGAAGTAGATCATCCGCAGGCTCTTGGCCGTGTCGGCGCCGAGCTCTGCCTCGGCAACTCCGGGCTGCTGGAAGTAGTTCTGGTAGAAGAACCGGCCCGCGTAGACCTGTTCCCACATGTCGGTGGACGGCGCCGGGCCGACGGGCAGGTACGGCACGCTCAAGCCGGCGACCGCCCGCACCTTCGAGGGATGCAGGCGTGCCGTGTTCCATGCGATCGGTGCACCCCAGTCGTGACCGAACACGATGGCCTCGCCGCCGCCGAGGGCATCGATGACTGCCGCGGCGTCGGCGCAGAGCTCGGTCAGCCGGTACGACTCGATGTCGGCCGGCTTCGAGCTGCCGCCGTAACCGCGCACATCCATCGCCGCCACGGTGAAGCCGAGGCGCGAGAAGTGCTCCATCTGGTGGCGCCACGAGATCCACAGCTCGGGCCACCCATGAATGCAGAGGATCAGGGGCCCCGAACCGACCGTCGCGACCCGCAGTGCGATGTCGCCGTTGCGGACGGTGGTGAACGAAGCATCGATCATCAGCGCAGCGTACGCGACCTGGCCAACGTCATCGCCGCCACCGATTTCGTGACAGGAACGTTCAGCCCATCTGTGTCGTGCTGCCGGGCAGCACCTTCACGATCACGCGGTGATCGCCCGGCTGGTGCCACGGGTACTGCGGCTGGTCGATGTACTTCTGCGCCATCGAATCGATGAACGCGTTGCCCTCGTCGTCGACGATCTCCGCGACCACGCCACGGATCTCCAGGTAGCGGTACGGGTCGGCGGCATCGACGATCGCCAGCGCGACATGCGGGTTCGCCTGCAGGTTGCGGTACTTCTGGCGGCCGGTGGTCTGGCTGAACAGCACATGGGTGCCGTCCCAACCGAACCACACCGGGTTGTTCTGCGGGGCGCCGTCGGGGCCGATGGTGGCGACGGTGGCCAGCGCCGTGGAGTCGAGGAGATCGAGGTGGGATGCGGGAATGGTCATGGCGACACAAACCCTTCGCATCGCAAGCAAATTCCCGGGCGACCTCGAGGGCTAGGTCGCGTTCGCCAGCGTCGACGGCCGCTGGTTCCAAAGGCGCCGACGGCGAGCAGCCGGGCCCCTGACTCGAATCGCCCGCCGACCCGCGCTCGAACACCGGGAGCCGACCGACCCGGCGAGCGCCGCGGTGACGATCAGCGGCCGAGGACTTCCAGCGCGAGGTCGGGCAGGTTGGTGCAGATGCCGTCGATGCCCCACTCGACCAGTTCGGCCATGCGGGCAGGGTCGTCGCAGGTCCAGGTGTTCACCTGGACGCCGACCGCGTGGCACTCCTCGATCGTCGCACGGGTGAGCATCGCCACCCACGGATGCAGCGCGAGGTGACCCTTGCTCAGCAGTGTGCGGGCGATGCCCGCTGGGGCCTGTGCGCACAGCCATGCGGTCTTGATCTGCGGTGCGAGCGCGCGACAGCGATCGATGGTCTCCATCCGGAAGCACGAGATCAGCCACCGCTCGTCCTCGTTGCGGGCCAACAAGTGGGCGATGGTCTCGTCCGCGATCGACTCACCGGCGTCGAAGTCCGGTTCCTCGGGGTCGTTCTTGATCTCCACGTTCACCCACATGCCGCCGCAGGCATCGAGGGCATCACCCAAGGTGGGCACGGAGGCAGGCAGATCGGCCCGCGTGGTGGCCGCCACCAGCCGCCCGTCGGCCACGTGCGGGTTGTGGTGGATCACCAGCACCCCGTCGCTGGAGCGACGAACATCCAGCTCAACGGCATCGGCTCCGACCTCTCCGGCGCGCCGGAACGCGGCCAGCGTGTTCTCCGCCTCGGCCTTGCTGGCACCCCGATGAGCCATCACCTGCACCCTCGACACCTGTGCCATAGATACCCCCCATCGCCACGAAGTATGGGCAGGGACTAAAGGCCCCTTGCCATGCACACAATTGTTACCTACCGTTTGCCCGAACGTGAAAACGCTCACAATCCACATCGATCAGGTCACCGGGCCGCCGGCGATCATTGGAGTGAACAAGTGACCATTCCGGCTTCAAGTCTTGCACTGGCGAATGCTGACTACACCTGGCGTCGTCTCGCCATCTGCCGCGATACCGACCCCGACTTGTTCTTCCCGGTGGGCACCACCGGCTATGCACTCGTGCAGATCGACCGGGCCAAGCAAGTCTGTGGCGAATGCCCGGTGAAGACCGACTGCCTCGAGTACGCGCTGGAGACCAACCAGGATTCGGGCATCTGGGGCGGTACCTCGGAGGAGGAGCGCCGCAACCTGCGCCGTCGCCTCGCCGGCCGCGAGCGCGTTCTCGTCTAGTCCGCCCGGGCCCGGC
>JBAVTH010000527.1:0-17026 GCA_049696035.1 Ilumatobacteraceae bacterium
CGGCAGGGTGGTCGAGCGCGCCGACACCCGACTGGCTGCGGCCGTTGCCGCCGTGGGGCGAGTGCCGCAGCGCCTCGAACCCGAGGCTCGCCACCTCGATGCCGTCGCACAACGGTTGCGTCTGCTCGACCCGGTGCACACGATGGCGCGTGGATGGAGCGTCACTCGCACGGTCGACGGCCGCACCGTGCGCGACGCCGCGCAGTTGCAGCCGGGCGACGAGATCGTCACTACCTTTGCCAGCGGCACGGCGCGCAGCCGTGTGGAGGAGACCCAATCGTGAGCACACCGAACGAACCAGCAGCCGGGTACGCCGAGGCGCTCGCCGAGCTGGAGACCATCCTTGCCGACCTGGAGCGCACCGATGTCGATGTCGACGTGCTGGCCGTGCAGGTGAAACGCGCCGCCGAACTGATCGGCTTCTGCCGCGACCGCATCGGCAACGCCCGGCTGCAGATCGAGCAGGTCGTGGCCGAACTCGGCACCGACGACTGAGCCGGTCGCTGCCCGTCGAGGCCCCACGGAATTGGACGGTGCCATGCCGCCCGTTCGTGGCAACCTGAGCCGATGACGATCGATGTCCGCCTCACGGAGCCGCACGAATGGCGGGCGGCCGCCGACACCTTCCGGGCAGCCCTCGTCTCCCCGCCGCAGTCTGACGCGGAGTGGGCCCGTGACGATCTGCCGGCCTCGTGGCGCGACAGCCTGTCGGTGTCCGCATGGGACGGTGCCCGGTGCGTGGGCCATGCCGCCGGTTTCCCGCTGCCCACCGTGGTACCCGGCGGAGCCGTCGTGTCGATGTCAGGTGTCACCAGGGTGGGCGTCCAGCAGACCCACACCCGCCTGGGCATCCTCACCCAGCTGATGCAGCGGCTGCTGAGCGAGGCGCGGTCGCGAGGAGCGGTGCTCGCCGGCCTGCACGCCAGCGAGACCACCATCTACGGTCGGTTCGGCTTCGCGGTCGCCGGCGATGCCTGCGACGTGGAGATCGACGTCCGCCACGGTGCGCGTGTGGTTGCCCCGGTGGCCCCCGGCCGCATCCGCCTGCTGGCCCGCGACGAGATGCTCTCCACGGTCGTGGCCGTGCACGAGCGTGTCGGGCTGGACCGCCCGGGCGCGGTCGCCCGACCGCAGTGGATGCACGAGCGCTTCCTCACCGATGCGCTCGGCACGGCGAAGGCGGCGTTCGTGGTCGTTCACTCCGACGAGCAGGGAGTGGACGACGGCTGGGCGCGGTACACCACGGAGTGGACGGAAGGCTTCGGGCTGCTGATGCAGCGCGGCACGTGCGAGGTGCACGACGTGTGGGGCGCGACGGCCCAGGTGGAGCTGGCCCTGTGGAAGTACATCCTCGAGCTCGATCTCGTCGACACGGTTCGGGCCACCGAGCGGCCGGTGGACGATGCCGTCCGATACGCGCTCTCCAACTCGCGGGCGTACCACGCCGTCGCCCGATTCGATGAGCAGTGGTTGCGGCTGCTCGATGTGGAAGCGGCCATGGCCGCGCGCACGTTCAACCCCGCACAGGATTCGGTGACGATCGCGATCACCGACCCGCTGTTCCCCTCCAACGACGGAACCTGGCGGGTGAGTGCGCCGGGCGCCGAGCGGCTGGGAGGCGCCGCCGACCGCGCCGATCTGGTGACCGACGTGAACGGGCTGGCGGCGGCCTACCTGGGTGGGACCGCCTGGTACGAGCTGGCCATCGCCGGCGCCGTCACCGAGTGCACCGCGGGGGCTCTCGCGATCGCCGACTCCTTGTTCGCCAGCCGTCCGCTGCCCCGCTGCGGCTCCCTCTACTGAGGTCGCGCCCCACCCGGCTGTGAGGACAACAGGTGTCGGGTCGATGCGCGCGCTCCCGCGATCGGCGGTGGTGGCCGTAACCTGCCAGCCGTGAGTCAGCCCGCAGCCCCGCCCTTGCTCGGTGCGATCGCGGCCCGCGTCGAAGCCCGCTTGCGGGAGTTCCTGGAACCCGAGCACGCTCGCTGGGCTGCGTTCGACGCCGACCTGGCCGAGCCGATGGCGGAGATCGGCCGCCTGGTGCTGGTGGGCGGCAAGCGGTTGCGGCCCGCGTTCTGCCACTGGGGCTTCGCCGCCGCCGGTGGCGACCCTGCCGACCCGATGGTGGCGAATGCGGGCGCGGCCTTCGAGCTGATGCACGCCTTCGCCCTGTTCCACGACGACGTGATGGACGACGCCGCCAGCCGGCGCGGCAACACCACCACGCACACCATGTTCGCTCAGCACCATCGCCACGGCGAATGGGCCGGCGAGGCGCGCCGCTTCGGCGAAGGCGTCGCCATCCTGGTGGGCGATCTGGCCTTCGTCTACAGCGACATGTTGATGGCCGACGCCGGTCGCGAAGCGTGGTCCATCTGGAACGAGTTGCGCATCGAGCTCAACGTCGGCCAGGTGCTCGACATCATGGGCAGCGTGCGCAACGAGCGCAGCCGCCGGAAGGCCGAGCAGATCTGCCGCTACAAGAGTGGCAAGTACACGATCGAACGCCCGCTGCACCTGGGCGCGGTCATGGCCGCCCCGGACCGCGCCGAGGAACTGCTCCCGGCGCTGAGCGCCTACGGCCTGCCACTGGGCGACGCGTTCCAGATGCGCGACGACGTGATGGGGGCCTTCGGCGATGCGGCCGTCACCGGCAAGCCGGTGGGAGGCGACCTGCGCGAGGGCAAGCCGACGCCGTTGATGGCGCGGGCGGTGGAGGCCGCGACCCCTGCCCAGGCCGAGGTGTTGGCGCTGGTCGGCCGCGTCGACCTCGACGATCACGATGTCGCCCGCGTGCAGCAGGCCATCGTCGACTCGGGCGCGCTGGCCGATCTGGAGGCGACGATCAGCCGCCTGACGACCGAGGCGGTGGCGGCGATCGAGCTGGCACCCATCGTGGCCGAAGCCCGCGCGGAGCTGATCGCACTCGCCGCCTACGTCAGCCAGCGTACGGTCTGACCGGGTTCGGTTCCGAGGCGCGGGTCAGCGCGCGGGTCAGAGCGCGGCGTAGGTGGCGAGGGCTTCCGAGCTGGTGCAGGTGACCACGCCCACCTCGTCGACAACGGCCGCCAGCCATGGTGGGCGCACCACGGCGGTGACCGCGATCGGCTCGGCGAGACCACTGTGCTCCAGCGCCAGGCGCACGAACAGGCTGGCGTAGTCGGGCGGCCGCAGGTCGCGCGAGAGGTCGATGAGCGCATGGGGGTCGGGGGCCGACGACGGCGACTCGACGGTGGGGAAGCTGGTGGACGTGGGCCCGGTGGCGCCGCCCCACAAGCCCGGGCCGTCGCCGAGGATCGCGCCGCGCACCAGCAGTGGCCGAGCTCCTGCCAGCATCAAGGCGACGTAGGCGCCCAACCCGCGGCCCATCAGCGTGGCCGAGCCGAGGTGGGCGAGCGCGAAGTCGGCATCGGCGAGCAAGGTCTCCGCCGAGTAGCCGCCACCGGTGGGAACGGTGGAAGCGCCGTGGCCGGTGAAGTCGAGGCCGTACACCGGGCCGGGCCAGCGCTCGAGCGCTGCCGGCAGCGCCGAGGGTGTCTGCTCGCCCAGGCCGTGCAGCAGCAGCAGCGCCCGGCCGTCGCCGACGCGCAAGCAGTGCAACGCCAACTGGATCTTGTTGTGGGTGAGGAACGTGATGCTCACTTGCCGTGCTCCAGGAACTCGAGGATCATCTCGGCAACCATCGCCGGCTGCTCGATGTGCACGAAGTGGCCCTGCTCGTGCAGCACCTCCAGCCGGCCACCGGCCGGTACGAACTGCTGGATGTGATGCGGCAGCGTGCCCCACCCCATCGGCTCTTGCTGGCCGGCCAGCACGCCCAGGAAGGGCATGCCGAGACCGGGCAGGCGGGTGGCCGTCCACTCGGGTCGCCAGGGGCCGAAGCCGCCCATGCGCATCGACGGGTCGAGCTTCCAGCGCCACCCGTCGGCGTCGTGACGCCCACCGACCGTCACCAGGTAGCGCAGCCACTCCAGCGGCAGCCGTGGGTTCATCTTCGCCCGCCGCTGGGCGAGCTCCTCCAGCGTGCCCGGCTTGCGCACGGCGGTGGCCGTGGTGCGCCGGTGATCGAGCCAGCCGGCGATGTCGCTGCCCATCATGCGCGTGCGCTCGTGCTCGGCGAGGTCGGCCATCGGCCGCTTGGACGGCAGCCCGTCGAGGTTGACCAGATGGCTGAAGCGGAACGGCTGTGCATCGGCCAGCTGGATCATCAGCGCGCCACCTTTGCTGTGCCCGATCACCGGCGCCGGCCGAGTGGTGACGCTGCTCATCACGCCGATCGCGTCGCGGATGTCGGCGTCCCAGCCGTAGAGGGCGGCATGCTCGCTGTCGCCGTGGCCGCGTTGGTCCCAGGTGATGGCACGCCAGCCCGCACGAGCGAAGCGTGGCGCGAACTCGTCGTAGGTGCGGCCGAAGTCGAACCCTCCGTGCACGAGGAACAGCGGGGGCGCCGATTGTTCGCCCCACTCGTGCACCGCGATGCGCACTCCGCCGACGTCGAGGTCGTAGTCGCGCGTCGGCGCCTGTGCCCCTGGGAACTGCACCGATGTCATTCCGGCAGGCTAGGCGGCATGGCGAAAGGAGGCCGAACCGGCCTAGGCTCGCCGCCGTGAGACGAGCACGGCTGGGGCTGATGGCGGTGGCAGCTTCCCTGCTGCCGTTGTTCGCGGGTGCGTGCGGCGACGACGCGTCGTCGAGCGAGACGCTGCCGCCGATCTCCACCACCACCACCACGACCACCCTCAACGTCACGACCACGACGGTGCTGGTCACCTACAAGATCCAGTCCGGTGATTCGCTCGGCCAGATCGCGAACCGCTTCGGTGTGTCGATGGACGAGCTGATGGCGCTCAACGGCATCACCAACCCCGATCACATCGAGGTCGGCCAGCAGCTCACCATTCCTCCGCCGATCCCCACCACGACGCTGCCGGCCAGCACGTCCTCGGCGGTCACTTCCAGCACCCAGGCCTGAAGCCGCTCCCGAGCGGCGCCAGGTACTTTGGTCCCTAAATATCTCCGAGACCCGTTTGTTACACTTCCCGTCATGAGCTTCTGGCCGACCAAAGAGCACTGGAGTGTGGAGATCCCCGTCCGCACCAACCACTACATCTGCCCCTCGCTGGAGAAGGACGGCTTTGTCGCCCTCACGCCGTTCGACGGCGTGATCGACCCTGCCGAGTGGGAGCGCCTCGAGTACTTCGATTGGAAGAGCGGTGGCGACACCAACTTCGCACCGTTGGCCTCGGCCGACGGCGAGCTGGAGTGCCGCGGCTTCTGGGACAAGGGCAAGCCCGACAAGGACGCCATCTGGACGTCCAATGCGGAGAAGGCGCCGACGCTGAAGCGCTACGTCGAGAGCATCGGCGCCAACTTCGGCCGCGTTCGCATCATCAAGCTCGAGCCGGCCACCCACGAAGAGGCGTTCCGCAGCTTCCACCGCGACGACAACAACCGCCTCAACCCCGAGGGTGAAGGCTGGGTGCTGCGCAGCTGGATCGAGCTCACCGACGACCCCGACAGCTACATGCTGCTGATGGACCTCGACGACGACCGCCTGCCCATCGCCGGCACCGAGCGCCGCATCCCGCTGCCGCAGTACAGCCGCTTCGTGGTCGACACCCAGCGCCTGTGGCACGTGGTCGTGCACCGTGGCGACAAGCCGCGCTACGCACTGATCACCTGCGTGGAGTCCACCCCTCAGGTCGAGGAGTGGATCCAGAGCCAGGTGCCGGCGCTCGTCTGAGCCGATAGCACCCGCGCCGCAACTCCTTGCGTGCGCAACGTGTGGCGCAGGGCTTAGTGTGCGCCGCCATGGCCGCCATCGTCCGCGAGTACCAGCCGATGGGGGTGCGGGTCACCTTGCGCACCGATTCACCCGAGATGGCCGACGCCATCGAGGCCGGCCTCGCCCGCTATCCGCCGATGGGTGTCCGCGGTTCGCTGGATCTGGACGTGGTGGTGCACGACGACTGCCCAGGCGACCCCGGTTGGCCACGGGTGCTGCCCGCCGACGGCTCGACGGAGCTGGTGGTCCGCATCGGCTCGTCGATCGCCACACTGCTCTACGCAACCGGCGCTGTGCGCATCGATCTGGCGCGCTCACTGTGTGCGGTGCCCGATGCGCTGCGGCTGCTGGCCGAGTCGGTGTTCACCGCCTACGGCGTGCGCGGCGGTGCGCTGCATGCGCTGCACAGCGCGCTCGTCGTGCACGACGGCGTCGGTCTGGTGCTGCGCGGCGCATCGGGCGCCGGCAAGAGCACGCTCACCTACTCGTGCCTGCGCACGGGCATGGGCGTGTGCAGCGACGACTGGCTCTACGCCGATGCCAGCGCGACAGCGGGCACCTTCGCCGGCTACCCGTGGCGGATGCTGATGACCGAAGATGCAGCGGCGCGCTTCCCCGAGCTGGCCGGCGCGGTCACGATCGCCCACCCGGCCGCCGAAGGGCGCAAGATCCCGGTGCATCCGCCGACGGCACAGCAGGTGGTGACGGCCGAGGCGCGTGCCGTCGTGATGCTCGATCCGAGCCCGCACCTGGCCCTGCGCGAGCTGAACCTCGGCGAAGCGCTCGAACGCTTCTGGGCGCCGGCGCTGCCCACCGAGCAGGCCCATCTCGCCGGCGAGTGGGTGGCGCAGTTGCTCGCTCGGCCGGTGTACGTGCTGCAGCGCGGCACCGACCCCATTGCCGCGGTTCAGCTCCTGGCCGAGCTGGCCACCAGCCTCCGGTAGAGCTGCTCGAAGGTCGCCGCGGTGTGGACGGCGTCGTGAGCGGTCGCCCACTGCTGCGCGGCGCCGGCCAACGCGGCTCGCCGTGCCGGGTCGCGCAGCACCGCCAGGATCGCGTCGGCGATGGCTGCCGGCGTGCCGGCGCTCACGGCCACCGCTGCCGGGGTGGCGAGCGCAGCGAGATCGTGCACATGGCCGACATCGGTGCCGATGGTGGGTACACCGCACGCGGCCGCCTCCAGTACGGCCACCGGCCCTGCGTCGTGGCGCGAGGTGAGGACGTGCACGGCGCTGCCCTGCAGCACTGCGGGCAGCTGTTCGTGGGCGACGTGGCCGAGGAAGCGCACGTGCGCAACCAGGCCCAGCCGGGCTGCGAGCTGTTCGTGGTGGCCGTCGAGCGTGTCGCCGCCGGCGACTTCCAGCCGCGCCCGGGGTTCGGAGGCGACGACCAGTGCCGTCGCGTGCAGCAGGAGGTCTTGATCCTTCACCCGGTTGAGCCCGCCGACGTGCACCATGCCGTACGGCTCCCGCAGGGGCGCACGGTGGAACAACGCGCCGTCCGCTCCCAGCGGTACGACGTCGTGCACCGGCACCCCCGCCGCCGACACGTGACCGCGCATCCACTCGGTGGCCACCGTCACCGCGGTCGCCCGCCGTGCCGCCGTCGTGGCCAGTCGGCGTGTGCCGGCGGTCAGGCCGCCGCCATAGGCGATGTCGGGGAGCGTTGCGAACTCACCACCGCAGACGCTCACCACGCTGGGCACGCGCCATCGCTTCGCTGCGGCCACTGCCGCCAGGCCCGGCAGGTTGGCCCACAACCCGTGCACCACGTCCGGTCGGCCGTGGCGGCCCGCCACCCTCGGCACGGTGGCCAACACGCGTGCGACGTCGGCCCGCGAGTGGCGCCCGATCGGCACGTTGATCACCGGGCAACCGAACAGCTCCCACTCGCCAGGCGCCGCGTCGTGACCCACCGCCACGACCGTCAGCTCATGGCGCGCGCCGAGCTCGCCGACGAGGTGATGGATGAACGGGATGACGCGTTCGGCCCCGGGAGGGTCGACACCACCGGGCACCACCAACGCGATCCGCATCGCCGTGCAGTCTGGTGCATCCGGTCGCGGTACCCTCCGCGCATCGCCTCCTCGCTCCGCCACCGTCAGCTCCAGCTGCTCCAGGCGTGCCTCGCGCGGCTGCGCGACGAAGCGGCCTTCGTGCCCCGGTGGTCGCTGGCCGACGTGCAGGCCACCGGGCTGGCCGCCGGGTTGACCGCTCTCGCCGGCGAGCTGGGTCTCTTCGAGGGCGCCTCCGCGGAGGTTGCCGCCTACATCGAAGAGCAACGCCAACAGGTCGCGGCCAGGGTGGAACGGTTCCGCGCGCTGACGCCGCAGGTGGTCGGCGTGCTCACCGACGCCGCGGTGCCGGTGGTGGTCGTCAAGGGGGCGGCCCTGATCGAAGGCGTGTGGGGCCGGCCGGCCGCACGACCGATGGCGGACATCGATCTCATCGTCGCCGCGCACCACCGTTCACAGGCGGCGGCGGTGATGGCGCGCGCCGGCTGGCCGCTGCATTCGTCGACCGACTACGAGGACACGTTCCTCGCCTGGGGCGATGGTGGCGCTGGCCGCACCGACGGCGAGTCGGCCGCACACAACGGGCGAGTGGAGATCCACCCCGGCTGGGTGGAGTCGCTGCACGGCTACACGGTCGGTGGCTTCGAGGTCGCCCCGGCCACGTTCGACCATGCGGCGCTCACGGTGCACGTCATCGGTCACCTGGCCTCGACGGTCGTGCGCGCCGAGGTGAGGGCGGTGAACGTCGTCGACGTGTGGTGGTGCGCGCAACGCGACCTCGATTGGGTTCGGGTGAGCGAACTGATGGCGCACACCGATCCGCGTCTCACCGCGCCCGGGCTGTGGTTGCTGTCGCGGGTGCTGCCCGGCTTGCTCCCAGAGGGCCTGCTGGCTGCCGAGCTGGCTCGCCTGCCGCGCCGGGCCCGCGCGCTGCTGCATCGCACGCACGCCGCGGAGGTGCTACGCGACCCGGCCACACGCACCACGGCGATGTGGCGCGAGGCGTTCGCTCGCTCGATGCGTGAGCGCAAGGCGATCGTCCGCCAGATGATGCGCCCGGCCGGCGCGCGGCGCGGTGTTCGGGCCACCGTGACGAGGCTGGCGCGCCGTTGAGCGAGCCGTTGCGCATCGCGATGGTGATGCCGCCGACGGTCATCGGCGACCCGAAGGCTGCCGTGGCCACGTGGACCACGCTGACCCGCACCATCGCCGAGGTGCACGAGGTCGGTGACGTCTCGTTCCATGTGTTCGGCCGCCAGCACTCCGGCGCCAGTACGTGGACGGCCGGGCCGGACCGCTACACGTTCACGGCCACCGATCGCCGGCTCGGGAAAGAGCTCGCGCTGGCGCGACCTGACGTGGTGCACGTGCACGGCCTGACGCACGCACGGCAGTGGCGGTCGGTGGGCGCGTTCGTTCCGCGCCAGGTGCCGGTGGTGATGCAGCACCACGGCGAACCGGTGCCCGGGCTCCGGGCGCGCGTGGTCCATCGCCTGGGGCGGCCACTCGACGCCTACCTGTTCACCGGTGCCGACCATGGCCAGGCCCAGCCGTTCATCGACGCGCGCATGATCCGTCGCCGCGCCCGGCTGTTCGAGGTGCTGGAGGCCGGCAGCCTGCTGCCGGAGGTGACCGATGCCCTCATCCCGTCGATCGCACTCGAAGGATCGCCGGCGATCCTGTGGGTCGGTCGCCTGATCGCGAGCAAGCAACCGCTCGTGGCCCTGGAAGCGTTCCGGCGGTACGCGGCGTCGCACCCGACCGCGCACCTGCACGTGCTGGCCACCGACCGCACCATGGAAGCCGAGGTCGTGGCCGAGGTCGCAACGCTCGGCCCGGCCGCTGCCCGCGTGCACGTTCACGACCCCGTTCCGCACGCGCAGATGTCGGCCTGGTACCGCGGCGCCGACGTGTACTTCTCCACCAGCCTCCACGAGGGTTCGAACTACTCGCTGATCGAGGCGATGACATCGGGGTGTGCGCCGGCAGTCAGCGACATCCCGTCGCACCGGGCCATCACCGGTGCGCAGATCTCGCCGTTCGAGGCCGACGATCCCCAGGCAGCGGCGCTGGCCATCGAACGGGCAGCGGCGTTGCGCCGTGACGACGTGCGTGACGACGCACTGCAACGACTCTCCTGGACCGCAGTTGCGACCCGCCTGCTGCAGGTGTGGAAGTGCTTGCGTACGCAAGGAGTGTGAATTTCGCCTAACCTTCGCGGGTGGCCACCGTCCTGCTCGCTCACTCGTACTTCATCGAGCTCGATCCGAAGCAGCACGCGAAGATGCGGCCCTACCCTCCGTTGAACACGCTCCACGCCGCCACCGTGCTGCGCCAGGAGGGCTACGACGTGGCCGTCTTCGACGCGATGCTGGCCCCCGACGAGTCGGCGTTCGCCGCCTCGTTGGCACAGCACGGGCCCAGCATCGTGGTGCTCTACGAGGACAACTTCAACTTCCTGTCGAAGATGTGCCTCACCCGCATGCGCGAGGCCGCGCTGGCGATGATCGCGATGGCCCGCTCGGCAGGTTGCCGTGTCGCCGCCTGCGGCGCCGACGTCACCGACCAGCCGGCGCTGTACCTCGCGGCCGGGGCCGATGCGTGCCTGCAGGGCGAGGGCGAGCACACGATGCGGGAAGTGGTCGCCCGCTGGATGGGGCCGCAGCCCGACCAACCGCTCACCGACATCGCCGGTCTCACCACCCTGCACGACGGCAAGGTGGTGGCCACCGGCCAGCGGGCCATCGAACGCCACCCCGACGTGTTCGGCTGGCCGGCACGCGACCTGGTCGACATCGAGGCCTATCGCTCGGCGTGGTTGAGTACGCACGGCAGCTTCTCGCTCAACATGGTCAGCACCCGCGGCTGCCCGTACTCGTGCAACTGGTGCGCGAAGCCCATCTGGGGGCAGCGCTACTCGATGCGCTCGGCGGTGGAGGTGGCCGACGAGCTGATCCACCTGTCACAGGCCTACGCGCCGGATCACGTGTGGTTCGCCGACGACATCTTCGGCCTGCGCAGCGACTGGCTGGCCACGTTCGCCGACCGGGTGGAGGCAGCCGGGGTGAGGGTGCCGTTCACGATGCAGAGCCGCTGCGACCTGATGAACGAACAGGCCGTCGACGCGCTCGCCCGCGCCGGCTGCCACGAGGTGTGGCTCGGTGCCGAGAGCGGCAGCCAGCGCATCCTCGACGCCATGGACAAGGGCATCACGGTCGAGCAGATCCGCATCGCTCGACAGCGGTTGGGTGAGCGGGGGATCCGAGCGTGCTGCTTCATCCAGTTCGGGTACCCGGGCGAGACGTGGGCCGACATCGAGGCCACGGTCGCATTGGTCGCCGACGTGCTGCCCGACGACATCGGGGTCAGCGTCAGCTACCCGCTGCCCGGTACCCGCTTCCACGAGATGGTGAAGCTGGAGCTGGATGAGCAGGCCAACTGGGCCACCAGCGGCGACCTGACGATGATGTTCCAGGGCACCTATCCCACCGAGGTGTACCGCGACCTGCACCTCAGCCTGCACGACTTGCACGACCTGCGGCGGAGGGAGGCCGGCCTCGGTCGTGCGCGGCACACGATGGTGCCCGACACCTCGCTTGCGCTCCATCGCGCCCGGGTCACCCAGCGGTGGCAGGCGCTGCGGGCTCGCCAAGCCGGCCTGCGCAACCCCAACCCCACCCGCCTGCGCATCCCGGTGCTGTCGGTGGGCGAATGAGCACCGCTCTCGACCGGCAGTTGCTCGACACCGCCGAAGCCTTCGACAGCGTCGCGGCGTCGTACGACGGCCCGCAGGGCAACAACGAGCTGATCCAACGCATGCGGGCGATCACCTGGGCACGCATCGAGTCGCTGCTGCCGTCAGGCCCCGCGTGGCTCATCGACATCGGATGTGGCACGGGGATCGATGCCGAGCACTTCGCCGCCCTCGGTCACCACGTGGTCGCCACCGACTGGTCGCCGGCGATGGTGGAGCGCGCCGCGGCACGAGCGCCGGTGTCGGGCACCGCCGGCAGCGTGCGCGCCGAGCGCGTCGGCGCTCAGGAACTGGATCGGTTGGCGTCGGAGCACATGGCGGCATTCGACGTCGCCTACTCCAACTTCGGGCCGCTGAACTGCGTGCCGGATCTCAGCCGCACCGCCGCCGATCTGGCGCTCCTCATGCGGCCCGGTGGTCACGCCGTGCTCACCGTCATGGGCCGCTGGTGCCCGTGGGAGATCGCCCACTACGCCCGCAGACGCCGCTGGGCGCGGGCGCGGGTGCGGTTCTCCCGGCGGGTCATGCCGGTGGGCATGAACGGCCACACCATCTGGACGCGCTACTTCACGCCGCGCGAGTTCGCCCGTGAATGGCTCGCCGGCGGGGGCTGGGAGGTCGTCTCGTACGAGGGCCTGTCCACCTTCGTGCCGCCGCCCTACCTCGATGCGCTCGCCACGCAACGGCCGCGGCTGTTCCGGCGGCTGGTGCGCCTCGATGCCCGCACTGCCGCGTGGCCCGTGCTGCGCACCGCCGGCGACCACTTCCTGATCGTCCTCCGCCGCCGCTGACCCGGCGGCCACGCCGCTCGCGCCGGGGGCAGGTTCACAAGAGCACGTGTCGCGGGTCTGACCGGATCACACCGAGGTGGCGGTGTGACACGTGCGCCGGTGCATCACGAGCCCCCGCGGCGGCGCGCTCGGAGGGAGGCGGTGCGGTCGGCGCGCTTCGCACGAAGCTTCTCGCCGCGGCAGTGCTCCAAGGCATCGAACGGCTGCGGGTCGGGTGGCACGCCGGCCGGGTCGATGAGCTGCGTGCCCATGAACATCTCGACGATCAACGGGCGGTCGAGGATCTTGCTCGCGCAGAACACACCGCCGGTGATGCCGCCGGCGATGCCATGCCCCGACACGGTGTTGGCACCCACCACCCACAACCCGGGGATCTCGGTCTGGTGCTGTGGCCGGTTGTCGCCCACTTGATCGGGTGAGTGCAGGTAGCCGTAGCTGGTGCCGCCGGTGGAGTGGATGTAGCGCTCGTGGGAGAGCGTCGTCGCGGTCTCCACGTGCACGATGTGGTCGCGCAGCGGTCCGAAGACCTGTTCGGCGGCGTCGAGCAGCCGGTCGGTGAGCTCCTGCTTGCGGAGGCGGTAGGTCTCGTTTCGGCGGTACTGCTCGCCGTCGGCCGGGCCGGCCTGCACGCCCCAGAAGTCGTACCCACGTGGCGCAAGGGTCATGATCTGGAAGTTGGTGTGGCCCGGCGGGCACAGCTCGGCGTTGCCCGGGTCCTTGCGCGACGCGATCGCGATGTAGGCGAAGGGCAGCTCGCTGTCGGGCAGGCGGCCGTCGTCGAGCTCGTCGTACAGCTCGTCGGTGCGGTAATCGGGGAACACGAAGTAGTTCGTGTTCGGCCCGTCGAGCACCTTGTCGACGACCACGTACGTGCAGATCAGGCCGAGCGTCATGCGGGCGTCCTCGGCCCAGGCGAGCGTGCCGGGTGCGATGTGCTCGCGACCCACCATGTGCTCGATCGTGCGCCGGTAGTCGGCGTTGGAGACCACCAACGGCGCCTCCAGGCGTGTGCCGTCCTCCAACTGCACACCCGTCGCCCGCCCGTCCTCGATGACGATGCGATCGACGGGGGCGAGCGTGCGCACCTCGCCGCCCGTGGCCTCCACCGCCTGCACCAGTCGAGCCGCGATCATCTGGCCACCTCCCTCGGGGTAGAAGGCGCCGTGCATGTAGTGGCTGATGATGCCGGCGTGCATCAGCAGCGCGGTGTGCTGCGGGCTGCCCGCGTAGAGGCCGCTCCAGTGATCGATGACGGCGCGGGCCTGCTGCGACAGCTCGCTCTCGTCGAGCAGGTCGCTGAGTGGGCGCATCGCCCACTGGTCGTAGGTGGGGCGCTCACCGCCGAAGATGTTGCGGCTCTCCTCGGCGACGGTGCGCAGGGTGCGCAGGCAGCGCTCGACACCAGCACGCTCGTTGGGGAACTGATCGACGAGTCGTTGCTCGTACTGCTCCCAGCTGGCCGGCACCCGGAAGGTGAAGTCGGGGAAGTGCAGCGTGTCGAAGCCGTCGGGGTCGAGCGGCAGGAAGCGCATGCGGTCGCCGACACCCAACGAGTTGAGGATCGTGGGGAACAGGCCACCTGGCTGGCACTCCCCGATGTAGTGCACACCCACGTCGAACTCGTACCAGTCCTGCCCTCCGTCGGGTCGGGTGTGGTGGCGGCGGAACACCTGCATGTTGCCGCCGGCCACGTCATGCCGCTCGAGCACCAGCACGCGCTTGCCGGCCGACCCGAGGCAGGCCGCGGTGGTGAGGCCGCCCGGCCCGCTCCCGATGACGATCGCATCCCACTGCTCTGTGCTCATGACCTGTTCGGCGTTCATGTCGATCTCCACTGGCTGTGTGTCGAGGGCCGCGCGTCAGCTGCTGGTGCGGTGAGTGGCGGCGAGGTGGGCCACGTCGTTCATGATCCGCGCCATCTGGAAGTCCTTCGGCGTGTACACCGCGCTCACACCTGCGTCGGCCAGGCGCTGGCGGTCGCCCTCGGGGATGATGCCGCCGACCACGACCGGCGCATCCACGCCCTCGGCGCGCAGCATGGCCACGATCGACGGCACCAGCGACAGGTGTGAACCGGACAGGATGGAGAGGCCGATCACATCGGGGTCCTCCTCGACGGCGGAGGCGACGATCTGTTCGGGCGTGAGGCGGATGCCGCTGTACACCACCTCCATGCCGGCATCGCGGGCAGCGACCGCGATCTGCTCGGCGCCGTTGCTGTGGCCGTCCAGGCCCGGCTTGGCCACGAGGAAGCGCGGCGGGCCGCCGGCCATCGAGCGCACGTACTCGGCCACCTCGGCCAGCTCGCCGACGCGGCGTCCGACGGCAGCGTTCACGCCGGTGGGCGCACGGAACTCGCCGAACACGCCGCGCAGCACCGACGCCCACTCGCCGGTGGTGCCGCCTGCCTTGGCCAGTGCGATCGACGGCTCCATGATGTTGCCGCTGCCGGTGGCCGCGTCGCGCAGTGCATCGATGGCCGCATCGACGGCGACCTGGTCGCGAGCCGCACGCCACTGGGCCAACTCGGCCACCAGTTGGGTCTCGATCGCCGGGTCGACGGTGAGGATGTTGCCCGGCGTGTTGAGCGGCGACGGCTCGGTCTCGGTGAACTTGTTGACGCCCACGACGGTCTGGTCGCCGGCCTCGATGCGGCGAGTGCGCTCGGCCATGCTGCGCACGAGGCGGCCCTTCAGCTCGTCGACCGCGGCGAACGCGCCGCCGAGCGACAGCACGTCCTGCAGTTCCGTCCACGCGGCGTCGCGCAGCTCGGCGGTCTTCGCCTCGATCACCACCGACCCGTCGAACAGGTCGCCGTACTCCAGCAGGTCGGTCTCGAAGGCGAGCACCTGCTGCATGCGCAGCGACCACTGCTGGTCCCACGGGCGGGGCAGACCGAGCGCCTCGTTCCAAGCCGGCAGCTGCACGCTGCGGGCGCGGGCGCGCTTCGACAGGGTGACGGCCAGCATCTCGAGCACGATGCGCTGGATGTTGTTCTCCGGCTGCGCCTCGGTGAGGCCCAGGCTGTTCACCTGCACGCCGTAGCGGAACCGGCGGGCCTTCTCGTCGGTGACGCCGTAGCGCTCGAGGCCGATGCGATCCCACAGCTCGGTGAACGCCCGCAGCTTGCAGATCTCCTCCACGAAGCGAATGCCGGCGTTGACGAAGAACGAGATGGCGCCGAACACCTGGGTGAACTGCTCGGGCGCCACCTGGCCGCTGTCGCGCACCGCGTCGAGCACGTCGATCGCGGTGGCCAGCGAGAAGGCGATCTCCTGCACCGGCGTGGCGCCGGCCTCCTGCAGGTGGTAGCTGCACACGTTCATCGCGTTCCACTTCGGTGAGTGCTGCGCGCACCAGGCGACCATGTCGACGATCAGGCGCCGCGAGGGTGCCGGCGGGAAGATGTACGTGCCACGCGACAGGTACTCCTTGACGATGTCGTTCTGCGTCGTACCACGCAGATCCCCGGGCGACACCCCCTGTTCCTCCGCATTCGCGACGTACAGCGCCAGCATCCAGGCGGCCGTGGCGTTGATGGTCATCGACGTGTTCATCTTGCCGGGCGGGATGTCGTGCAGCAGAGTGCGCATGTGGCCCAGGTGCACGACCGGCACGCCCACCTTGCCCACCTCGCCGCGGGCGAGCACGTGATCAGGGTCGTAGCCGGTCTGCGTGGGCAGGTCGAAGGCGATGGAGAGGCCGGTCTGGCCCTTGGCCAGGTTGGTGCGATACAGCTCGTTGGAGGCGGCCGCCGACGAGTGGCCGGAGTACGTGCGCATCAACCAGGCGGCGTCGCGATGCGGTTCGGCGGGGCGGGCTTCGCTCATGACCACAGTGTTGCCCCTCGACGGCGCGCGATGCCACCCCCGGCGCCGTGCGCCCGGCGGCCGGCGCCGCCACCTCGGCAAGATGCTCTCAAGTCACTGCCCTGCGGCACCGATGACTCATCGTGCAATCGTGCGCAGGCGGGCGGGCTCCGGCGGGCGAGAGCCGGCGTGGCGTCAGGTCCGGAGCGGGAATCCTGAGGCCACGGACGGGACGGTCGAGGCCGGGGGGAGACCCCCGGCCTCGCCGCGGCTCGACCCGAGGGCCGGACGATCAGCCGAACGTCGCCGCCGCGAGGCGGCGCAGGTACTCGACGCGGGGTGTTTCGACGACCCCCATCGACGCAAGGTGGGCGGTGCTCCACTGCACGTCGAACAGCTCCGCCCCCGATTCCCGCAGCGCTTCCACGGTCGCGACCATCGCCGCCTTCGACGCGTCGGTGACCGTGTGGAACATGGACTCGCCGGCGAAGAAGCGGCCGATCATCACCCCGTAGAGACCACCGACCAGCTCGCCGTCGCGCCAGGTCTCGATGCTGTGCGCCCAGCCCATCTCGTGGAGGCGGGTGTAGGCGGTGACGAACGCTTCGTTGATCCATCCGTGGGGCCGGCGTGGGTCGCCGCAGCGCCGCATCACCTCGGTGAACGCGGTGTCGAGCCGCACCTCGAACCGGCGGCAGCTCTGCCGCAACGATCGCGAGACGACGAGGCCGTCGAGCGGCAGGATGCCGCGCGGGTCGGGCGACCACCACCCGATGAGCTGCTTGCGGAACGGCATCGGGAACAGCCCGCCGCGGTAGGCGGCCAGCAGCGTGCCGGGCTCCAGGTCGGCGCCGACACCCACCAGGCCGTGCT
>JBAVTH010000528.1:0-2034 GCA_049696035.1 Ilumatobacteraceae bacterium
GGAGCTGTCCGATGAGATCGTCTGCGTTCGACTGGTTGAAGCCGAACGCAGACTCGAAGACCCTGGCCTTGTTGCCGCCGACTGGGTGCGCGGGGTTCAGCGCGTAGTCCGTCAACTTGCGAGGATCGATCTGTGCCCGGTTTGCGCCGACGAGACGACTCGCCCCGTCGTCCAAGAAGTTTGTGGCAACGAATTATGAGGCACGGGGACACACCGCCTCGCCTGCATCGCGTGGCTCCGCGAGCTCGATCACTTTTCCGTCGGCGCGGACGAGGAGTGGCCTGTTGCCGCCCAGCGCATCGAGGAAGCTCCTCGTTCTGAGGAACGCCGAAGAGGTGAACTCGAAGAGCCAGCCCTCATCTCGTAGCTCTGCGCCGACGATTGCGTATCTCGGTTCGTTGGCATCGTCGCCAAGTACCTCCACCATGAAGCGGAGAACGAGGACAAGAGCGGATTCCAGCGACATCAGGAGCCAGTCCTCAGGAGGGCGTACCAGGAGAACTCGGATCCGTAGCTCACGACCTGACCCGTTTGACCGTCGAGGAATCTCACTGCGCCTCCCTGATTGACGACATTGTAGAAGTGTCCCATTCCCGGGTTGGAAGGGGTGCCGGTGCCCCCGTAGACGATCCCTCGGGCACCCGGTCCGGCTGCCGCGATCTCGTCGGGTAATCGATGCGATCGATCGAACATTCCCCCAAGCTGCGGGGTTCGCGCCGACCCCCTGGGCCACTTCGGCGAGGGTCATTGGCCCACCGCCGAGCGCTGACGCGGGTGCGCCCGACAATGTCGAGTCGAGCGCTATGGCACATCGGCCGCAGTTCATCGTGCCGGCCGTCGGGTTGATCGCGCTCAGCGGATGGGTGCCACCAACAGCTTCTGTGGCAACAACCGCAGCGGAAGGGGTCGTAGAGGTGCCTAGAGCCGCATCCGACGGCGAGGCAGGCCCACCCCGCACACCGCTGAGCGAGCTTTCTCCAGGCTCGGAGAGCGCAGATGCGTGAGCGTCGACGCGCGCGTTGGTGGAGATGTCGTAGGTGAAGGTTGCTGCGCTGAGGGCCGTCGTAGGTGCAGCTGCAGATATCGCTATACCCGCAACAAGTACGAGCAGCCCCCTCAGCAGGCGGGCGATCGTGCTCACCCGCCCACCAGGGCGGTCTCTGCGAAGAACCGCCAGTTGCGCATCTGCTCTTCGTCGAGGTTGAAGCTCTCAAGCGACTCGAGGAAGTCCTCGACCGGCAGCCAGCCGTCAGCACCTTCAAAGACCATCTGGTCCAACCGGCCAGCCGCAACCAACAACTGCTCGAACGAGTTCGCAACGCGCGTCAACTGAGGTCGGGGGCCAGCGCCGAGATCTAGCCGCAGCACCTGACCCTCTACGCCTTCGTCGCGGACGTCCAACAGCAGTGGGTCGCCCTCGTAAGCGCCTACGAGCCGCAAGGCCGCCGGTACTTCCATGGCAAGCCGGTCAGCCTCTGTTCGGATGAGAGCGTCCACCAGAGTCTCGCCCTGCTGCATTGGCGGAGAGAGCTCGAAGTACCCGACGGCGACGCCGGCCAAATTGAACGACACGATGCATTGGCGATAGCTGTCCGGCACCTTCCCCCACAAGCCCGAAAGCCGACTCAGGTCTTCCTCTGTCACCGTTGACGGTTCGAGTAGCACGCGAGATGCAAGGCGCGGGAATCTGCCCGCAACTCGGCGACAATGTTCCGCGAGCTGGCTGAGCGAGTCGATCATCGCAGCATCCTCAGCACGTCGAGTGCCAGATCGAGTAGCCGGGAGTACCGCCATGGACCGAGGCAGGCAAGGGCACCGCAACGGGTCCGCAGTCAAGGTGATGGTGGACCAAAGTCTCCCCCTCGTTGACCGAAGTCTCAGGGAACGTCTGCATCCAGTGCTCGTCGACGATTGGCGATCGCCCTGACGCGATCAGATCTTGGTTCGTCTCGCTCAGGGTCCCCGGATACGTCTCCTGCCACTCGTTCCAGAAGGCTCGTGAGTTTCGGATACCGCCGTTCGCCGTCGTAGCAC
>JBAVTH010000529.1:0-4903 GCA_049696035.1 Ilumatobacteraceae bacterium
GGCCTCATGAGCGACGTCGGCGGGGAGATCGCCGGTGCGCTTGCCTCGCACCGACCGGAGCACATCGGCGTCGCAGAGTGCGATGCCCCGTGCCACCACGATGCCGGAGGTGTCGCGCACGTCGACGACATCGCCCTCCACGAACCCGCCGATCACTTCCAGGATGCCGGCCGGCAGCAACGACGTGCCGCGCTCCAGCAGCGCGCGCCGTGCGCCGTCGTCGACGACGACTGCACCTTCGACGTTGGTGGCGAAGCCGATCCACAGCTTGCGCGCGGGCAGGTTGCGGCTGCTGGCGAGGAAGGTGGTGCCCACACCCACCCCGTTCACCGCATCCACCAGCACGCCGGGCTGCGACGCCTTGGCGATCACCGCCCGCACCCCAGACCACGATGCCATCCGCGCCGCGGACAGCTTCGAGGCCATTCCACCACTGCCCCGATTGCTCCCGGTGGCGGTGGCCGCGACCGACAGCAGTGGGTCGTCGGCCGCGACGACGTCGAGCAACCGGGCCGACGAGTCCGTACGTGGGTCAGCGGTGTAGAGCCCTGGGGTGTCGGTGAGCAGGACCAGCACGTCGGCGCCCACGTTGTGGGCGACGAGTGCGGCGATGCGATCGTTGTCGCCGTAGCGGATCTCATCGCTGGCGATGGCGTCGTTCTCGTTCACGATCGGCACACACCTCAGCTCCAGCAGCCGCACCAACGTCTGGCGCGCATGCAGGTACTGGCGGCGATCGACGAAGTCGTGGGGCACCAACAGCACCTGCGCGGCCACCAACGAGTGGCGATCGAGTGAGCGGTTGTAGTGCTCCATCAACCGGCTCTGGCCCGCTGCGGAGATTGCCTGCAGCGTGATCACATCGGTGGGGCGGGCAGCCAATCCCAGCGCCGCCACGCCCGCCGAAACAGCGCCCGAGCTGACGAGCACCACCTCGTGCCCAGCAGCGTGCAACTGGGCGATCTGATCGCACAGCGCGTCGATGATGGTGGCATCGATGACTCCGAGCTGATCGGTGATCGAGGACGTCCCGATCTTGGCGACAACCCGCACGGTCAGACTTCCTCTTGGTACTCGAAGCTGAACTTGGCGATCCAGATGATGTCGCCGTCGGCCGCCCCGGCCTTCTTGAGCAGCCGTGGGACGCCGATGCGCTTGAGCTGATGATCGATGTACGACAGCGCCTCGGGAGTGCTGACGTCGTTGAGCGCGACGAGCCGCTCGACCTGACGGCCGACCAGGCGGAACTCGTGGTCGCCGAGACGATCCACGCGTGCTCCGTCGGCGTTGGGGCGGATGATCACGATGCCTTCCGTGTCGGGCTGCTCGGCGCGGGCGCCGTGCACGAGCGCCGCCATGCGGCCGACGAGCTCGCGAATGCCCTGGTTGGTGATCGCCGAGATCTGTTCACCGTCCCAGTCGTAGACCGCCGAGTCGCTCTTCGTGCCCACCACCAGGCGCGGCCGATCGAGCAGCTCCGGACGGTAGGCCTCCAACTCGTTGAGCAGCACTCGCTCCTGCTCGTGGGGGTCGACACCGTCGATGGCCGACAGATCGACCATCACGCACAGCACCCGAGCGCGCTCGATGTGCTTGAGGAAGCGGTGGCCCAATCCCTTGCCCTCGCTGGCGCCCTCGATGAGCCCCGGGATGTCGGCCACGACGTACTCGGTGTCGTTGTAGCGCACAACGCCGAGATTGGGCTCGAGCGTCGTGAACGGGTAGTCCGCGATCTTCGGTTTGGCGGCGCTGATCACACTGATCAGGGTGCTCTTGCCCACGTTGGGGAAGCCGACCAGCGCGACGTCGGCCATCAGCTTCAGCTCCAGCTTCAGCCAGTGCTCGTCGCCCTCTTCGCCCTGTTCGGCGAACGTGGGGGCACGACGCCGGTTCGACGCGAACTTGGCGTTGCCGCGACCGCCGCGCCCGCCCGCGCCGGCCAGCCAGCGATCGCCGTGGTGGGCGAGATCCGCCAACAGCTCACCCGTGTGCAGGTCGGTGACGACGGTGCCCTCCGGCACCATCACCTCCAGGTCCTTGCCGCGCTTGCCGTGCTGGTCCTTGCCCATTCCATGCACACCATCGCCGGCCCGGCGGTGCGGGTGGTCGCGAAATGCCAGCAGTGAGGCCGAGTTGCGGTTGGCCACGAGCCAGACGTCGCCTCCCTTCCCACCATCGCCACCGTTGGGCCCGCCGAAGGCGACCGGCCCCTCGCGACGGAACGAGACGCAGCCCGCGCCACCATCGCCACCGCGCACGTTGAGTTGGGCTTCGTCGACAAAGGAGCTCATAGGACCCTGTGAGGCTACCGGGCGGGCCGTCGAGGAGCCGGAGCTATTGGCGCGGGGCGCCATGGACACTCCAACGACGGAGTCGCACGCCCGGGTACCCTTCCCAGGGTGACCGGGATCGAGGAGCGAGCCGAACGGTGGGCATCCACCATGACGGGGCATCACGCTGACGGCGTGCACGTCGCGCATGCCGACTCCTGGGCCGGGAGTGGCAGCAGGCTGCTGCTCCCCCGCGACGCGCGCGAGGCACGGGAGGAGGCCTCGCTGGCCACTCTCGCCACCCGATCGTCGGGCGCCGGAGCGCGGGCGATCGACGAGGAGCCCGACGCCTGGCGCACCGCCTTCGAACGCGATCGCGACCGCATCCTGCATGCCAACGCGTTCCGACGGCTGGCCGGCAAGACCCAGGTGTTCGTGTTCCCCGACGACCATCAACGCACCCGCCTCACCCACGCCCTCGAAGTCGCACAGATCGCGTCGTCCGTGGCCCGTGCCCTGGGGCTCAACGTGGCGCTCGCAGAGGCCATCGCGCTCGGGCACGACTGCGGGCACGGCCCCGGAGGGCACGCCAGTGAGGACGCCCTCAGCCCCTACGTACCTGGGGGGTTCGACCACGCCACCTGGGGCGCAGATGTCACCCTGGTGTCGCTGAACCTGTGCGCCGAGACGCTCGACGGCGTCCGCAACCACAGCTGGAGCCGGCCGGCGCCGGCCACCCCGGAGGGCGAGGTGGTCAGCTGGGCCGACCGCATCGCGTATGTCTGCCACGACTTCGAGGACGCCGTGGCCAGTGGAGTGGTCTCGCCCGACACGCTGCCGGCACTGGTTCGCGACCGTTGCGGGACCGTCCGCCGCGAGCAACTCGGCGCATTCGTGTACGGGATGATCGACGCGGCTGCACAGCATGGCCGGATCGGCATGGTGGCGCCGCTCGCCGAGGCACTGGCGGCGTTCCGGCGCTTCAACTACGACAACATCTACCTGCGACCGGCCTCCAATGCCCAGGCCGCCGCGGTCGTCAGCCTGCTGCGGGCGCTCGTCGAACACTTCGCCGAGCAACCCGCCCTGCTCCCCGACGGCGACCAGCTGGCAGCGGGCAGTTCCGACGCGCTGCACGCGGCGGTTGCCTACGTGGGCGGGATGACCGATCGCTTCGCCTGCCGGCAAGGAGTGGCCTTGCTCGACTGGCCCCTCGATCAGCTCCCGCAGGGCATCGACACCCACCTCTGAGGTTGGTCTACGCTCGGGCGATGACCCGCCTGCTCATCCGTGGTGGCATCGTCGTCGATGGCATCGGTCACGAGCCACACCCTGCCGACGTCGTGCTCGAGGCCGGCCGCATCGTCGCTGTGGGTCCGGGCCTCGACGGCGACACCGAGATCGATGCCACCGGGCACACCGTGTACCCCGGCTTCATCGACTGCCACGTGCACTTCATGGCCGACGGCAACCTCGACCCGATGCTCGGCGTGCAGACTCCCTTCTCGCTCAACTTCTTCCTGGCTGCCGAACGGATGGCCCGCACGTTGGCCACCGGCGTGACCACGGTGCGCGAAGCCGGTGGTAGCGACCTGGGTGTCAAGGCAGCGCAACAACGTGGCCTCGCCCCAGGTCCCGACATGCAGATCTCGATTGCGATCCTCAGCCAGACCGGCGGCCACGGCGACTCGTGGCAGCCCTGCGGGGCTCACCTCCCAGGCCTCATCGGCCTCGCTCACCCCGGCAAGCCTGACAACATCGTCGACGGCCCCGAAGCGATGCGGAAGAAGGTGCGCGAGCTCGTCCGAGCCGGCGCCGACGTGATCAAGGTGTGCACCAGCGGCGGTGTCCTCTCCCCTCGCGACGACCCGCGACACGGCCACTTTCGCAACGACGAGCTCGAGGTCCTCGTGGCGGAGGCCACCGCCGCCGGCAAGTGGGTGATGGCCCACGCGCAGGCCACCGACGGCATCAAGTCGGCAATCCGGGCCGGCATCCGCTCGATCGAGCACGGCATCTACCTCGACGACGAGGCCATCGCGATGATGCTCGAGCATGGCACCTACCTGGTGCCCACGCTCATCGCCCCGATGGGTGTGCTGGAAGCCGTCGACCGTGGCGTCAACGTACCGCAGTACGCGATCGACAAGACCCGGATGGTCATCGAAACCCACCGCGACAGCATCGGGCGTGCGATCGCTGCCGGCGTGAAGGTGGCGATGGGCACCGACTCGGGCGTCACGCCCCACGGTCAGAACCTGCGCGAGCTCGAGCAGATGATCGCTTGCGGCATGAGCCCTGCCGGGGCCGTGACGGCGGCCACGCGCACCGCCGCCCAACTGATGGGCCTGGCCGACGACCGAGGCTCGCTCGAACCCGGCAAACGGGCCGACCTCGTCATCACCCGCGGCCTGCCGTTCGACCTCACCGACCTCCGCAGCCGAATCCGCTGGGTGGTACAGGCGGGTGCGCTGGTGATCGCCAACCCCTGACCCGTCGGGCCCTACCCGGCTGGCCCCAGAGAACTGGGAAGGCCGAGGAGAGGTGTGATGAAAACGACGAACGCCCGGCCTCGCGGCCGGGCGTTCGTGCAGAGCTGGTTGCCCTCAGGCAGTGGGCAGTACGTCGACGAC
>JBAVTH010000530.1:0-6957 GCA_049696035.1 Ilumatobacteraceae bacterium
GCCGCACGCTGGAACCCGCAGATCTCGCCCTGCCGCCCGCGGGCGTACGACCGATCGTCAACAACGACGGCAGCCTGACCCTCGACCTCACGTCCGACGTGGGTTCCACGGCGACGACCGTGGGAACCGACACCGTGGGAACCGACACCGTCGGAACTGACAGCGGGTGAGCGCCGTCAGATGAGCATGCAACGCCGTACGTTCCTCTCGCTGCTCACCCTCCCTGCCATCGCCGTCGCGCTGCCAGCGTGTGGCGACGACTCAAAGGGCACCGGCACCACGCCGGCGGGCACCGACCCCATCGACACCGACCCCATCAGCACCGACCCCGTCAGCACCGACCCCACGGGCACGGACCAGGGCGGCACGGGCGCACACGCCAGCCTGCGCGGCACCGCTGCGCATGTCACCGCCGACGCCGACCCCACGGCTGCGAGCCTCGCGATCAACGCGTTCGCCGCCGATCTGTTCGACCGACTGGTTGCTGCCGATCCGACAGCCAACCTGATCGTCTCACCGGCGAGCATCGCCCTCGCCTTGGCGATGACCTCGGCCGGGGCCAAGGGAACGACCCTCGCCGAGATGGACGCCGTGCTGCACATCACCGACCCGACGACCATCCATCGCTCGATGAACGGCCTGGGCGCAGTGCTCGCCGCCCAGAACCAGCGTCAGGACAACACCGCCGAGGGCGGCACCGGGGTGAGCGAGGTGCAGTTGTCCATCGCCAACTCGCTGTGGGCGCAGGCCGGGCTGGAGTTCGAGCAGGCGTTCCTCGATCTGCTCTCGGCCGAGTACGACGCCGGCCTCGAGATCGTCGACTACGCCTCGAACCCCGAGGCCGCACGGACGGCGATCAACGAGTGGGTGGCGGCCGAGACCAAGGACCGCATCCCCGAGCTGCTGGGTGAGGGCACGATCACAGCGGCGTCGCGCCTCACGCTCGTCAATGCGATCTACCTCAAGGCCAACTGGGCCACCGCCTTCAACGAGGCGCTCACCACCGACGACCCGTTCACCACCCCGACCGGCGAGGTGACGGTCGCGATGATGCACACCGACGGCACGTTCCAGGTGGCCGCCACCGACGACTGGAAGGCGATCGATCTGCCCTACGTCTTCTACGGGCTGACGATGACCGTGCTGGTGCCCAACACCGCGCCGGCCGGCGCCGGGGCGCCGCTGCCGACGGGCGACGAGGTCTTCGCGGCCTTGGCTCCGCAACCCGTCATGCTGAGCTTCCCCAGGTTCGACATCGAGACCTCCACCAGCCTCGCCGACGTGTTGGGGGCGATGGGCATGACCACCGCCTTCACCGACGCCGCCGACTTCAGTGGCATGACCACCGACGAGCCACTGACCATCGGCGATGTGATCCACCAGGCCAACATCACCGTCGACGAGACGGGCACCGAGGCCGCCGCCGCGACCGCGGTGGTCATGGTGGCAACCGCGATGCCCGACCCTACCGAGCCGATCCAGTTCGTGGTGGACCACCCGTTCACCTTCTGGCTGCGCGACCTGTACTCCGGCACGATCGTGTTCGTGGGTCGTATCAACGACCCCAGCCTCACCCGCGGCTGAACGCCGGTTCAGACGCGAACTGGGATGTTCGCGACGAGACGAGCGGCAAACTCCTCCGAGTGCGCCTCCAGCTTGCTGCGGTGCAGCGCGAGGCCACCGATGACCTCCGCACCGAGGCTGCTGACCGCACCGTCGAGCCGGTCGAGCGTCTTGCCCGGGTTGAGCGCGAACGTGCAGTAGGTGGCTGCGAGCTTGCCTCGCAGTGCAGGCAGATGGCCGATCGCGCCGATGCCGAACGGCGCCTGGCCGATGACGAACAGGCCGTGCACCCAGGTGCCGACGATGACGACGTCGGCGCGCTGGAGGGCGGCCATCTCCAGCTGCTTCATCGGCGAGACGGTGGTGATGCCCCAACCCTCCTGCTGCAGGTTGGCGGCGATCAGCTCACCCGCCTTGCGCGTGTTGCCGGTGAGGCTCTGGAACAGGATGGCTGCCTTCATGCACGCAATTCAATCACGTGGGGGTCGCCCGGCTCACGTCCGCTACGGCGTCACTTCGCGAAGCGACGCTCGTCGCGCCCCTTGCGGATCTTGCGCACCACACCGATCACGCCGATGGTGAGCGTGAGCGCAATGATGAGGCAGACGACCACGATGATGCGCTTCGGCAGGGTGCGGGTGCCGAGGAAGATGTACAGGTCGGGAACGATGAACACGCCGAGGGAGATCACCGCCCACTTCACCGCCTGCTTGAAGTGGTCGTCGATGAAGCTGAGCACCATCCGCGGCGTGCTCAACGCATCGATGACGGCCGAGGCCAGATCCAGCCCGAGATAGATCCACGGGTTGAGGCCGTAGTCGCCGACGGCGGCCCACACGATCAGCGTGCGGATCAGCGACCAGGCGACCACGATGCCGGCCCAGGTGCGGCTGAGGCGCTTGCGCCGCTGCAGCGTCTCCGGGTCGTGGTGCTTCAGCGCGAACGGCATCGCAGCAATTCAATCAGCTCCACCAGGACCCTGAGAGATCGTCACAACTTCTTGAGGGGCGCCCAGGCGAGCGACAGGTGCTTGGTGCCGGCCTCACGGAAGCGGATCGTCGCCTCCGCCTTGTCGCCCTGGCCGCGGATCTCGATGATCACACCCTCGCCGAAGGCTGGATGCTCGACATCGTCGCCCGTGCGCAGCCCCAGGTCGTGGGAGTTCGACGGCGCCGGCTGGCTGCGACGACCGGCGGCCAGCGCGGCATCGACCACTCGCTCGCGATGCCAATCGACATCGTCGTCGGGGTCGAAGCTGCTGACCGGCGAACGGCTGCCGGTGCTGCGCTGGCTGCGCTCGGATTCGTCGTCCCGCCGGCGATAGGGCGGGGGCGACCCGAACTCGCCGCCGCTGCCGCGACCGCGGTCGCGGTAGCTCTGGCGGCCGTACGAGCTCCGCCCGCCCACCGCTCCGGACTGCTCCATCAAGTCGGCAGGGATCTCGTCGAGGAACCGCGAGGGCGGGTTGTAGTTGGTGGTGCCGAACAGCTGCCGGCTCCAGGCATGGCTGACGAACAGCTTCTGCTGGGCGCGGGTGATGCCCACGTAGGCCAGCCGGCGCTCCTCCTCCATCTGCGTCGGCTCGGTGAGCGCCCGGCTGTTGGGGAACAGTCCTTCCTCCATGCCGACCAGGAAGACCACCGGGTACTCGAGGCCCTTGGCGCTGTGCAGGGTCATCAGCACGGCCTTGTCGTCGTCGTCGAGCTCGTCGGTGTCGGCGACCAGCGCGACCTGCTCGAGGAACTCGTCGATGCGGGTGAACTCACGGGCGGAGCCGATCATCTCGCCGATGTTCTCCAACCGGCCCGCGGCCTCGACCGACTCCTCGGCCTCCAGCTCGGCCAGGTACCCGCTGCCGTCCATCACGGCCTGCAGCAGGTCGCCCGGGCCGTTGGCATCGTCGGCTGCCAGCAGCGCCATCTCGTCGAGCAAGCGCACGAAGCTCTCCACGCCGCGTGCTGCCGGGCCGGTGAGCCCGGCCTCCTGCGCATGACGCATCGCCTCGGCGAACGAGGTGCCGTCGGCCTTGGCGAACGCGTCGAGCTTGGCGACGCTGCCCTCACCGACGCCGCGCTTGGGCACGTTGAGCACGCGCTTGATGCTCACCTCGTCGGCAGGGTTGACCACCGCCCGCAGGTACGCCATCGCGTCCTTGATCTCGCGCCGGTCGTAGAACCGGGTGCCCCCGACCACCTTGTAGGGGATGCCGAAGCGCATGAACGCTTCCTCCAGCACCCGGCTCTGCGCGTTGGTGCGGTAGAAGGCGGCCATGTCCTTCCACAGCACGTGGTGCTCGCGCTGCACGTTCTGCATCGTGCGGGCGACGAAGGTGGCTTCATCGCCCTCGTCCTCGGCGTGGTAGCGCATGATCCGATCGCCACCGCCCTTGTCGCTCCAGAGGTGCTTCTCCTTGCGATCGGGGTTGTTGCGGATGACTGCGTTGGCCGCATCCAGGATGGTCTGGGTGCTGCGGTAGTTCTGATCCAGCACGATCGTGGTGACATCGTCGAACGCTTCCTCGAACTGCAGGATGTTGCGCACGTCGGCGCCTCGCCATCCGTACACCGATTGATCGCCGTCGCCGACGATGGTCATCTCGCCACTTTGCGCTGCGAGCGACAGGGCCAGTTCGTTCTGGGCCATGTTGGTGTCCTGGTACTCGTCGACCAACACGTGCCGAAAGCGCTGCTGGTAGTGGGCCAGCACGTCGGGGTGCTCTCGGAACAGCTGCACCGTCTTCATCAGCAGATCGTCGAAGTCCATCGCCCCGGCCTTGTGCAGGCGGGCCTGGTAGTCGACATAGACCTCGGCGTGCTTGCGGGTGAACGGGTTGTCGGCCTTCGCCAGCGCCTCGGTGGGCGTGACCAGCTCGTTCTTCCAGATGCTGATCTGACCGTGCACCGCCCGCGGCGGGAACCGCTTGGCGTCGAGCCCCAGATCGCGGATGACGTAGCCCGCGAGGCGCTGCGCATCGGACTGGTCGTAGATGCTGAACGTGCGCGGATAGCCCAACGCCTCGGCATTCGCGCGCAGGATGCGCACGCATGCGGAGTGGAACGTGCACACCCACATCGCCTTCACCATCGGCCCGACGAGCGCAGCCACCCGATGCTTCATCTCGTCGGCAGCTTTGTTGGTGAACGTGATCGCGAGGATCGCCGACGGTGGCACGCCCTCCTGGATGAGGTGGGCGATGCGGTGGGTGAGCACACGTGTCTTGCCCGAGCCGGCGCCGGCCACCACCAGCAGCGGCCCGCCACGGTGGACGACCGCGTCGAGCTGATCGGGGTTCAGGGTCGCCAGATCGAGCGGATCGACATCGAACAGGGACGGCTCAGTCATGGCGCCACCATCCTACGGACCCACCGCGACCCCGCTCCTCGACCGCCGCGCCACACGTTCGGGCGCGCCACCCTTCCGGTTGACGCCGCGCCACCCTTCCGGCGCACTCCCGGCCGTCAGGCCGCACGGCGACCGGGCGGCCCGGTGGCCTGCACCGTGCCATCCGGGTAGCGGATCGTGAGCTGCCGATCAGGCCCCACGGTGACCACCCAGCCAGCAGCGTGGACCTTGCTGTGGTGATGCACGCACAGCGGCAGCAGGTTGTCGAGATCGGTACGACCCCCATGACGCCACCAGCGGACGTGGTGCACCTTGCACCGATCGAACCGGACCTCGCAGCCGGGCATCGCGCAGGTGGCATGTAGGGCCCGCAGGGCCCGCCGCTGGGCGCGGTTGGCCAACCGGGTGGTGCGACCCAGGTTCAGCGCGCCCGGCGCGTGCAACACGACACCATTGCGCACGATGACCGCGTGGACGTCGGCCTCGCCGAACAGTTCGACGAGCACCCGGTGCGGGACCTCGACCGGCAACCCCCAGTCGACCGTCGGCCACTCGCCGGCGCGCCATGGTGCGCCCTCGCCGGCGTGGCCGACGGAGTCGCGCGGCCGTGCGCCGCCATCATCATCGGGCTCTCCCCCGCTGCCGGCATCGATGACCACCACGAACTCGGGCCTGCCCGCGCGCTGCGCGGCACCGCCATCGAGCAGCACCCGCGACAATGCCCACGCCGCCAGGAACTCCTGCTTGGCGACGGGGTCGGTGGGGCAGCCCGCCGGCACCGTCGTGGCGAACAGCGCCTCCACCTCGGCATCCAGCCGGCCCGATAGCCGCACCCCGGTGAGCGGATCGAAGCGGGCGAACATGCACCACATGCCCTCCCCATCCGTCCAGCGACGCAGCCGCACGGCCGCCCGCTGCCGCTCGAACCTCGTCATCCCCGCGTCGGTGGAGATGGACCGCGCCTCACGCTCGAGGCGTGTGCGGAACTCGCCCACCGACGTTGATGCGGCGAACCCGGCGAGGCCGTTCGCTCGGCGGATCAGCTCCGCCCGCTGCTCGCCGTCGAGCCCCTTCGCCACCTTCGTCACCGCATCGACATGGCCGGTGGTGAGCGAGCCGTCGTTCAACCCCCCGGCCAGTTCCGGCGCGGCACCGAGCGTGCCCGAACGCTGCAGCACACGACCGGCCTCGCCCTGCGACCCACGCCCGGCCTCTGCAATTGCCTGCTCGGGGAACGAGGACACGGCCGCCAACCCGGCGGCCACCTGGGCCTCGGCCGCCGCCAGCCACGACCGCACGACCGCCACGGACCGCAGCCCGCTCTCCAGCTGCGAGCGCGACGCCGTGCCCGCAGCCACGGCGGCGCGCACCGTCTCGACGCCTCGTACCCGCTCGCAGACCGTCGAGATCTCCATGCGAACAACAGTACGCAAGGGGTATGACAGAGTTTCGCGGAACCCCGTTGCACGCGAGAGAACCCCTCCGGCGACCAGTCTGCCAGCACGGCATCGGGCCCGCGTGGGGACCGGAAAGGGCGTTGCGGCTCAGGGTCTACTGTTTCGCTGTTCGGCTCTCGATGGCCGTCCATCGATGGGAGTGACTCATGTTCGGTCGTGGTCGTGGTCGTGACGTTTCGTTGATGCGTTCGCGCTGGGCCGCCATCGGCGCGGCCGTGGCGGTTGCGCTGGGTGGAGGCGGTGTCGGTTGGATGGCCCACGCCGACGACCCGAGCGCAGCCGCCACCGCCCCAGCCGCGTCGTTCGTCTCGATCACCCCGTGCCGGCTGTTCGACACCCGCGCCGGGGCCCAGGTGGGCGACCGGGGCACCCCGCTGGTCGCCGGTGAGACCCTGGACCGTCAGGTGTGGAACAGGAACGGCAACTGCACGATCCCCACCACGGCGACGGCGATCACCTACAACGTGACGGTGCCCGACGGCCCGTCGGGGTACCTGACCCTGTACCCGGGCGACGCAACGCGTCCGGTCGCGTCGTCGATCAACCCGGTGTCGGGTGAGAGCGTGAAGGCCAACGGCGGTGTCGTCGGACTGTC
>JBAVTH010000531.1:0-5270 GCA_049696035.1 Ilumatobacteraceae bacterium
GGTGGGGGCCAGCCGGCTCGCAGCCCAGTGCGCCACCACCAGCACCAGCGCCGCAGCTGCCCAGGCCGTCACGTGCGTGCTCGGCGCGGCTGGCCCACCACTGCGTCGCCTTGCACCATCAGCCGCACGGCCACGGCGTGACCCGAGCTCGACGAGTTGTCGTCGACCTCTGCCACCTCCGTGATGCGGCGAGTGCCGTCGGCTCGTCGCTGCACGTGAACGACGGCGTCGATCGCGCGGGCAACGTGCTGGTGGACTGCGGGCAGCGGCCAGTTGCCCGCCTGATGCAGCACCAACGAGACCAGCCGTTCGAGTGCATCGACGGCGCTGTTGGCGTGCACCGTTGCCAGCGAGCCGTCGTGCCCCGTGTTGAGCGCCTGCAGCAGATGCACGGCCTCCTCGCCGCGGATCTCGCCCACCACCAACCGGTCGGGTCGCATGCGCAGCGCGGTGCGCAGCAAGTGCGCGAGCGTGATCTCGCCGACGCCGTCGGGCGTGGCCTCGCGCGTTTCCAACCGCACCACGTGCGGGTGCGGCAGCCGAAGCTCGGCGACGTCTTCGAGGGTGATCAACCGTGCCTCGGGTTCCACCTCGCTCGCGAGGGCGTTGAGCAGTGTCGTCTTGCCCGAGGACGTGGCCCCGCTGACCACCACGTTGCAGCGCCGGGCGACCAGGTTGCGCAGCAGCTCGACCACCGGTGGTGTGGCGAACCGGGCGAGCGGCACCGGAAGCGTGCTGAACCGGCGGATGGTGAGGCACGGACCATCCACCGCGACCGGTTCGGCGACCGCGCACAACCGCGAGCCGTCAACGAGACGGGCATCGACCGTCGGGTGGGTGCGATCGAGCCGGCGACCGAGCGGGCTGAGGATGTGTTCGATCGCTGCGAGCACGGTGGCCGGGCGGATGCGCCCGACGTGCTCGACCCTGCCGGCGCGCTCGACCCAGACCTCGCTGCCGGCGTTGACCATCACCTCGTTGACGGCAGGATCCTGCAGCCAACGCTCCAGGCCGCCCAGCGGCGACTGCTCGGCGACGAGATCGATCATGCAGCGCTCTTCAGCGAGTGGGCGAGCGAGCGGGGCAGGCGAGCGGCGAGCAGGCCGGCGTCGACGGCGCGTGCAACCGCGGGGTCGTAGTGCAGTTCGGCCACGACCGGGGCGCCCAGCGAGCGTTCCACGTCGCGGGCGGTGAGCGCCCTGCCGGGCTCGTGCAGCAGGACGATGCCCGTGGGTTGGACACCCGCGGCCACCGCCCTTCGCAGCGCGAGGTAGCAGGGGCGGGTCACGAGCAGGTTGTGCGTCGCGGCGGCGACCAGCGCCGAGGGCGGCACGCCCGTGCCCGCATCGATCACGACGTCGGTGTGGCCAGCGCACCCGTTGAGCGCGGTGGCCAAGGCAGCCCATCGCTCGCCAGGTGTGCCGCGGCCGAGCGGGATGAGCTGCAGCGTGTCGGTGGCGGGCACGGCCAGACGGTGCAGTGCGTCGGCGTCGGCGGTGACGGAGGCCAGCCAATCGGCCACGCCGGGACCGGCGGGTTCGGCGAGGCCCAGTGCAGCCGGTGCATCGCCACCGAGGTCGACGAGCAGTGCCGGGCGCCGATGGGAGAGCACGAGTGCGAGGGCGGCCGACACCACGGTGGTGCCGCTGCCGCCTTTCGCGGACCAGCAGAGGAACATGGACTACCCCCAGGAAAGGGAACCTTCGACCGGGGGAAGTCGGCGACCGAACCTGCAGCACACGATGCGCAAGGTGGGGTCGAAGCCGACCATATCGACCGTGATCACCTGTGCCAACCCGCGGCCCGCAGGGATGTACGCGAGTACGTCGTGAGGCTGTCAGGCCCCGCTGAGCACCCAGTGGCGCTGCCCGTGCGCGGGCATCAGCCGCGCGGCCTGCATGCCGGGGAAGTGGCAGGGCAGCAGTGTGGTGCCCTCTGCCTCCGCTTCGCGCAGCAGGGCCTGACGGGTGCGCACGCCCAACTCGGGATCGACGTCGTAGAAGAACTGCCACTCGCTCTCGGTCAGTTGCGCCGGGCAGTGCAGCGCATCACCGAGCACGATCAGCCGCTCGCGGCCACTGGAGATGACGGTGCTGGTGTGGCCCGGGGTGTGGCCCGGCGTGGCGCGGGTGGTGACACCGGGCAGGATCGTGGCGCCGTCGCCCTCGATCAGCTGCACGTGCGACTCGATGGAACGCAACCGTTCCGCGCGTCGCTTGCTGCCACCCTCGTTGTCGACGAAGTAGTCCCAATCGGACGCCCCCACGTGCACGGTTGCGTAGGCGAACGTCGGGCCGCCATCGGTCTCCAGCCAGCCCATGTGATCGCTGTGGAGGTGGCTGACGATGATCGTGTCGATGTCGCCAGGCTGTACGCCGGCGGCGGCCAACGAGATCAGCAGCTGTCCGCCCTCGAACATCTCGTTGTGCACGTCGCCGATGCCGGCATCCAGCAGCAGCAAGCGCTCGCCGGCACGCACCAGGAAGGCACCCACCGGCACGAGCATCGTGTCGTCGTCGCGCAAGAGGTGCCGGTGTGCGGTCCAGTCGCTGCCGGTCCACAGCGTCTTGTCCAACACGGCGGTGCCGTCGAGGATGGGGTGCACGGTGAGGTCGCCCACACTGATCGGTCGCATGTCAGGTCACCTCGTTGATCAGCGGCTCGCCACGGAGGTAGCGGCCGAGGTTGTCGGCGAAGATGGCGGCCGCGCGTGCTGCGGCGAGCGGAGTGCCGCCTGCGCTGTGCGGCGTGATGATCACGTTCGGCAGATCCCACAGTGGGCTGGAATCGGGGAGTGGCTCGACCTCGAACACGTCGAGTGCCGCGCCGCCGAGGTGCCCCGACTCGAGTGCGGTGATCAGCTCCGGCTCGTCGATCAACGGGCCGCGGCCCACGTTGATGATGTGTGCGCCGCGCGGGAGCAGCGCCAGTTCGTGAGCGCCGATGAGGTGATGCGTCGCATCGGTGAGTGGGGCGGTCAGTACGAGGTCGTCGACGTGCGGCAGCAGCTCGTGCAGGCGGGAGGTGGGCCACGTCTCGCACGGTTCGTCGCCCCGCGGGTGGCGGCGCACACCGACGACGCGCATGCCGAAGTGCTGCGCCAGCCGAGCGACCTCGCTGCCGATGCTGCCCAACCCGACCACCGCCATCGTGCGGCCTTCCACGTCGACCTTTGCTGCCTCGGTGATGTCGCGACCAGCCCAGACGTGGCGGGATTGAGCGACCGCCAGTGCGTGGGCGCCACGGCACAGGGCGATGGTGTGCATGATCACGGTGTGAGCGATGGGCGCCGCTGAAGAGCCCGACGAGTTGGTGATTCGGCAACCTCGTGCGCGGACGGCGTCGAACACCGGGTTGTCGGTGCCGGCGGCGAACATGTGCAGCCAGCGAGCGTTGGGTGCAGTGAGCAGCACCTTGAAGAACGCCGGCCCGCGGCTGCCGGTCCAGATGTCGGCGGTGAAGACGGCCAGGTCGATGCGGGCCACGTCCTGCTCGCCGAGCCGACCCTCGTGGGGCAGCACCACGTATTCGAGGTCGGGGGCGATGACGTGCCATGCCCCGCCGTACTGCTGCAGCGCGGCCTCCGAGCAGAACAGGGACAGCGTCAGGACGACTTCACCTTCTTCACCGCCACGGCGACCAGGGCGATGACGGCAATGAGGAGGATCACGCGCTTCATGCGGGCAGCGTAGCGAAGCCCGGCTACGGTGGTTGGTGGAGGTGTCCGGGTACCTGGTGGGCTCCGCCGCCTTCAAAGCGGTTGGGACGAGCGATCCTCGTCCGGCGGGTTCGATTCCCGTCCACCTCCGCCAACAACATGCAGGTCAGAGGCTATTTCTGGCGGTGGAATCCGCTGATTGGTCACAGAATGGTCACGGCGGGAGAAGGGCCCTGCTCGCCGATGGTACTTGATCGCTCTATTTCTGGTTGATATTGCTCGGAAATAGAGCGATACTCGGAGCATGCGAGTCGCTGCGCCGCCCCTCCTGCCGATCTTCAGATCGCGGCTCCAAGGGGAGCTCCTCGCGCTCGTTCTGGTCGACCCGTCGCGCTCGTGGACCATCGAAGAGCTCTCGGACCGAACGGGGCATCCGTATCAGACGGTCGCCACCGAGGTGCGCCGTCTGCAGGACGTTCAACTCGTCCACATCCAGACAGTGGGCAGAACGAAGCTGCTGTCGGCCAATGAGTCCAACCCAAACGTGCGTCCGTTGACGCAGTTGGTGCTGATGTCGTTCGGGCCGCCACTCGTGATCGCCGAAGAGTTCGGAACTGTCAGCCGGATCGAGCAGCTGATGATCTACGGATCGTGGGCAGCTCGCTATGAGGGCGAGGCCGGTCCGGTCCCCAACGACATCGACCTGCTCGTCGTCGGCAGACCGGATCGCGACGAGGTCCATGAGGCTGCGCTGCGGGCCCAGCAACGGCTCGGGCGGGAGGTCAATGTCACACTCCGCACTCGTGACGCGTGGGACAAGGCCAGCGACGGTTTCACTCGCCAAGTTCGCTCATCGCCGCTTCTCGAGGTCCGGTACCCTCAGCGAGATGCCGAGGTGGAACAAGGGAAGCGAGGTCATCGAGCGCCTGCTCGACGCTCGACAACTTCAGCGCGTGCCGGCTGAAGCGGCGACCGTCGAGGGGCTCATCGAGTCCGCCCGCCGTCACGTCGCAACCGGAAGAACTGCCACGACCAACGACCCGGAGGGATCGTTCTCCCTCGCCTACGACGCGGCACGGAAAGCAGCGAGTGCGTTTGCTGGCTCATCAGGGTCTGCGAGGGACGACCGCGGGCGGCCACATCGTCATCGTCGAAGCGATGAACGCCCAGTTCCCTGGTGTGGCCGGCCTCACGTCGATCGATCGTCTGCGACGCCGACGGAACCAAGCGGAGTACCCGGACCCTTCGAACTACGACCCCGTCACCACCGAGGAGTCGGAAGACGCGCTGAGCGTGGCCGCCGATTGCATCGACGCAGCGTCCCGACTCATCGCAGCACCGCAACTCGGCGTCTTCTGATCGCCGCCGCCAGTCAGGGCACCGACCTCGGCCTCGGAGAGCGAAGAAAACAATGATGCGACCTGTTGCTGGAACTCAGACAGCGACATGCACGCGGTGTTCTCGAATCCATCCGTCCCACGCTTCGTGGACGGCTGATGGCAACCACAGGGAGTCCCAGATGGCCAGCAGCGTTGGCTGATGGATCCACACGCGGACATCGTTCTCCGAGCCCTCGCGCAGCACGGTCGCGTACACGACGCGCAGTTCGGCG
>JBAVTH010000532.1:0-2421 GCA_049696035.1 Ilumatobacteraceae bacterium
AAAGCTGCAGCAGTCGCCTGGACGGTGCCGCTGGTCATCGACGGCATCTCGAACCCGGCAGCGGCCGCGACCTGTGCGAAGGGCACGTTCTGGGTGGCGTATCAAAGCGCGTTGGCGTCGACCCCAGCTGCTGCTCCATGCACCCCTACGGCGGGTTACGTCAACACCACTCCGGCCGCTGTCGCGCTGACGGCCGCATTCACCGGCGCCATCTCGCCGCCGGGCGCGGGCGGCAGCATCGCGCATATCGGGTCGGGCGACGGCAACATGCAAGCGGTGAAGCTCACCATTGCCGGTTGCTCGTGCGTCATCACCAGGGTCATGGGTGTCGTGCATCGTCGCGGCCCCGCAACGACGCCCACAGACTGCCCGGCCATCCCGTGTCAATCGGCGGGTTCGGCGCCGCTACTGATCACTGGCGGCGCGATCAACACCACGACGGTGACCGTTGCGCCGAACTACGTCGCCGCCGCGGTCTGCAGCGGGGCGCCCGGCATCCACTGGGGTGCTCCGGGTACGCCCAACGGGAAGTTGCTCGTGGAGATCAGGTGCGGGTGAGCTCGCTGGTGCTCACCCCGGCACCGGACGTGAAGATGGTCGAGGTCGACGAGGAAGCAATCCTGGTCGACGAAGGTCGTGGTTCGCTCCACCTGCTCAACGCCTCGGGTGCACTCGTGTGGCGTTGTTTCGACGGTGAATCGACCGTGGCCGACATCGCCACCGACATTGCCGACGTGCTCGCCGTGCCGTACGAGACGGTGCTCGCCGATGCCGGCGCCCTGGCCCAGCGCCTCCTCGCCGACGGTCTGGCAACCAGCCCCGACAGTCCGCCACCACCGGTCGAAGTGCACGAGCACGCCGACGACGACGGCTGCATCGCCATCCCCGAGCCCACGTACGACCCTGACGCGCTGTTCGAGCCGCGCAACCTTTGACTGGACATCAACTTCCCGCTCGGGTCAGCGGGGCTCATCGCACTGCGCATTGCCGGGGTTGACGGCAGCACAGGGTTGATCGGTGTGCGCACGAACGACGCCGAGGTGGCCGAGCTGCTGCGTGCGCGCCTGCAGCCGTGGGTGGTGCAGGCGGACGCCGCGCCGAACATCTCGCTCACCGTCGGCGCACGCAAGCTGGGCAAGCGGGAGGCGCATCGCGTGTACCGCAGCGGTGTGCAGAGCTTCCGGTCCTTCGACCTCGACGAAGCGATCGGGGCCGCGGTCGCGCACGTGTACACGATGCTGCGTCCGCCGCCGGGCGCGTTGGAGGTGTTCGGTCGGGCCGTCGTACGCAACGGGATGGCGGTGGTGCTCGGTGACGCCTTCGGCGAGCGCATCGACTCGCACGCGCGGCGACTGGTCGACGAAGGTTACGAGCTGGTCCCCTACAGCCCGGTGCTCGTCGACCCGGCCCGCGGCGAGCTGCTCCTCCGGGAGGACCTCGCACCGGCGGGCGGCAGCTACCGCCGGGTCCCGATCTCGGCGGTCGTCGCACTCGCCGCCCCTCCCGTCCCCACTGACTCGCCGGTGGTCTCCTTCTCGCACCTGTCGGCGCTGGTGGCGAGCCGCACCGGACCCACCTGCGCCGCCCACATCGAGGGCCTGCTGGTGCTGCAGCAACGGGTGCCGATCGTGCGTCACGACGATCTCGACAGCCGCTCCGTGGTGTCGCTCATCCGGTCGCTGTGATCAATCCCTGACGATGCAGCCGGCGCAGGATCGCGTCGATCGCACCGGCCACTGCTGCCGAGTCGGCCTGGTCGACAGCGAACGCGTCCACCAGCTCCTTGATCGTGTGCGGCTCGGCCAGCAGCTCCCAGAGCAGGTCGCCGGGTGAGGTGAGTGCGATCGGCTCGTCGCCGTCGGGCGCGAGCAGGAGCACCTCGCCCAGTTGAGTGCGGCTCAGCACGTCGTCGCGGCGCACCCAGCGTGTCGGCATCTCCGCAGCGTAGTGACGGGCCCGGCGCGGCGACGCCCCGCCGGCTCGGAGCAGCAGCGGGGCGTCGTCGATCGGGAAGCGAGGGTGCAAGCCTCGCCGGGTCTCACTTGTTCGGCTGGGGCAGCACGCGCAGGTAGGGCTTGACGGTGGTCCAGCCTTGGGGGAACAGCGCCTTGGCATCCTCGTCGGTGACGGCTGCACCAATGATCACGTCGTCGCCGTCGTGCCAGTTGGCCGGCGTGGCCACCTTGTAGTTGGCGGTCAGCTGCAGGCTGTCGATCACGCGCAGGATCTCGTCGAAGTTGCGACCGGTGCTGGCCGGGTAGGTGATCGTCAGCTTGACCTTCTTGTCGGGACCGATCACGAACACCGAACGCACGGTGAGCGTGTCGTTGGCGTTGGGGTGGATCATGTCGTAGAGGTCGGCGACCTTGCGGTCCGGATCGCCGATCATCGGGAAGTTCACCGGCGTGCCCTGGGTCTCGC
>JBAVTH010000533.1:0-4113 GCA_049696035.1 Ilumatobacteraceae bacterium
GCTTCGCTCCGCTCGGTGAACTGGCCGGGCTTCTTGGCGGCGTCGTCGGATGCTCGCGAGCCGTGACCAACAGCGGCTGGCGCAACCACACCGACCAGGTCGGTCAGACCGGCACCCGCATCGCCCCCGACATCTACATCGCCTGCGGCATCTCAGGAGCCATTCAACACTGGGTCGGCGCCATGGCGTCGAAGAAGATCCTCGCGATCAACACCGATCCCGAGGCGAACATGGTGACCAAGGCCGACTACGCGGTCATCGGCGATCTGCACAAGGTGGTGCCGGCGATCACTGCCGAGATCCGCCGCCGCGGCTGAGATCGCTCCTCGCTCGCGGCGAGAAGAATAGGCTGCCGCCGATGGGAAACAACGAGCCGCTTCCGCCACCGCCTGCGCCCGGAGTCGGGCCCCAGTTCCCGCCAGCGGTCCCGCCGGCTGCGCCGCCGCCGATGTACTCGCCGCCGGGAGTGCCGTCGCCGCCCACGAATCAGTTCCCTCCGACACAGCCGATGCCGCCTACGCAGGGCTTCCCCGGCGGGCCGCCCGACAGCTTCCCACCGCATGGCTACTCGCCGGTTGGCCCGGCCGCCGAGCCGCCGGCGAGGAAGACCGGGCTGATCGTCGCCCTCGGGCTGGTGGCCATCGCCGCAGTGGTGGCCGGCGTGCTGATCTTCACCAGCGGCGACGACGACACGACGGCTTCCGTCTCGACACCAGTGATCCCCAGCACGCTGCCGTCCATCACAGTGCCGTCCATCACGGTGCCGTCCATCACCGGTCTGCCCACCGACGACACACTCGTCATTACTGTGCCCACAGCTACCGTGCCGAATGCCACGGAGCCGCCGTCAACCGCGCCGGCGACCACGATCGCTACGGCTCCGACGACTGCCGGCGGTGCCCCCTCCGGAATGGTGCGGGTCACCGACGACCTCAACAAGTTCTCCGTCGCCCTCCCCGAGTCCTACGAGGTCGACACGACACCGGTCGTGACGAAGGACAACTTCACGCTGCCATCGGTGGCGGGTGCGGTCAGCCTCGACGCCTACAACGGCGACGACGTCACACCCGGTCTCACCGTGATCGCCGTCGGGCCGGACGTCGGCAGCAGTGTCGACGACGTCGTCGCGTTCCTCGAACCCGACGATGGAGTGTGCGGCCAGCGAGAACTGAACCTCGGCTACCCGACTTCGATCGGGACCAGCACGATGATCAAGCTCGACGGGTGCGGCGCCGACTCGACCGGCTCGAAGGTCATCATCGTCGTCTCCCTCATCAGGAGGAACTCCGTCATCGGCATCTACGCGCAGGGCACGGACGCGTCGTCGGTGCTGTTGCCATTGGCACAACAGGTGATCGAATCGCTGGCCGCGGTCTGAAGGGTCGCCCGCGATGACGGATCTGTCGTCGCGGGCCAGCGACGGCCCTGCCTTCCAGCGGCGCGACCTCGCGCTCGCCACCTGGGCGTTGTTCGCAGGGCTGGCTCTGCTGATGATGGCAGGCGGGCTGTTCTCCACCCTGCTCGGTGTCCGCTCGGAGCAACGCGGTCTCCCCACGGTCGTCAGCAGCCTCATCAGCGCCAGCTACTACGTCGGGTTCCTCGCCGGCTCGGTGCTCACTCTGCGAGCCTTGGGCCGGGTGGGGCACATCCGTGTGTACACGGCGTTGGCGTCGCTGCTCGGGGGAGCCATGATCGCCGTCGGGATCACCGACGACGCATCGGCATGGGTCGTGCTGCGACTGGTGACCGGGCTGTGCTTCGCCGGTCTCTACGTCGTGGCCGAATCGTGGTTGAACGACCTTGCCAACAACGAGAACAGGGGACGGTTGCTGGCGGTCTACGGCGGCCTCACCGTCGCCTGCTTCGGCATCGGCCAGGTGATGGTGTCCGGCTTCGACCCGATCCGGGCCACCGGCTTCGGTGTGGCGGCGATCGTGACGTCCTTGGCCGTTGCTCCGGTGGCGCTTTCGGAGGCCGCCGTCGCCCCGCGGATCGAGTCGTCCGAGCAGATCTCGCTGAGGTCGCTCGCAAAGGTGGTGCCCACCGGCGTGTACTCCTGCTTTCTCGTGGGCATCGCACATGGCGCGATCGCCGGCATGGCGGCCGTGTACGCCACGCGCGTCGGCCTTTCACCAGGGCTCGTCGGCCTCTTCGTGGCATTGCCCAGCATCGGGGGCGTGGTGCTGCAGTGGCCGATCTCGGCAGCGAGCGACGACATCGATCGACGAGCCGTCGGAGTCGTCGCGGCGTCGTGTGCCGCCGGGGTGTCGGCGCTGTTGCTGCTCGATGCACCCACGAAGCCGATGGCGTTCGTGCTGATCACCATCCTCGGTGGCTGCAGCTACCCGCTCTACTCCTTGGTCAGTGCCTACACGAACGACTGGATCGAACCGGAGCACCTCAGCGCCGCAGCGTCGCAGATCGTCAAGATGTACGGCCTCGGCGCCATCGCCGGGCCGTTGCTGGCTGGTGCCGCCATGGGCATCATCGGGCCGACCGGCTTCTACTGGGCGCTGATCGTGATGCACGGTCTGGTCGCAGTGTTCTTCTTCTACCGCATGCTGGCATGGCGCTCGCCGCTCGCGAAGCGGCCGTGGAGCGAGGTCTCGCTGCCCGCGCGCGCGTTCTACGTACCGGCCACCATCGTGGCCATGGGCCGCCGCCGCCAACGACGGCGGGTGCAGCGCTGAGGCGTCAGCTCAGCTTGGCCAGCATCTTCTGCTGCCATTCAACGGTGGCCTGCACGTTGTTGAACGTGAAGAGGTGGATGCCCTCGATGTTGAGCTCCTGTGCCTGCTTGCTGAGCGGGGTGATCAGCTTGTTCGGGTCGTATCCGCCCGGCTTGAACAGGCGCCCGAGCACGCCGCCGTTCTTCTTCACGAATCGCATGCTGTTGCCGATGCCCAGCCGCATGCCCATGGTGAACAGCTTGGCGCGGTCGATGACGCCCGGCACGCCGATGTGCAACGGCAATTTGAAGCCGGCACTGCGCTCGGCGGCCGCCCAGGCCTTCCAGGTCTCGAGGTCGAAGCACATCTGAGTGCTGGCGAACCCGGCCACGCCTGCCTCCTCCAGCAGTGCCTGCTTCGCGTGCAGCGCCTCGTGAACGATTGCGGGATCGATGAGCGCGTGGCCGTCGGGATAGGCGGTGATCCCGATGCGGGTGAGGCCGTGGTCGGTGTCCAGGAAGTCGCGCAGGAACGCCACGACACCGTCGTACGCGCCCACCGGCTCGGGAGCGTCGCCGGCAATGAGGAACACTTCGTGCAGTGCGTGGGAACGGCAGAACTCGGCGAGCTTCTTGACAGCCACAGCGTCCTCGGTCAGGCGAGCGGACAGATGCGGCACGGTCATGTGTCCGAGATCGGCCAGTCGAGCCGTCAGGTCGAGCGTGGCCTGTTGTCCCTTCGCGGGGCTGCAGGTCACCGACACCGATGCTCCCGCCGGGATGTGCTCGATCTGCGATTCGAGGTTCTTCAGCGGGATGACCTCGTAGCGGGCATCGGCGATGAGGGATCGTTGTGTCGACATCGTTGTCGTCCTTCTCGTCTTCTGGTGTGTCGTTGGCGCGTGAGCTCAGGCGAACTCGTCGGGTAGTTCGGTCTTGCGGCGCTCGACGAACGCCTGCAGCTCCTCGTCGATGGCCGCATCGAGCGCCGGCGGCTGGTACTCGTCGAGGCGTCGCTTCCAGATCGCATTGGCACGCTGCGCTGCGTCGAGGCCGCCTTCTTCGCTCCACTGTTCGAAGCTGCTGTTGTCCGCCGTGTCACTGCGATAGAAGGCGGTCTCGAAGTTGGCGAGTGTGTGGGCGGTGCCGAGGAAGTGGTTGCCGGGAGGGTTGGACCGCAATGCATCCAGTGCCAAGCCGTTCTCGCTGGCGTCGAGGCCACGGACGAACGTGGACATCATGCCGAGTTGGTCGCAGTCGAGGATGAACTTCTCGTACCCGATGGCCAGGCCGCCTTCCAGCCAGCCGGCAGCGTGCAGCACGAAGTTGACGCCGCCGAGCACCGTGGGCTGCAGCGTGTTCGCGCTCTCGTAGGCCGCCTGGGCATCGGGCAGCTTGGATGCCGTCAGGGAGCCGCCGGAACGGAATGGCACCCCGAGGCGCCG
>JBAVTH010000534.1:0-9907 GCA_049696035.1 Ilumatobacteraceae bacterium
TTGCACGCCTGTCGCACGACGACCACTCGGCCACGCCGTTCGGCGTGTTCCGCGACGTGCAGCGTGGCGACTACGGCCAACTGGTCGGCGCTCAGCTCGCTGCGGCCTCGGAGCGCAAGGGTCCGGGCGATCTGGCCGCGCTGTTGCGCGGCAACGGCACCTGGATGGTCGGCGACTGAACTCGTCGCACCGCGCGTCTGCAGGCGCGAGGTGTGCCTGCGATCAGGGCTCGATGATCGCGAAGCCGCCGACGAACGTGTCGAGGTGGTCGACGATCAGGCGGAGGGCACCGAGATCGCCCTCGGCGGCCAGCTGGCCCGCCTCGACCGCGGCGTCGATGGTGGTCTCGCCGGCCACGATCTGGGACAGCGTCTCGCGTGTCGTCGTGATGGTCAGTGCTGCGCCGGCGGCCTGCTTGTTCGCCCGGTAGTGCAGGACCCGGTTCGAGAGGCCGACCATCCAGTGCTCGTCGAGGTCGCTCACGATCAGGTTGATCTCCTGGCGAACACCGCCCACTTCGTCGGCTTTCAAGCGCATCGCCACCAGCGCCAGCAGCTGGTCGATGGGGAGGGCGCGCACCAGGCCGCGGTTGGCGGCCACTCGCTGCGGCGGGCCTCCGTGGCGCAACTCCTGGGCGCCCATCAGGTACGCGTTGCGGAAGGTCGCCGACTCGCTCTGGTAACCGAGCTGCTCGAGTGCATCGGCCTGCAGTGCGCGGGCAGCGGTGTTGGTGGGCTCGGCGAAGACGAGGTGGTTGACCAGTTCGGTCACCCAGCGGTAGTCGCCCGCATCGTACGCGTCGCGGGCCTTGGCGAGCAGGGCGTCGGCGCCGCCGGCGACTGCCACGTAGCGCTTGCCCGCCTCGACCGGCGGGTGCGGGTGCAGGTGGCACGGGTTGCCGTCGTACCAGCTGAGGTAGCGCTGGTAGACGGCCTTCACGTTGTGGATCAGGCTGCCGTAGTAGCCGATCGTGTGGCTCTCCTCGTAGTGCTCTGCAGCGGGGTGCAGCATGTCGGCGATCTCGGTGGCGACGTAGCCGTGGTTGGCCAGCCGCAGGGTCTCGTCATGGATGTAGCGGTACAGGTCGCGTTGGCGGCAGAGGAACTCGCGGACATCGACGTTGCCCCATCGCGGCCAGTGGTGGGAGGCGAACATGATCTCGGTGCCCTCGCCGAACAGCTCGATCGCATCGTCGATGTAGGTGCTCCACGCGAGCGAGTCGCGGCACTGGGCGCCGCGGATCGGGATCAGGTTGTGCATGTTGTGCGAGCAGTTCTCGGCCATGCACAGCCAACCCTTGTCGGGGAAGAAGAAGTTCATCTCCGCCGGCGCTTCGGTCTCGGGGGTCAGCTGGAAGATGATGCGGATGCCATCGACCACCAGCTCCTGTCCGGTGTAGGTGATGTCCTCGGTGGGCGCGATCAGGCCCGGCAGGCTGAGCGGGGTGCCCTTGCCGAGACCGCAGTCGACATGGCCCTTGGGCCCGGCGGGCAGCAGCGGCCCGAACTGGTAGAGCGCGCGACGGTTCATCGCGTGGCCGGCCAGCAGGTTCTCGGCGACGGCCTCGCGCATGAAGTGTTCAGGAGCGATGATGCGGCAGCGGCCGGCGTCGACCTCGGCCTGCGTGGTGACGCCGAGCACGCCGCCGAAGTGATCGAGGTGGCTGTGTGTGTAGATGACGCCCGTGACCGGGCGCTCGCCGAGGTGCTCGTTGGCCAGTGCCAGGCAGGCGCGGGCCGTGGCCGTGCTGGTGAGCGGATCGATGATCACCCAACCGGTGTCGCCGGCGATGAACGTGATGTTGGAGATGTCGTAGCTGCGCGCCTGCCAGACACCAGGCGCGACCTCGAACAGGCCATGGATGTTGTTCAACTGGGCCTGACGCCACAGGCTCGGGTGCACCGTGTCCGGGTTGGCCGAACCACGCTGGATGAAGTCGTACTTGTTGATGTTCCACGCCTGGCCGAAGTCGCCCTCGATGATGCCGGTGGGGTGCTGCGCGATCAGCCCGCGCTCGGCCCGCTCGAAGTCGGCCGGGTCGAAGGCCGGGATCGACTGGGAGGTGACGGTGCGGGTGTGCGTGGTGGCATCGTTGGGGGCGGTGCGAGGCAGGTGGGTGTCGTCGGTCACCCCGCCAGTGTTGCAGCCTCGACGGTGCCGGCGGCGAGGCGCACGCTCAACCGCTGGAGATGGCCGCTCCGGCACCGATGTCGGCGGCATCGGCAGCGGCGCGGCCGGCGTGCCATCCGGCAGCGTTGAGGCGACGGCTCTTCATCACCGTTGCGTTGGGGAACGCCGCTTCGTAGGCCGCATCGACCGCGGCCATGCGATCGGCGAGGATGGGCACCAGTACGCCGCCGAGTTCCGACTCCGCCTGCTCGGCGACGTGTTGACGAGTGGACTCCAGGCGCTCGGCGATGCGGTCGGCGAAGGCGATCAGGAACGCTCGCCGGAACGAGGGCGTCCGCAACCGTGGATCGTGCCGTGTGGCGGCCGACGAGGCATGAGTGGCCTGCACCATCAGCGAGGTGAACAACAGATCGGTGAGCTGGAGATCCACCGGGAAGCCCATCACCGTGCTGAACCCGGCGGCCGGCATCCAGATCGCACGCACGCTGTTGACCGACGCGATGGCCGAGAGGAACGTGGCCTTCTCGTCGCTGTACGGGTTGTCGATGTGCACGCGCCGCGACTCGATGCCGCGTGCGTGGCCGGTGCCGTGATCGGCGGCGGCCATCACCGCCGCGTCGATCGAGTAGCGGGTCATCAGCTCCTGCGCCTTGGCCGTGAACGACTCTGCCTCGGCCTCGAAGTCGGTGGCCTCGGCCTTGGACAGCAGTGCTCGGATCAAGCGCAACGCCTTCTCGTCGATCTCCCCCGTGCTCGCCGGCGCCACCGACCCGCGGTTGCTGGCGCCCCACTTCGATGGCGGACTGACTGCCAGCGGCAGCCGCGGCAGCGCCCGCATCTGGGCGAGGAACTGGATTGCGGCACTGAGCGCTTCCTCCGGGTGCAGCTTCTCTGCCCGTGCCCACCCGGCCAACAGGTCGCCACGCCCGCCGAGGATGGCGGTGCCCGCAGGATCGAGCACGCCGAGATCCTGCAACTGCCCCAGCCACCGCTGAGGCGCCCGGGTGACGGCGTCGACCCGCCGAGCGTGCTCGGCGAGGAACGCGACCGCGAGTCGGCTGATGCGCAGCGTCCATGCCCGTCTCGCGACGTGGGCGAGATCGGCGGGCTGCCATCCGCTCTCCAATGCGGATTCGACCACCTCGCGCAGGAGTTGCGAGACGCGCGTGCTGGGCCGATCGAGCGGGTCGGCCTCGGCTTCCAGCTGCTGCAGCATGAGCGTGGCCCTGCCGAAGACGACCTTGTCGGCACCTGGGCCGTACGCCACATGGCACGCCACAGCCAACAGGTCGTCGAGGCTGGGCTCGTCCGCCGAGCCGCGAGCGGCCGAGTACGGGTGTTGGCGAGTGTGCTGGCGCTGCTGGCGAGCTCTGCGTTGTTGGCTGTTGCGACCCATCGGGCGAGTGTGACAGGCGGGTGCGCGACGGTTGCCGGCAGTCGAGCGATGTCAGCCGGTGTAGTACTCGTCGGCGACGGTGAGTGCCGCGTCGAGGATGGCGATGCCCTCCTCCACCTGGTCGGTGGAGGTGTTGCACGGAGGGCAGACGTGGAGGCGGTTGAAGTGGGTGAACGGCCACAACCCCTTGGCCTTGCAGGCGGCTGCCAGCTCCAGCATCGGCTTGGCGTCGGTGCCGGCAGCGTTGTAGGGCACCAACGCTTCGCGCGTCTCGCGGTTCTTCACCAGGTCGAGCGCCCAGAACACGCCAAGGCCGCGCACTTCGCCGACGCTGGGGTGGTTGGCTTGCAGCTTCGCCAACCCGGGCGCGATCACATCGGCGCCCAACGAGCGAGCGTGCTCGATGACGCCTTCCTCCTTGAAGATGTTGATGCTGGCGACGGCCGACGCGCACGCCAACGGGTGGCCGCTGTAGGTGAGGCCGCCGGGGAACGCCTTGTCCTTGAACGAATCGGCGATGGCGCGGCTGATGACCACGCCGCCGAGGGGCAGGTACCCGGAGTTGACGCCTTTGGCGAAGCACACGAGGTCGGGCTGTACGCCCCACTTCTGGAAGGCGAACCACTCGCCACAACGACCGAAGCCGGCCATCACCTCGTCGCAGATCATCACGATGCCGTGGCGGTCGCAGCGCTCGCGGATGCCCTCGAGGTAACCCGGCGGCGGCACCAGGATGCCGTTGGTGCCGACGACGGTCTCGATGATGATGGCCGCGACCGTGTGGCTGCCCTCCACCATCAGCACGTCGTCGAGGTGCTGCAGAGCGCGCTGGCTCTCCTCGGCTTCGCTGGTGCTGTGGAACGCACTGCGGTAGGCGTAGGGACCCCAGAACTTGACGACCCCGGGCATGCCCGGCTCGCTGGGCCAGCGCCGCGGATCGCCGGTGAGCGTGATGGCGCCGTTGGTGGCGCCGTGGTAGCTGCGGTAGTGGTTGAGCACCTTGTGACGACCGGTGTGCAGCCGTGCCATGCGCACTGCGTTCTCCGTCGCCTCGGCGCCGCCGTTGGTGAAGAACACCATGTCGAGATCGCAGTTGGCGATGTTGTTGCCGGCGACTTCGACGATCAGGCGGGCGGCCTCGCTGCGGGCGTCGTTGGCGTGGAACGGGGCAACGGTACACAGCTTGTCGGCGTACTCCTTGATGGCTTCTACCAGTTTCGGGTGCTGGTGCCCGATGTTCACGTTGACCAGTTGGCTGGAGAAGTCGAGGTACCTGGTGCCGTCCTCCACCCAGAAGTGGCTGCCCTCGGCGCGGGTGACCACGGCGGGGTTGAGGGCACCCTGCGCGCTCCACGAGTGGAAGACATGCTTGCGATCGTTGGCGAAAGCGTCGGCGGGGTGGGTGTCGAGCACGGTCATGGCCATCATCGTAGTTGTCACACGTCGCACCGTACAGATGGGTCATTGTTCCCGTACAAAGATCGTCGGTAGAGTCTGCCGCCATGACGGTCGTGGTCGGAATCGATGTTGGTGGCACCAAGACGAACGCAACCGTGCTCGCCGACGACGACGGCTTCCTCATCCATCGCATGATCGAGGTGCCCAGCCGCGTCACGGAAGGCCCGCAAGCGGCCATCGCCGCCATCGTCGATGTGGTGGCGGCGGTCCTGGTGGCGGCGGGTGCTCAGCACCGGACGGTGCTCGCGGTCGGGCTCGACACGCCCGGTCCGGCCACCGCCAGCGGGGTCATCTCCCGCCGCGGGTCCACCAACTTCGCGCAGGAGGCCTGGTGGGGCTTCGATGTCCGCGCTGCCGTCGAGGATGCGCTGCGCCTCCCGGTCATCTACAACAACGACGGCAACGCTGCTGCGCTGTACGCGCACCAGCAGCACTACGGCGCCGAGTCGTCGAAGCGTTCGTCGGTGTCGGCGATCGTGGGCACGGGCCTCGGCGGCGGCGTGATCGAGCTGGGCGCGGTTGTTCGCGGAGCGGCGGGGATGGCGGGTGAGTTGGGTCATGTGCACATCCCGGTGCACGGGCTGCTCGTGCCCGGGCAGCCGATACCACGCTGCAACTGCGGCTTCGAAGGCGATCTGGAGAGCATCGCCTCACTCAGCGGCATCCAGAACAACCTGTTGCCGTTCTGGCTGACGCAGTACCCGCAGCACCCGTTGGCTGCACTGCCGATCAGCACCGCTGCGAAGGAGGTGCGTGCGTACGCCCAGCGCGGCGACGAGATGGCGCTGAAGATCTTCGAGCAACAGGCGATGGCCATCGGTCGCATGTTCACCATCGCCGCCAACTTCACCGACCCCGACGGCTACTTCATCGGCGGAGGAGTGGTCGAGGCCGAGGCGCACTTCCGTGACTGGTTCCTGGCCATCGTGCAGCAGCACACGCTGCTGCGCGATGAGCAGCGCGAAGTCGCCGAGTTCCTGGTGGTCTCCGACCTCGACATGGCAGGTGCTCGTGGCTCGGCGATGGCCGCGCTCAACGCCATTCGGCCCTGACCCTCGGGGCTACAGTTCGCGTCATGGGTGAGATGGTGACGTTCAAGAGCAATGGCCACACCTGCGACGGCTACATCGCCGGCTCCGGCCCTGGTGTGCTGGTGATCCAGGAGTGGTGGGGGCTCGTGCCGCACATCAAGGACGTGGTCGATCGCTTCTCAGCGGCGGGGTTCACCGCGCTGGCGCCGGATCTGTACCACGGCGAGTCGTCCACCGAGCCCGACGGCGCCGGCAAGCTGATGATGGCGCTCAACCTCGAGCAGGCCGCCAAGGACCTGAGCGGCGCGATCGCGCTGCTGCAGGAGCGTTCGGGTGGCTCGAAGGTGGGTGTCGTCGGCTACTGCATGGGTGGCGGGTTGGCGTTGGTGGTTGCCTCCCAGCGCCCCGATGCGGTTGCCGCCGTCGCTCCGTACTACGGCTTGATCCCGTGGGCCAGCGCCCAGCCCGACTGGGCTGCCATCTCCGCCAAGGTGGTCGGCGAGTACGCCGAACTCGACGACTTCGCCGGCCCGGCGGCCAGCCAGGCCTTGCAGGCACAGCTGCGCGAGCTGGGCAAGGACGCGACGTTGCACATCCACGCCGGCACACAGCACGCGTTCTTCAACGACGCCCGCCCCGAGGTCTACGACGCTGCCGCGGCCGCCGAATCATGGACCCGCACGCTCGAGCTGTTCCGCACCAGCCTCTGACCCTGCGGAGTCGGCCGAACCTGGCGGAGGTTCTGACAAGGCCGAGCCTCCGGCAATGCAGCGGTCCATGTGTGCGGAGCCTGCCGCTTCGGCGAAGGGCACCCATTCGCCATCCACGAGGTGGTCGCGTCGGTGCACGCCGAACCGGCTGTGCTCAGCCGAGTGCAGCGATGGCGTCGGCGACGGCGAGCACTCGTTGGGCGTTGGCCACGTGCAGGTTCTCGATCATCCGGCCGTTGTAGGTGACGACGCCCTTGCCGGCGGCGATCGCCTCGTCGAAGGCTGCGATCAGGCCACGGGCGTTCTCCACATCGGCCTCCGACGGCGCCCACACCTCGTTGCAGATGTCGACCTGGCCGGGGTGGATCAGGGTCTTGCCGTCGAAGCCCATCTCGAAGCCCTGCACGCACTCCACACGGAACGCGTCGAGGTCCTTCACGTCGTTGAAGACACCGTCGAGGATGACGACGCCGGCCTCCCGGGCTGCCAGCAGCGCGGTCGCCAGGTGAGGCACCAGAGGGTGGCGGCCAGGCGCGCCGAGCGTCGAGCGGATCTCGCGGGCGAGGTCGTTGGTGCCCATCACCAGCACCGAGACGCGCCAGTGGGCGGCGATCGCGCGCACGTCGAGGATCGCCGTCGGCGTCTCGATCATCGCCCAGATCTTCATCTCGGCGGGCGCTCCGGCAGCGTCGAGGTGGCCCGACACCTGGTCGAGGTACGCCACCGACGAAACCTTCGGGATGACCACCGCGGTGGCACCCGAGCCGGCGGCGGCGATGAGGTCGTCGACGCCCCACTGGGTGTCGAGGCCGTTGCAGCGGATGGTCAGTTCACGCGAGCCGTACTCGCCCGACGATGCGGCGGCGGCAGCGTTCACCCGGGCAGCGTCCTTCGCATCGGGGGCGACCGCGTCCTCGAGGTCGAAGATGATCGCGTCGGCCGCGATGGTCTTCGCCTTCTCCAACGCTCGCTCGTTGGCGGCGGGCATGTAGAGGACGGAACGACGAGGGCGTAGATCGGCGGTCATGGAAGGCTCCTTCAGAATCCGTACGACTCGGCCAACTGAGGGTCGCGTGCGGCCAGCTCGCGGGCGAGTGAGACGACGACCTTGCACTGCTTCACCGAGGCGTCGTCCTCCATCTTGCCATCGAGCATGATGGCGCCGGTGCCGTCGCCCATCGCGTCGATCACTCGCTGCGCCTGCAGCACATCGGCCGGGCGCGGGCTGAACACGCGCTTGGCGATCTCCACCTGCACCGGGTGCAGGCTCCAGGCGCCCACGCAACCGAGCAGGTAGGCGTTGCGGAACTGGTCTTCGCAGGCGACCGTGTCCTTGATGTCGCCGAAGGGGCCGTAGAACGGCAGCAGGCCGAAGGTGGCGCACGCATCCACCATGCGGGCGATCGTGTAGTGCCACAGATCCTGCTGGTAGATCGTGCGGGTGGCGGTGTACTCGGGGCCGTCGGCGCCCATCGGCGGGTCGGCGCGCACCAGGTAGTCGGGGTGACCGCCGCCCACGCGGGTGGTCTTCATCCGGCGGTTCGCGGCCAGGTCGGCCGGGCCCAGCGACAGGCCCTGCATGCGCGGCGACGCCGCGCAGATCGCCTCGATGTTGGCCACGCCGCGGGCGGTCTCGAGGATCGCGTGCACGAGCAGCGGCTTCTTCAGGCCGGCGCGGGCTTCCAGCTGGGCGAGCAGGCGGTCGACGTAGTGGATGTCTTCCGGGCCTTCCACCTTCGGGACCATGATGACGTCGAGCTGGTCACCGATCTCGGTGACGAGCGTGGTGAGGTCGTCGAGCGCCCACGGCGAATCGAGGCTGTTGATGCGCGTCCAGAACTGGGTGCTGCCGAAGTCGACCGTCTTGCCCACCTTCACGAGGCCGGCGCGGGCGGCTTCCTTGTCGGCCATCGGGATCGCGTCCTCCAGGTTGCCGAGCAGGATGTCGACTGTGGGCACGAGCTCGGGCAGCTTGGCGACCAGCTTCTCGTTCTGCGGCGGGAAGAAGTGGATGACGCGACTGGGGCGGAAGGGGATCTCGCGGACCGGCTCGGGAGCACCGACGGCGAGGGGCTTGAAGAAGTCACGGGAGCTACGCACAACCCAAGGTTAGGTTGGGGGAGTGGCGCTCCCGAATTTCGACGCAATCCTTTTCGACGCGGGCGGGATCTTCCTGCTGCCAGACCCGACGGTGCTCGGGCCGCTGTTGGCCTACCACGGCGGCGACGAATCCGTCGCGGCGCATCGGCGGGCGCACTACGCGGGTATGGCCGCGAAGAGCGCCGCGGGGGCGACCGAACAGTTCTGGCACGACTACAACCTGGCCTACGTGCGTGCCGTCGGGGTGCCGGAGGCCGACGTCGAGCTGGCTGCGCTGGTGCTGGAGCGCACCCGCAACGCGTGGACGTGGCGGTGGCCGATCCCCGAGAGCGTCCGCGCGATCCAAGCGCTGCACGATGCCGGTGTGCCGATCGGTGTGGTCAGCAACGCCAGCGGTCAGATCGCCCAGGTGCTGTCGCGCAGTGGCGTGTGCCAGGAGGGAGCTGGCCCACACACGCCGGTGCGGGTGATCATCGACAGCCACGTCGTCGGCGTTGCCAAGCCGGACCCCCGCATCTTCGACTTCGCGCTGGTGCACTTCGAGGGCATCGAGCGGAGCCGCATCGCCTACGTCGGCGATTCGGTGACGATGGACGTGGGCGGCGCTCGCGCAGCAGGCCTGTACCCGATCCTGCTCGATCCGCACGACGACCACGCCGGCGCCGACTTCGACCGGATCGCGTCTTTGCTGGAGCTCGTCGGGTGAGCAGTGCGGACGCGGTCAGCCCGCGTTGGGCCCACTGGCGCGAGAGGGTGGACCTGGAGGAGTACCACTCGCGCTGGGCGCGGATGGAGGCGTCGGGGTTTGCCAGCCACGGTGAGGCCGACTTCATCGAGGGCTATGGCCCGGCCAGCGTGCTCGACGCGGGCTGTGGGATGGGCCGAGTGGCGATCGAGCTGCACCATCGCCGCATCGAGGTGGAGGGCACCGACCTCGACGCCGACCTGCTCGCGTACGCACAGGCCGACGCGCCGCAGATCCCGTGGCATCACGCCGATCTCACCGACATGCAGCTGGGGCGTACGTTCCAGCTGATCGCGATGCCCGGCAACGTGATGATCTTCTGCCGTGACGACCACCG
>JBAVTH010000535.1:0-2187 GCA_049696035.1 Ilumatobacteraceae bacterium
GATCTATCTGCCCCGACGGATCGGTGAACTGCTGTAATCGCTGATGCATAGGCCCGTCGGGTGAGGTCTCCCCATCGAGCAGCCGCTGCATGTAGGTGCGGTTCGCCGAGAAGCGATCGACGAAAGGGATCCCGTCGAGGTTGCCGATGATCTGCGGAGATGTGTCGATCAGGGTCTGGCGCTGTTCGACGGTGAGGCTGTTCCACCATGCCTCGATCTCGGCTGGTGAGGCTCCGTTCGGGATCTGCGCCGAGGCATTCGAAGGCGACGCAGTCGTCGAAGATCGCTGACCGCTGACTGCCGCGCTCGCAGCTCTCTGCTGGAACGCTTGCTCACGCAGCCGCTCAGCGCTCTCGCGGAGGAACCATGCGGTGTGCACGAGGCCGGGCTGGTGTCGCGCCATCCAGGAATCCCCGAACCGAACTGCCACGCCGCCCAGCCAGTTCAAGGCACCAAGCGCCGAAGCCAACGAATGGGCAGAAGCGTCGAGCTCGTCGGCGGATGTGCACAGCGCGCCTGCTGCTGCCTCGAGCGCTTCGACATCAGCGCCGAACATGGTCGTGTTCATGGCTCGTCCGCCTCAACGGCGTCATCGCCCACATCGCCGTGCCACCGCGTCGTGGGGTTCACGGCACGTCGTCCGCTGGTGAGACATGCGGCCGCAAGTCGGGAGCAGGTACCTTCGGGAACGGCACCGGCATGATGGAACCGATCGGCCCCAGAACGTCCGGCGCCGGCGTCCCGTACCTGCCCGGCTCAACAGGCTTGGCTTCGATCGGTGGGTCATTCGGCCCGATTCTCACAATCGGGTCGTCGATCCTAATGGGATCGTCGATCCCGATGAACCGGGGATGCGGACGCGGCTCGATAGGGAGCCCCGGGTCGCCGGGCTTGAACGGCAACACCGGATCGTGCGGCATCGGCCGCAAGGGTATGAAGGGACCGACCGGCTCCACCAGGTTGACCGGCATCTTCGGAGGCAACACCGGGTCGGCCGGATCGAACGGCCGGGGATGGGGCATGAAGGGGAGCACCGGCTGCGGATCGAAGGGATGCACGGGACCACCCGGCTCGATAGGCGTGAGCGGCATCACCGGCTCGCCTGGCTGACGGGGGTCGAGTGGCAGGGTCGGCATCACCGGAAGCCGGCCCGGCATCGTGAAGCCGCCGGTGCTGTTGGAGGCCTGGTCTTGTTCCTCGGCTTGGCGCAACAGACGCTCGCTGTTCTCACGCAAGAACCCCGCCGTCACCGCCATGTGCTGCTTGTGACCCGAGTTCCACACATCAGAAAACCGCACCGCCACATCACCCAACCACCGCAGACCACCAAGATCACGCGTCAACGCACCCGCCGCACCATCAAGATGATCCGCCTCCGCAGCCAACTGCGAGGCCGCCGCCCGCAGATCAGCCACGCTCGCCCCGTGCATGCTCACCACCCACCTGCCTGCTGCGCCGACGCCGCTTCCTGCTGATCCGCACTCCGCGTCGCCTGCTTCGCAGCATCCACCAGATCATCGATCAAACCCAACAAACCAGGACGATGCACACCATTCCAATCAGCAACGAACCGCTCCCGATCCGGCCCCACCCACGGAATGCTCTCCACCAACGACGTCAACCTCGCCGTCGTCGCCGTGATCTCCTGCGACCGACGATTCAACCCCAACACGAAGTTACGAATCGCCCCCACATCTGCGCCCACAACACCCATCACCCACTCCTCTCCGACGAACAAGCACACACATCGCGGTGGGGTGCCGCCGACAACCACCGGACAACACCCCACCACCACACCATCAGCGGCTCGCGTTCTCCTGCTCATCAGCATTCCGGCTGGCCCGCTGGCTCGCGTCCTCGAGACCCTGGATCACGTTGTTCAACGCCGTGCAGTGCTGCCCCTGCCAGTCGCCCAGGAACTGCGCCTGATCCGGCCCCACCCACTGCGTGTTGTTCAACTGCGTCGTCAACTGCTGCATCAGGCTACGAATGTCGCCGGCCTTCGCCGTCAACTGCTGCGACAACGTACGAACAGCAGCAATATCCATACCAGTAAACGGACCACTCATTTTCCTAGCTCCTTATTAGTTGTACCGACCACGCCGGTCTTGTATTGAGAACCATACGAACAAGTCAACGAACAGAGAATGGGCAGCACTCCCCAACCAACCCCTACTCCGGCAACGC
>JBAVTH010000536.1:0-5340 GCA_049696035.1 Ilumatobacteraceae bacterium
GGCGCGCGCCTCGCCGCCGGGGTGCACGGCGAGCACGACCTGGGCGGTACCAGCCGACACTCGGGTGAGCAGCACGGGCCCGGTGTCGCCTGCCAGCAGTTCGCCGATGATCTCGATGCACTGCGCCGCGGTCTTGCCCTGCCCGTAGACCGCCTCGGGCATGCCCTGACGCAGCGCCCGATGATGATCGACCAGGGTGTCGCCCACTTCGGCGAACGGAAGGCGCCGCAGGCGCGCCACGGCTTCGTCGGGCGCCACCGTGCCGGTGCGCACACCGTCGATGAGCTGCTGCAGCTCCCCCTCGTTCATTCCGACCATTGTGCCGGGCAACCGGCCGCGCCGCGTCACGCGGCCCTCCGGAGCGGTGGGCCGGTGCTCATCACCGTGCCATCGGGCAGGCTGACCGTGAGCGTCCGGTCGGGCAGCAGCGACAGCAGCCACCCGCCTTCGTGCACCAGATGGTGGTGCCGCGAGCACAGCGGCAGCAGGTTGTCGAGATCGGTGCGGCCGCCGTGCCGCCACCAGCGCACATGGTGGATCGAGGTGTGGTCGTAGCGCACCGCGCACCCCGGCACCGCACACGTGGCGTACAGCCCACGGAGCACCCGCCGCTGCGCCCTGTTGGCCAACCGTGTGGAGCGCCCCAGCTGCAGCGACCCGGGCGCATGCAGCACGATGCCGTTGCGCACGACGACGGTGTGCACGTCGGCTCGGCCGAACAGCTCGGCCAACACCCGCACGGGCACTTCCACCGGCAGACCCCAATCCACCATCGGCTCGCCGTCGGGTCGATCGTCGCCAGCCGACCCAGCCACGGCCCCAGGAACAGCCCCTGCCCCAGCCCCAGACGGCCCGACCCCAGCCGGCCCAGCCCCATGGCCATCCGCGTCGCGCGCATCGACGACCACGATCACCTCCGGACGCCCCGCCCGGGCGCCGCCACCCGACACCAGCGACAGCAACGCATGCGCCCGCAGGAAGGCCTGGCGTGCCAACGGATTCGCGGGACACCCTTCTGGCACCCTGTCGTGGAACAGCGCCTCGACCTGTGCCGAGACCTGCTGATCGAACACCGCCGCCGACATCGGATCGAGCAGGAGACGCCACTCATGCATGCCCTCGCCCGCCAGCCGCCACGACAAGGCCACCGATGCCTGTTGCGCGGCCAACCGATCGGTGCCTTCCGCCCGTTCGGCCAGGCGCACCCGTTCGCGTACGAACGACGCATATCGCTCGGGCGAGCGGCCCACCGCCCCCGCCCCGAGACCGGCAGCATCGGCCAGCACCCGCTCACGAACCGGCCCCTCCAGCCGCGCCAGGCGGCCACCCACGACATCGAGGTGCTCGCCCGTCACTGTGCCGGCCGACAAGGCAGGCAGCAGGCCGGGCACCTCGTGCGCCACGGCCGCTCGCGCCAGCACCACCGACGCATCGCGCAAGGAGCCGCCGCCCGCATCGGCGATGAACTTCTCGGGAAACGACGCCACCGAGACCACCTGCGCGGCCAGCCGCGCTTCGTGCGCCTCCACCCACGAGCGCAGCCGGCGAGCATCGGCAACGCCGGCGGCCACCGCCGCACGCGACCCCTGGGCAGGCGCGGCGGCCACCCGCCGCACCAGCTCCAGAACGTCGCCAAGCTCCATGCGAACAACAGTACGAAAGGGGTGTAACAGAGATACTGGAACCCTTCCGGGCGGGGCATCGCAATAGCCTGCACGCATGACCACCGATCGAATCCGTGTCGGCTTCCTCGGGCCGCTGGGCACGTTCACCGAGCAAGCCCTGAAGACCCAGCCCGATCTCGCTGCTGCCGAGCACGTGCTCTATCGCACGATGCCCGATGTGCTCGACGCCGTCGAGAACGGCGAGATCGACCTCGGGTTCGTGGCCATCGAGAACTCCATCGAGGGAATGGTCAACCTCACTCAGGACGAGCTGGCCTTCGCTCACGATCTGCTCATCCAGCGCGAGGTCGTGTTGGACATCGAGCACTGCCTGATGGCGAAGGCGGGCACGACGTTCGACGACGTGAAGGTGGTGCTGTCCATCCCGGTGGCCAGCGCCCAGTGCCACACGTACCTGCGCACTCACGTCGGCCAGGCCGAGCTGCGCGCCGCGAACTCCACCGCGGAGGCGGCTCGAATGGTGGCCGAGGAGCTCGGGCCGGGTGCTGCCGCGGTCGCGCCTCGCACCAGTGCCGAGCTCTACGGGCTGGAGATCCTGGCCGCCGACATCGCCGACCATCCGGGCAACCAGACGCGCTTCGTGGTGGTGGCCAAGGAAGGCGTGCCGGCGCCCACCGGCCACGATTGCACCGCCTTGGTGATCTACCAGCGTGCCGACGAGCCGGGCAGCCTGATCTCGATCCTGCAGGAGTTCGCTGCGCGCCGCATCAACCTCAGCAACCTGTTGTCGCGGCCCACGAAGGACGGCGGGCTCGGCGACTACTGCTTCGTGGTCTACGCACACGGACACGTGGCCGACGAGCTGATGGCCGACGCCATGCGCGCCCTGCACGCGAAGCAGGGCAAGGTGAAGTTCTTGGGCAGCTACCCGGCCGCCGGCGAGCATGCCACCACCGCCAGAGTGCACGCCGATGCCCGCTGGCGCGAAGCCGACGACTGGGTGCAGGGACTGCGCAGCGCGATCGGCTGAGGGGCGATCGGCTGAGGCTCGACGGGGCTTCGCAGCGCGATCGGCTGAGGCGCGGCGGGGCAGGCCAGAGGACGGCGAGAAGTTCTCCGCGGAAAGTGTTGCGAGTGGGCGAGGTTCGGCTCACACCAGCAACACACCGCTCGCCCGAGCGCCACCCAAGGAGAATCCGATGAACGTCCGCCGCCTCACACTCGCCACCGTTGTCCTCGCCGCCGCTGGGTTCAGCGCCTGCACCAGCCAGACCAAGGCCTCGATGGGCGACGGCAGCACGCCGTCCGTCGTCGACACCGCGTCCACCGTGCCGGGCCAGGTCACCACGCTGCCCGGCGTGGTCACCACCGTGGTCGGCGACACCGCTCCTCCCGCGACCGCACCTCCCGCGACCGCACCTCCGGCGACGGCACCTCCGGCGACGGCACCTCCGGCCACGGCGCCCCCTGCCACCGCACCTCCGGCCACCGCACCCCCGGCCACCGCTCCTCCCGCGACCCAACCACCGGCGCCCGGCCTCAGCCTGTACGACGAGGTGAACCGGCCACGCACGCCTTCGACGCACACCGACCCGTTCGCTTCCAGCGGCACCCTGGGCAACGGCACCTACTGGGTGATCTACAGCGGCGGCGAGACGATGACGCCGACCATCGACGTGGTGCAGGCGTTCTTCGGCGCCGAGTGCGAGGCTCAGGCCGTTGCCCACGGCGAGGAGTGCCTGAACGACATCTACGTGCTCAACGACCCGAGCCGCGAGATCGACAGCCTGCCCTTCGCCGGCGGCGTGTACCTGACGGTCTCGTCGTCCAACACGCAGCGCAGCTACTGGATCACCCCCGACGAGCTCCGTTCCGTGCGGGCCTCCAGCGCCAGCGATCCGGCTCCGGCGGACTTCAGCTTCTCGTCGTTCCCCTTCCTGATGACGGTGCAGGGTGGCCAGATCACGAAGTTCGAGCAGGTCTGGGTTCCGTAGGTTCTCCTCGTTCGACATCAGTCGTCGTCGCCGCCCGGCTCCCCCCGCCGGGCGGCGTCGCCGTTTTCGGCTGTGCGGGCCTTCCGTCGCAGGGCACCTGCAGAATGCCCCATTCGTCGGTGACTCTGGCCCCTGCCGTCGTGGCGTCGCGAGGGTCTGGATGGTGGTTGTGAGCACTTGCAACATCGTTCCCGTCGCGTCGGGCCTCCACGGTGCCGACGCCATCTCATCCCTCGTGGCCTCGGTGCAACCGGCCTTCGCCCACGCCGGCGCCGAACTGGTCACGTCGATCGAGAAAGCGTGCCCGTCGGAGCCGATCGCCGTGTTCGTGGTCACCGGCGGCACCGAGCAACAGGTGCTGGCGGCGTGGGCCGCCCGGCAGCAGTTCGTACCTGGCGAGCCGTTGCTGCTGATCACACATCCGGGGCACAACTCGTTGCCGGCCGCGCTCGAGGCGCTGGCCCGCGTGCAGCGCGAAGGGGCGACGGGGCGGATCGTGATGGTGGATGCGGGTGAGCCGGGCCCGGAGCTGGGTCAAGCGATGCACGACTTGTTGGTGTGGCACCGGTTGCACAAGGCGCGGGTGGGCTTGTTGGGCGCGCCGAGCGACTGGCTGGTGGCCTCGGTTCCCGACCGGGCGGAAGTCGCGCAGCGATGGGGAGTGACGATCGTCGACGCCGATCTGCCACAGGCGCTCGACCGGTTCGAGGAGAACATCGAGGCGCCGGTGTCCAAGCCCGTGCACGTCCACGCCCGCCGGCACGCGGGTGAGCCCGACGCTGCCGAGGTGGAGACGGCCGGCCGCTTCGAGCCGGTGCTGCGCGAGGTGGTCAGCGAGCTACGACTGGACGCTGTGTCCGTGCGCTGCTTCGATCTGCTGACCGCGGGGCACACGTCGGGCTGTGTGGCGCTGTCGGCGCTGAACGACACCGGCGTGATCGCCGGGTGCGAGGGCGATGTGGTGAGCACGATCGGCTTGCTGTGGGCGAACCTGTTCACCGGGCAGATGGGGTGGATGGCGAACCCGGCGGCTGCCGACCGGCGCACCGGGCGCATCGAGCTGGCGCACTGCACGGTGCCGCTGTCGATGGTGCGCAGCTACGAGTTGGACACCCACTTCGAGAGCGGCATCGGTGTCGGCATCGCCGGCGAACTGCCGCCGGGCCCGGTGACGCTGCTGCGCCTGGGTGGGCGTGCGCTCGAGCTGCTGTGGTGCGTGGATGGCGAGGCGGTGCCGACGACACCTCGCGAGGGCCGCTGCCGCACCCAGCTGGATGTGGTGGTGGACCCGGAAGCCGTCGGTGAGCTGCTCGACCACCCGCTGGGCAACCACCTGGTGCTGGTGCCCGGCCATCACGCGCAACACCTGCGCCGTTGGTTCACGGACATGCTGCCCGCGGCGTGAACGGCCTTCGCGGTGGCGACCGGGCACGATAGATTCGTGCCCGGAACGGTGGCAGAGTGGACAAATGCGCGCGCCTTGAAAGCGTGAGGGTGCAAGCCCCGGGGGTTCGAATCCCTCCCGTTCCGCCAAGGGTGTTCGTGGACGTTCACCGACGTTCGCTGAGATCCAAACTTCAGTGCTCTGACCAGGGCTTTCATTGCACTGACGTCCACCGGTGTCGTACGCTGTTCGAGGAGCGTTGCTCCTCCGGTTGCTCCCTTTATCGGGGTCGTTGCTCCCGGGTAGCTCCCGGCTCAGGGCACATTCCGGAGGGATT
>JBAVTH010000537.1:0-4386 GCA_049696035.1 Ilumatobacteraceae bacterium
CCTTCTTGATGTTCAAGGAGTCCGGTGGCGACCTCAACGACCTCAAGGACATGAACAAGCTCAAGGGTCAGTTCACCGGTGGCCCCGGTGGCCCCGGCATGACCCCTCCGCCGCCGCCCCCGCCGCCCGGCATGTCCCCGCCGCCGCCTCCTCCGCCGCCGATGGGCTGACAGCGAGCAGCACTCGAAACGCACGAAAGGGCCTCGCCTCCGGGCGGGGCTCTTTCGCGTCTGCAGTACGCTGTCTCCGACAGAGGAGGCTGTGCCGGATGGGGTTCTTCGACAAGCTGCTCAAGACAGCCGACCACGTCAGCGGCCTCGGCATCATCCCCGGCCCCGACCCGACCGCCGGCTGCGACGTCAAGTGCGAGGCACGCGTCGTGGGGATCGCCGATCTGCCCGCCGACGGCGGGCCGGACGAGTTCGACGTCCAGGTGTCGTTGCTGCGGCTGATGGCCGAGCGTCCCGACGGCGAGCACGAAGGCTGCGTCCGTCAGGACATCCCGCCCGAGTTCCAGGCGGCGGTGGTACCGGGCGCTCGCCTGATCGTGCGCACGCACCCGGTGGAGCGCGGCCGCATGTACGTGATGTGGGGGAACGGCCCCAACGGCGCGTCGATCGTCGAACGCGGGCTGCTGCGCTGGCCGGACCACGACCGCTGGCCGCACGTCAACGCGATCGAGATCTACAAGAAGGGCGAGAAGCGCAACGAGCGCATGGCTGACTGGCGCAACGAACGCACCGCGTTCCTCGGCCAGTTGGCGGATGCCCGCCCGACGTCCACGAAGATGAACGGCCGCCGCGTGTTCGAGTTGGTCGTCAACACCGAGCGGGGCCCGGTCACCGTGCGATCGCAGATGCCCGACCTGGCACTGGCCCGCCTCCTGCACTCGGGCACCGACCTGCGCGTCGGCGCCCCCATCGTGCTGCTCATCTCGGCCAGCGGGAAGGACATCGACGTCGACTGGGAGGCCACCATCGCCCAGCCGGAGAACTGGCGCGGCGGCGCGGCCTAGCACGCCACTACAGTCGCTCCTCCATGGCCGAACCGCTCATCGTCGCCCACCAACTGGTCAAGCGCTTCGGCGAGTTCACTGCCGTCGAGGGCATCGACGTCGAGGTGCAGCCCGGCGAGGTGTTCGGCTTCCTCGGCCCCAACGGCGCCGGCAAGAGCAGCACGATGCGGATGATCGGTTGCGTCTCCCCCGTCACGTCGGGCACCTTGCGCGTGTTCGGGCTCGACCCGGCAACGAACGGCCCGCAGATCCGAGCCCGCATCGGCGTGGTGCCGCAGCTGGACACGCTCGACGTGGAGCTGAGCGTCCAGGAGAACCTGTGGCTCTACGGCCGCTTCTTCGACCTGCCGCGCTCCGAGGCAAAGCGACGGGCCACGGAGCTGTTGGAGTTCGCGCAGCTCAGCGATCGCGCCGACAGCGTGGTGGAGCAGCTCAGCGGCGGCATGAAGCGGCGGCTGTCGATCGCCCGCTCGCTGATCAACAACCCCGAGCTGCTGCTGCTCGACGAGCCGACCACCGGCCTCGACCCGCAGGCGCGTCATGTGCTGTGGGATCGCCTCTACCGCCTCAAGCAGCAGGGCGTCACGCAGGTGCTGACCACTCACTACATGGACGAGGCGGAACAGCTCTGCGATCGCCTCGTGGTGATGGATCAGGGCCGGATCGTCGCCGAGGGCTCCCCCCGGTCGCTCATCGACCGGTACTCCACCCGCGAGGTGCTGGAGCTGCGCTTCCCCGCCGGCACCAACGCGGTCAGCTCGCTCCAGCTCGCCGGCATCGGGGAGCGTCAGGAGCTGTTGCCCGACCGGGTGCTCGTGTACGCCCACGATGGCGAAGCGGCGCTCGTGGAAGCGCATGCACGCGGCCTGCAGCCGGAAAGCGCGCTCGTACGACGCGCCAGCCTGGAGGACGTCTTCCTGCTGCTCACCGGCAGGAGCCTGGTGGACTGACGTGCGGCTGTACCGCACCACCCCGGGCGCACTGCGAGTGACCAGCTGGCACCTCGCCCTCTATCGTCGCCTGTGGAAGATCAACGTGCTCTCGTCGCTCGTGCAACCGATGCTCTACATCCTCGGCCTCGGCGTGGGCGTCGGGTCACTGGTCGATCGCAACACCGGGTCGAGCGCGGTGCTGGGCACGTCGTCGTACGTCGCATTCGTCGTGCCCGGTCTGCTGGTCACCACCGCCATGGCCCTCGGCGCCGGCGAGAGCATGTGGCCGGTGATGGGCGGGCTCAAGTGGCAGCGCAGCTACCACGGCATCGCGTCGACGCCGCTCGGCGCTCGCGACATCGTCGTCGGCCACGCCACCTGGATCGCCATCAGGTGCGCGATCGCCGCCGGCTCGGTCGCCTGCGTGCTCGCCCTGTTCCACGACACGCGTTCGTGGGGGCTGGCGCCCAGCGTGCTCGTCGCCATGCTGGTCGGCGTCTCGTTCGCGATGCCGATCATGGCCGTGTCCGTCGGCGCCGAACGCGACGGGATGTTCCCGGCGATCCAGCGTTTCGTCGTCATCCCCCTCTTCTTGTTCGGTGGGGCCTTCTACCCGCTGTCGCAGCTGCCCACCGGGGTGCAGTGGATCGCCAGGGTGGCACCGTTGTGGCACGGCGTCGTGGTGGCCAGAGGCTTCACCACCGGCTCGGTCGATTGGCCGGGGGTCGGTGGGCACCTCGGCTACGTCGCGGCCTGGGCAGTCGCCGGCGTGGCGGTGGCCACGCAGCGGCTGCGGGGGAAGTTGTACACGTGAGCACCATCCTGCTGCGCATCATCCCGTCGTCGATGGTGATCCGCCGACCTCACCGGATGATCGAACGCCACGTCGTCGCGTACCGACGTCAGTGGCTGATCATCGTCAGTGGGTTCTTCGAGCCGTTGCTCTACCTGCTCTCGATGCGCGCCGGCCTGGGCAGCCTGGTCGGTGCGGTCTCCGTCGGCGGCAGGGCGGTTCCCTACGACGCGTTCGTGGCGCCGGCGCTGATGGCATCGTCGGCGATGAACGGCGCGATCTTCGACAGCACCGGCAACGTCATGCACCGGTTGAAGTACGCCCGCATCTACGACGCGGCCCTGGCGACACCGATGGGGCCGGGCGACGTGGCGGTCGGTGAGATCAGCTGGGCGCTCATCCGCGGGCAGATGTACGCGTGCAGCTTCCTCGGCGTGATGGCCGCGCTCGGGCTGGTGCACAGCTGGTGGAGCCTGCTCGCGCTACCCGCCTGCGCGCTGATCGGACTGACGTTCGCGAGCATCGGCTTCGTGTGCACCACCTACATGCGCGGCTGGGCCGATCTCGAGATCGTGACCACCGCGACCATGCCGCTGTTCCTGTTCTCGGCCACCTTCTTCCCCACCTCCAGCTACGGCTCGTGGGCGTGGCTGGTGCAGCTGTCGCCGTTGTACCACGGCGTGGCACTCGTCCGGGCGGCGAACGCGGGCGTGTGGACCACCTCGATCCTCGCCCATGTCGCAGTGCTGCTGAGCCTCTCGGCGATCGCGCTCGTCGTCGCCGCGCGGCGGGTGGACTCGTTGTTGCGCAAGTAGCGAAGCCGTTGGGCACCGGAGGTCGCGTTGTAGCGTTCACCGTCGTGCTGTTGAAGCGAAGTGCCTCGAAACCCGGTATCGGCGAGCGCGATCTGCGCCGCCTCGACGCCCGCTGGCACGCGCTGAACCAGCCCTTCACCTTGAACGATCACATGGGTCCCACTCGCGGTTCCAGCGTCTTCATCGAGAAGGGTGCGCGGCCACTGGTGTTCTCCGCGCCACACGCCGTGCACCACTACCGGCACGGCACGTTGAAGACCAACGATGCCAACACCGGCGGCCTCGCGATCGCACTGGCCCACCACCTGGGCGGTTCTGCCGTCGCACTGCGACGAGGCGGGCCGGAGTTCGGCGACCCCAACGCGGAGGCGGACCATCCCTTGAAGCAGGAGGCTGCGCCCCTGGTGTCCGCCGGTGTCATCGTCGCCGATCTGCACGGCATGGCCGACCGCGAGCACGACGTGATCATCGGGCTGGGCGCCGCGCCCACAGCGAGGTCACGCGAACTCGCCGAACGCTTCGTGTTCACCGGCGAGCGGCACGGGGTGGCAGCAATCGTCGCCGACGAGCAGACCGGCTTCAACGCCCGCGGGCCGGCCACGATGACGAGTTGGGCGCTCACCCGAGGCGCCATCGCGCTGCAGTTCGAGATAGCGCGCCGGCTGCGCAGCGTGAAGGCCCCGGCCGACCGGCGCGCGGCATTGCTGCGCACGTTCATCGACGTGTTCGCCTGAGCGGTCAGCGATCGGCCGCGATCGGGGCGACCACCGCGTCGAGCACGGTGACGAGTGCGTCGGGGGCGATCTCGATGTCGAGCCCTCGCTTGCCACC
>JBAVTH010000538.1:0-2588 GCA_049696035.1 Ilumatobacteraceae bacterium
CGTCGACCAGTGCGGCGGCCGCGAGTCCGGAGGCCTGTGCGCCGTGGACGGTGGACGGATTGTCGGGATCGAGTGCCTCGCCGGCGAAGAACAGGACGTCGTCGATCGGGGTGGCGAGATCGGCGCGGTGCTGCGGCGTGGCGCCGACCTGCAGGTACGAGTACGAGCCGAGCGTCCACGGGTCGGTGGACCACGACGTGCGCACCATGCCAGCGGGCGGCGGCAGCACGCCTGCCGCTGCCGGGTCGGTGGGCAGCGGATCGGTGGTGGCGGGGTCGGTTGCCGTCGGCTCCGTCGGCTCCGTCGGCGCAGGGCTGGTGGCCGCAGCGCCCTCGTCGTCCGACGAACACGCTGGCAGCCCGAGTGCTGCGATCGCACCCACTCCCGCCTTCAACACGGTCCGCCGGCGCATCGGTTGGTCAGTCATCCGGGCAAGCTACCGCCGAGGTACCGCGCCTGGAGCGGGCATACTCGGGCGATGCGCACGCTCGTCCTGATCGGCCCGGCGGCGGTCGGGAAGTCCACCGTCGGCGAAGTGCTCGGTGCCTTGCTGTGCGTCCCGTTCGTCGATCTCGACGAGGTCGCCGCGGCCTACTACGAGGAATGCGACGCACCGGTCGCTGCGCTCATCGAACGTGCACACGCAATCGGGTTCCTCGCCGCGCTCCGGTGGTGGCAACCGGCCCGGGCTCATGCTGCGCTACGTGTCGTCGTGGAGCATCCTGGTTCGGTCATCGCGTTCGGTGCGGGCCACAGCCACTTCGAGGACGACGAGTTCGCGACGACGGTTCGCGGCGCCTTGACCGAGGCGACCGTGGTGCTGCTGTCGGCGCATCCGGACGACGACGCGGCCGTGGCGGTGCTGCGGCAGCGGTGCGTGGACGAACGCGGCGAGGATCAGGATTGGGTGATCGAGGGCGTCGACCTGCTGCGCGCCTGGGTGCAATCGCCGCAGAACCACCGGCTCGCCGATCTCACGATCGTGACGCACGGCCTGACTCCGCAGGAGGTGGCGGAAGCGATCGTTGCTGCGATCGATTGAGCGGACGCAGCCCTCTGTGTCCATGATCCGTGAGACAGATTCTCGCGGAGGTGCATGTGGTGTTGCAGCAGACGAAGAGTGCGGTTCGTACCGGTCAGACTGAAGGGCGTGGAACCTCACGCCAACAACTGCGAGCACCGCAGATCATCGAGGGCAAACGCGTGGTCCGGCGGATCTTCACTGCCGACTACAAGCTGTCAGTCCTCGCCGAGTACGACCGCTGTTCCGAGCCCGGCGAACGCGGTGCCCTGCTGCGCCGCGAAGGCCTGTACTCGTCGCTGGTCACCGACTGGCGGCGCCAGCATCGCCAAGGAACTCTCAAAGTGACCGAGGGCCGGACATCCGAAGGCGGTCGCGGTATGCCATCGGCATCCGAAGTCGCACGGCTCCGTGCCGAGAACGAACGTTTGAAGATCAAGCTGGCCAAGGCCGAAGCGATCATCGAGGTCCAGGGAAAAGTGCAGGCGCTCTTGGAGCAGCTCTCCAAGAGCGCGGACAACGACGACTCGTAGACGACATCCTCGACACCGCGATCGACGAACTCGTCAACCGCAAGATTTCTCGAGTCCGAGCCTGCGAAGCGGTCGGACGATCACGCGCCACCCACTACCGACACCACCGCACCCCACCAATGCTGGGGCCTCCGTCGCCGCGACCGCGGTCGCATCGGGCACTCACCGACGACCAGGTCGAAGAGATCGTCGCCGTGCTCAACAGCGAACGATTCTGCGACCAGGCACCCGCTCAGATCTGGGCGACGCTGCTCGACGAAGGCCACTACCTGGCCTCGATCTCGACCATGTATCGGATCCTGCGCTCACGACACCAGGTCCGCGAACGCCGACAACAAGCCCGCCACCCCTCACACCTCAAGCCCGAACTTGTTGCCACCGGCCCCAACCAGGTGTGGTCCTGGGACATCACCAAACTCGCCGGCCCGCACAAATGGAACTGGTTCCACCTCTACGTGATCATCGATGTCTGGTCCCGCTTCGCGGTCGGCTGGCTCGTCGCTCCACGCGAGTCCGACACCCTCGCCCGCGAGCTCATCGCCGCGAGCGCCACCATCGAAGGCATCCAACCCAAACAGCTGACCCTTCACGCCGACCGAGGCAGCTCGATGACCTCGAGGACCGTCGCCCAACTCCTCGCCGATCTCGGTGTCACAAGATCGCACTCCCGGCCACACGTCTCCGACGACAACCCCTACTCCGAAGCCCAGTTCAAGACCCTCAAGAACACACCCCGGTTCCCCGACCGCTTCACCAGCCTCGCTCACGCCAGAGCGTTCATCGACACCTTCTTCGAGCACTACAACCACCACCACCGCCACTCCGGCATCGGCTACCACACCCCAGCCAGCGTGCACCTCGGACACCACCACGCCATCCGCGCGCACCGACAAGCCGTCCTCGACCACGCCTACGCCACCCAGCCCCACCGCTTCCGCCGGCCACCCACCGCACCCACCGTCCCCGACACCGCCTGGATCAACCCACCACCACCAGCCGAACCGAACCTGTCTCAAACCGCTTGACAGCTTCCG
>JBAVTH010000539.1:0-9942 GCA_049696035.1 Ilumatobacteraceae bacterium
CCGATGCGGTGGCCCATCGCAGCGAGGGAACCGATCACGTCCGTGAGGTAGTACTCGCCCTGCGAGTTGTCGGGGCTGAGGTGACGCAACGCCGGGCCGAGCAGGTCTCGTCGGAACGCGTCCATGCTGGTGCACACCTCGCGTACCGCACGCTCCTCGGCGCTCGCGTCGCGCTGCTCGACGATGCGCAGCACGCGGCCGTCGCCGGCCTTCGACGGCGCCCGGATGACGCGGCCGTAGCCGGTGGGATCGTCGAGCACCGACGTGACGAGCGTGGCGGCGTACTCGTTGGCGTTGTGCGCCGCCACCAGCGCATCGATGGTGGCGGGTTGGAGCAGCGGGGTGTCGCCGGGGAGCACGACGACGGTGGAGGTGTCGTCGAGGTCGTCGCCGGGGAAGCCGCTGAGGCCGACCATCGCTGCGTCGCCCGTGCCGCGCTGCACCGTCTGCTCCACGAACGTGACGTGGGCCCAGGCGGGGGCCTGCTCCTGCACCTTCTTCGTGACCCGTTCGGCGCCGTGGCCGACGACCACGACCGTGCGGTCCGGCACCACCGCCTCCAGTGCGTGGATGACGTGCATCACCATCGGCCGGCCGCAGATCAGGTGCAGCGGCTTGGGCCGCGAGGACCGCATGCGCGAACCCTCGCCCGCGGCCAGCACGATCGCCGAAACAGTCATGTGCTCGTTCTAGCGCGAATCGCGCCGGGGCCGAACGTCGTGGCGCAGTGGCGGCACCAGAAACCCTGTTCGAGCTCGGTGCCGCACGGCGCGTGGACGAGCACGATCTCGGCCTCGCCCTCGGCCATGTGGTGCTCGCCCCATCGGATCAATGCGACCAGCGCCGGCGACAGCGACACGCCGGCATGCGTGAGCCGGTACTCGTAGCGCGGCGGGTGCTCCTGGTACTGCTCCTTCGCCATCACGCCGCCTTCCACCAGGCGGTGCAATCGTTTGGTGAGGATCGGCCTGGCGATGCCCAGGTCGGTGGCGAAGTCGTCGAAGCGGCGGATGCCGCGCAGCGCGGCGCGGATGATGAGGATGCTCCAGCGATCGCCGACCAGCTTGAGGGTGCGCTCCAGTGTGGTCGCATCGTCGGCGTCCGTCGACAGAGCCGGCGTGGTCCCGCCGTTGCCGCGTGGGTGGTGGGTCGTCTCGTCGGAGCCGTTCACAGTCGCGCTGACTGTACCGCCCGTCGCCCGTTCACAAACGCACGTGTCGCGGCTCCACCACGGTGTGATCCGGTGGCGGCCGCGACACGTGCGCTGGTGAACGGTCGGTGGAGCTGTCGGCGCGGCAGGATGGAGCGACTCAGTTCTGTTTTGGTACTTGCTCGGGATATGGTGCGGGCCATGCTGCAGGAACTGCTCGATGTGGGGCTCGACGAGCTGATGGCGCGTGCCCGGACGGTGCGTGATGCCGCACACGGCACGCGCATCACGTACTCCCCGAAGGTGTTCATCCCGCTGACGGTGCTGTGCCGCGACAAGTGCGGGTACTGCACGTTCGCCCAGCCGCCGGCCCGTCTGCAGGCCCCGTACCTGACGCCCGAGCAGGTGCTGCGCATTGCCAAGGACGGCGCCCGGATGGGCTGCCACGAGGCGCTGTTCACGCTGGGCGAGGCCCCCGAGGAGCGCTATGAGGTCGCCCGCGCATGGCTGGCCGAGCACGGCTACGCGAGCACGGTGGAGTACCTGCACGCGATGGCGAAGCTGGTGCTCGACGAGACCGGCTTGCTGCCCCATGCGAACGCAGGTGCGCTGAACGAGGCGGAACTGCGACTGCTGGCCGAGGTGAGCCCCAGCCAGGGGATGATGATCGAGACGCTGCGCGGCGACCTGCCCTGCCACCGCGGTGCCCCTGACAAGACGCCCGAGCGCCGCCTCGCGACGCTGGAGGCTGCGGGCCGTGCCGGCGTGCCGTTCACCACCGGCATCCTCGTCGGCATCGGTGAGACCCGTGAGGATCGCATCGCTGCGCTGGAGGCGATCGTCGCGTCGCACCGTCGCCACGGCCATGTGCAGGAAGTGATCGTGCAGAACTTCCTGCCCAAGCCGGGCACGGGCATGCAGCACGAGGCGCCGTGCCCGCAGGACGAGTTCCTGTGGTCGATCGCCGTCGCCCGCCTGATCCTGCCCGCGGAGATCCACCTGCAGGCGCCGCCGAACCTCAGCGACGACTTCGGTGTGCTGCTCGACGCAGGCATCGACGACTGGGGCGGTGTCTCGCCGGTCACGCTCGACCACGTCAACCCGGAACGGCCGTGGCCGGCGCTCGACCGCCTGCGCGACGTCACCGAGGCCCGCGGCTTCGCGCTGGCGCCGCGCCTGACCATCTACCCCGAGTTCGTGCGCCGGCCGCAGCAGTGGCTGCACAAGGATCTGCGCTTCCGCGTGATGGACCGCAGCGATGCCGAGTGCATGGCCCGCGACGACCCTGGTGCGTTCTGGCCGGAGAAGGTCACCGCTGCCGATGTCGTGCAGGACGGCGCCGAGGTCGTGCTCGTCGGCCATCGCAGCACCCAGTGGTACTCGGGTGCCACGAACCCGCCGCCGGTGCTGCTGCCGTCGCCGACTCGCGGTCGCGCGACCGGTGCGATCGGTGAGGTGTTGGCCGGTGTTCGTGCGGGGCAGGAGGTCGGCTTCGACCAGATCGTCACCCTCTTCCGCGCTCGCGGCCCGGAGGTCGTGGCTGTCGCCGAACTGGCCGACGAACTGCGCCGCGAGGCGGTCGGCGATGCGATCACGTGGGTGCACAACCGCAACATCAACTACACGAACGTGTGCACGTTCAAGTGCAAGTTCTGCGGCTTCTCGAAGGGGCCACTCAGCCTCAACCTGCGCGGCACGCCGTACCTGCTGACGCTCGACGACATCGCTCAGCGCGCCGTCGAAGCGTGGGAGATGGGCGCCACCGAGGTGACGCTGCAGGGCGGCATTCACCCCAGCTTCGACGGTGACTACTACATCGACGTGACGCGTGCGGTGAAGGACGCCGTGCCCGAGATGCACGTGCACGGGTTCACGGCGCTCGAGGTCACCGAGGGTGCGAAGCGGCTGGGCGAGGACCTCCACACCTACCTGCGCCGGCTGAAGGACGCGGGACTGGCCTCGCTGCCAGGCACCGCCGCGGAGATCCTCGACGACGAGGTGCGGGCGTTCCTGTGCCCCGACAAGATCACCACCGACGAGTGGCTGGACTGCCACGCGGCCGCCCACGAGATCGGCCTCACCTCGAACGTGACGATCATGTTCGGCTCCATCGAGCATCCCGAATCGTGGGCGCGGCACATGCTGTGCACGAGAGAGCTGCAGAGGGTCACCGGTGGCTTCACCGAGTTCGTGGGTCTACCCTTCGTGCACATGGCCTCGCCGATCTATCTGCAGCGCGCGGCTCGGCGCGGTCCGACGTTCCGCGAGAACCTGCTGATGCATGCGATCGCGCGCCTGGTGTACCGCGGTCTGATCGACAACGTCCAGCTCTCATGGGTGAAGATCGGTGAGCAGGGTGCCGTGCAGATGCTGCAGGCCGGCTGCAACGACCTGGGTGGCACGCTGATGGACGAGAACATCTCGCGCGCCGCCGGCGCAGCGCACGGCCAGGGCATGACCGAGGAGACGTTCACCTCGTTGGTCGCGCCATTGGGCCGGCGCCTGCAGCAGCGCACCACGACGTACGGCCGTGTCGACACCGCTGCGCGCTGATCACGCCCGCTGGTGGCCGCGACGGGCGCGGCTCGACGATGCCGTTCGCGGTGTCGGGTTCGAGTTCGAGCGGCCGACGGGTACTTGGGTCGCCGAGTGCATCGAGTCCGTGGTCGGCGTGATCGATGCGGCCGAGGCGGCGGCGTCCGCTGGCGCGTGGGTGGTCGGCTTCGTCACCTACGAGGCGGCGCGTGCGTTCGACGACGCGTTTCCTGCCGCCGTGCCCTCGGCGACGTTGCCGCTCGCCTGGTTCTGCTCGTTCGCCGACCGGCGCGAGGTGGCACTCGCCGAACCACCCAGCAGCGGTCCCTTCGTCGACGGGGTGGTGCGCACGCATGGCAGTCAGTGGTACCGCGACGGGGTGCAACAAGTGCGGTCGCTGATCGAGACCGGTGGTGTCTACCAGGTGAACCTCACCGACCGGATCCGGTGCCGGCTCGTCGCCGATCCCTTCGATCTCTACCGCTCGATGGTCTCCACACAGGGAGGGTCGTTCAACGCGTTCATCGACCTGGGTGAGGCGGTGGTCGCGAGCGCCTCGCCCGAACTGTTCGTGCAGATCGACGGCGAGATGATCACCACCCGGCCGATGAAGGGCACCCGCCGTCGTCATGGCCGGGCCGACGCGGACCGGTTGATGGCCGAGGAACTGCGCCGCTCCGAGAAGGACCTGGCCGAGAACGTGATGATCGTCGATCTGCTGCGCAACGACCTGTCACGTCTGTCGTCACCGGGTGGTGTCAGCGTGCCGGAGCTGTTCAGCGTCGAGCGCTACGAGACGGTGTGGCAGCTGACATCGACGGTGCAGGCTCGCTTGCGTCCGGAGGTCGGCCTGGCCGACGTGTTCCGTGCGACGTTCCCGTGCGGTTCGATCACCGGTGCCCCGAAGGTGGCCGCGATGCAGGCGATCGACAGCTTGGAGCCGTCGCCACGCGGGCTGTACTGCGGCGCGATCGGGATGCTCGCGCCGTCGTCCGCGGGCGAACGCCCGTCGTCGGTGTGGAGCGTGGCGATCCGCACCGCGGTGGTCGATGCGGCCGACGGGCGGGTGGAGTTCGCGTCGGGCGGCGGCATCACCTACGACTCGGTGCCGGCGGATGAGGACGATGAACTGGAGTCGAAGGTCGCCGTGCTGCGATCGGCCCGCCCTGCCTTCGAGTTGTTCGAGACGTTGCGGCTCGACGAGCACGGCGCGCGCAACCTGTCCGCGCACATGCGTCGTCTGGCCGCGTCCGCCGACTACTTCGGGTTCCCCTGCGATGCAACGGCGATCGCGGCGGATGTCGGTGCGCTGGGCGTCGCTGGCGGCCCTGCCCGCCTGCGCATCGTGCTCGACCGTCGCGGCCGTCACCGACTGGAGATGTCGCCGCTCGACGCGGTGGCAGGCGTTGTGCGGCTCGCCGTGGCGCCGCTGCGGGTGCGCAGCGACGATCCGTTCATGTGCCACAAGACGACTCGCCGCACCGTGTACGACCGAGCCCGTAGTGCCTGCCCGACCGCGGACGACGTGCTGCTGGTCAACGAGCGCGAAGAGGTGGTGGAGACCACCATCGCCAACTTCCTCTACCGCATCGGCGACGCGTGGTTCACGCCGCCGCTGACCAGCGGAGGGCTGCCGGGTGTCGGGCGCGAAGTGCTGGTGGCCGGCGGCAGCGTGAGGGAGCGGGTGTTGCCGCTGGCCGAGCTGCTCGACTGTGCCGAAGTCGCGGTGGTCAGTTCGCTGCGCGGCCGCCGCTCCGCGGAGATACTGCACAGATGAACCCCGACCAGTTCCTCGCCGCGCTCGCCGGTGACGACGTGCTGCTGATGGGTGTCATCAACGTGACGCCCGACTCGTTCTCCGACGGTGGCCTGTACCTCGACGTCGACAGCGCCGTCGCCCACGGCCTGCGAATGGTCGCGGAGGGCGCCGACATCCTCGACGTCGGCGGCGAGAGCACCCGCCCCGGCGCCGCGCCCGTGCCCGCAGAGGAGGAGCTGCGGCGAGTGCTGCCGGTCGTGCGTGAGCTGAGTGGTGCCGGTGTGGCCGTCAGCATCGACACCCGCCATGCTGCAGTTGCCGAGGCAGCCGTGGCCGCGGGTGCGTGCGTGGTGAACGACGTCTCCGGCCTGCGCGACCCGGCGATGCGAGCCGTGGCCGCCCGCACCGGTGTGCCGGCGGTCGCGATGCACATGCCCATCGACGACCCGACGCTGATGATGCAGCACACCGACTACGTCGACGTGGTGGCGGAGGTGGTCGCATTCCTGCGCGATCACGCGGCGCTCGCGCTCGCCGAGGGCGTCGCGACCGTGATCCTCGACCCAGGCATCGGCTTCGGCAAGACGGTCGAGCAGAACATCGCGCTCGTGCGCCGGCTGGACGAGTTGGTTGCGCTCGGTCACCCGGTGCTGGTGGGCGCTTCGCGCAAGCGGTTCATCGGTGTGCTGGCCGGGGTGGAACGCGCCGAGGATCGCGTCGCCGGCAGCGTGGCCGTGCATCTGGCGTGCGTGCAGCGGGGCGCCCGCATCATCCGTGCCCACGACATCGCGGCACACCGTCAAGCCCTGGCCATGTGGCGTCACGTCGGCTGACGAGACACGCCGCCGACGCGTCGACAGAAAGCCTCCACGTGTGGTCGTTCACGGCATCAGGTTTCCTTGCGCTGCGCCCGACCCTCGGCGCGAGGAAACCTGTCGTTCGCGAGATCAGCACTTGTCACGTGTTCGTCCTCGGCGTCGGCCTGCTCGCGAATCGAGCTCGACCTCATCACCTGCGCGAAACGATCGGCGCAATGGTTCCGGGGAGAGGGCTCGAACCCCTATATGCAGGACCAAAACCTGCCGTCCTACCATTGAACGACCCCGGAAGGAACGGGCCTGAGGCTATCGCAGGGCGTGCAATCCGCGACCGGGGTTTGGTCACGGGGTGCGCGCCCGATAGCGTCTCACGAGCTATGGGTTCACTGATCAAGAAGCGCCGCAAGCGCATGCGCAAGAAGAAGCACAAGAAGATGCTCCGCCGTACACGGCACGCGCGCCAGCGCGGCAAGGGCTGATCCCCGCTTCGTTCTGCACCACAACCAAGTCTCGTCACCGACCGCCGGCAGCCAGCTGTTGGCGGTCGGTGCGCGTTTGCACCACCATCGCCTCCGGCAACGCCGCGGCGAGTGAGTGGTGACCCACCAGGAACCAGGTCGCACCACTTCCTGCCAGCGTGGGAACGACTCCGGCCGCCTCGCGGATGCGGTCGCGCCAGCGCGCCAAACGGGGCTCCACTCTCAGGGCGGCTGCTTCCAGGTCGTTGGGGCCATCGGCGCGCGGCCCACCGAGCTCGTCCCATGCCCGGTATGCGGCCGGCGTGCTGACCGACAGCGGCGGCACGATCAGCGTGATGTCGATGGCGCGGAACTCGAGTGGTTCGACGATCTCCCCGATGCCCCGCACACGAGCGCGGCCCCCGACCAGGCAGAAGCTGACATCGGCGCCGAGGCGGGAGGCGCCGGCGACATCGGTGAAGCCGGCCCAGCGCAGCACCGCGGCGGCGTCGCTGCTGCCGCCACCCAGGCCGCCACCGTGGGGGATCGCCTTGACGATGTGCACGGCGGCGCTGCGGCCCGCCAGGTGCAGCGCCTTGGCCACCAGGTTGCTGTCGTCCAGCGGCATGCCCGCCGCATACGGCCCGGCCGCGGTGAGCCCGTGGCCGCGGGAGTCGATCGTCAGTGTGTCGGACCACGCCAGCGTGACCATCTCGGCGTCGATCAAGTGGTAGCCGTCGCTGCGTGTGCCGGTGATGCGCAGCTCGAGCGTCAGCTTGGCGGGCGCCACGACGGTCGTCGTGCCCGCACCCGCGCTCACTTGGCGGTTCTCCACGCCTGGGTCAACCTTCCCCACTCGTGCACATCCAGCTCCTCGGGGCGGCGCTGGCTGTCGATGCCCGCCACCTCGAACACCTCGGCGGTGACGACGTCGGCCAGCGAACGGCGCAACATCTTGCGGCGCTGTCCGAATGCCGTGCGCACGAGATGGAACAGGTCGGTGGCGGGCACGTCGACCGCCGGCGCGGGGAGGCGGCGGATGTCGGCCAGCGCGGATTCCACGTTCGGGCGGGGCACGAACACGCTGGCGGGCACCAGGCCGGCGATGCGGGCCGTCGCCCAGTAGGAGATCTTGACCGTGACGGCGCCGTACTGAGGTGTGCGCGGCGAAGCGCAGAACCGTTCGGCTGCTTCGCGTTGCACCATCACCAACATGCGCTCGATCTGCGGCACGCCATCGAGCAGATCGCAGATGAGCGGCGTGGCCACGTTGTAGGGGAGGTTGGCGACGAGCACCCAACCGGACCGGTTCCCGAGCAGGGCCGGCCAGTCGACGTGCATCGCATCGGCCTCGACGACGCTGACGTTGGGGTGCGGCTCGGTGATCTCGCGCAGGATCGGTACGACGCCGCGGTCCACCTCCACCGCCAGCACCTCGGCGCCGGTTTCGGCAAGGGCCAGGGTGAGTGAGCCGAGGCCGGCGCCCACCTCGACCACCCGATCGCCGGGGCCCACCTCCGCGAGCCGGGCGATCCGTCGCACGGTGTTGGCATCGGCAACGAAGTTCTGGCCGAGGTCGCGTCGTGGGCTGAGCCCACCACGCGCGAGGAGCTCGCCGATCGCCGCCCGGTTGTGCAAAGGCCTACCAGCTCACGCGGACGGGCAACGGCGCGTCGGCGAGGTCGCCGATCTCGGCGAACACCTCCGTGTGCAGCACGATGTCGGCCCCGGTGGGCATCGTCATGCCGAGCGTGTTGGTGCACGTGGTGGACTGCCCGTTGTCGACGTTGGTGACCGTGAGCAGCGCGCCGTCGGGGGCCAGCAGCGTCGTGCACAAGCGGCTGCCGATGCCGTAGCGGTGATAGCCGGCCTTGGCCGTCACCTGGTTCGCGCCGGCGGTGGTGGGCACGGCGATGTTGACGAAGACGGGCGGAACCGGCTGTTCGTCGCCACCCACGAAGAGCGGTGGCTCGGGTTCGTACGCCGTCGTGGTCGGAGCGGTGTCGGCCCCGGCGTTGACGTCGACGCCGGCTGCCCCGATGGTGGGAGAACCGCTGGTGGCCGCGGACTCGCGGTTGAACACCCACAGAGCGGGGAGGGCCGCCAGGGTGAAGAGCGAGGCGACGACTACGCGACGACGGTCGTGAGCGATCATGAGTGTGCATGTGCGAATGCCCGACAGGTGCCGGCCGCCCGCAAGTGAAAAGGCTACGGACCCAAGGCCGGGAACGCAAGGCATGCGTTCACCGATGTCGCGAGTCGAACACTTTCGGTGGGCAGGTTGCGGAGGTCAGCCAGAGCCTGGACGACATGGGTGACGTACGCGGGCTGGTTGGTGCGGCCGCGATGCGGCACAGGGGCGAGGTAGGGGCTGTCGGTCTCGGCCAGCATCCGATCGAGTGGACAGAGCCGGGCCGCCGCGTGCAGTTCGGTGGCGGTCTTGAACGTGACGATGCCGCTGAAGCTGAGGTACGCCCCGAGATCCAGGCATGTTCGTGCCTCCTCGGGCCCACCGGTGAAGCAGTGGAAGATGGTTCGTGTGGGCGTGCCTTCGGCGGCCAACACGTCGAACGTGTCGGCCCAGGCGTCGCGAGTGTGCACGATCAGGGGCAGGTTGCGCTCGTGGGCGAGTTGGATCTGGGCGGCGAACGCGGTGCGTTGCGCGTCCCTGGGCGAGTGCTCGTAGTAGTAGTCCAGCCCACACTCGCCGATCGCGATCACAGCGGGGTCGTCGAGGAACGGAAGGATCGTGTCGACCCCATGCTTGGCCTCGTGAGGATGCAGGCCGGCGGTCGCGTGAATGCCGTCGTGCGCGGCCGCGACCGCGATGGCCTGGGCCGTGCTGGCGGCATCGCACCCGACGGAGATCATCGTCGTCACCCCGGCCGCGTGAGCGCCGTCGATCAGTTCGGCCACCGTGCCGGCCTTCGAGTCGTACAGGTGGCAGTGCGTGTCGACGTACCCGGTGGGCTCCATTGCCGTCGAGGCTAGCGACCTCGCCTGCTGTGGCCGGCTGTCAGCGGCGGGGGAAGAGGGGGTCGCCCTTGGTGACCGGGAGTTGGCCCGGGTAGCCGCCCCACTGCGCGTCGTCGGGGATGCGCTGGTCGGTGATGGGGCCGGCGAGGCCCAAGCGCTCCCAGATGGTCTGGCACGTTTCGGGCACCGCCGGGCTGGCCAGGATGCACACGATGCGCAGGGCCTCCAGGGCGTCGCCCATCACGG
>JBAVTH010000540.1:0-3461 GCA_049696035.1 Ilumatobacteraceae bacterium
TCACCCTGGCTGTGATGGCATTCTGCGGTTTTGCTGCCATCCTTGCGTTGCTCCTCACCCCCGAGCCCCTCACGGTCGACACCGTCACACCAGAACTAGCGGAGGCAGAACAAGATGGCCAATCGTCAGCGGGCTGAGGCCCGGCGCAAGGCACAGGCCAAGGCCGCACGCGTCAGCGGCGAAGGCGGCGGCAACCGGTGGGCCATCTGGGCCGGCCTCGTCGCGGTCGTCGCGGTGGTCGTGGGCATCGTCGTGTTCGTCGGTCGCGACGACTCGTCCAGCAACGCCGGCAGCGAGACCTCCGATTCGTCGGCTGCGTCGAACCTTCCCGACAGCCAGCCGGTCACCGTCACCGGCGATGCGTTGGCCAGGTTCGACAGCGCGACCACGCCGGATCCCGCCGTGGGCGTGACCGCGCCGTTGCTCACCGGGAAGAACTTCGCGGGCGAGACCATCACCATCGACCCCGCCGCGAACGGGCCGTACATGATCGTGTTCCTCGCCCACTGGTGCCCGCACTGCAACGCCGAGGTCCCCGTGCTCAACGCCTGGAAGCACAGCGGGGCAGTGCCCGCTGACCTGAACGTGGTCGGTGTCGCCACTGCGGTGTCGGCGGCCAGTGCCAACTATCCGCCGGCCACCTGGTTCTCCAACAAGGGGTGGGAATGGCCGGTGATGGTCGACGAGGCGAAGGGCGACGGTGAGGCCGGGAAGGCTGCCGAGGCGTACGGCGCGTCGGGCTGGCCGTACTTCGTGGTCATCGGCGCCGACGGCCAGGTGAAGCTGCGGGTGTCCGGTGAGGTCAAGGCGTCCGAGCTCACCTCGCTCATCACTACCGCACTGGCAGCCTGACGCCCGCTACGTTGCACATCGGGCGTCGCTGAGCACGCCGCCGACGATGAGGAGGGCGGGCGATGGCCGCGCCAGGGTGGTACCCGGACCCGACCGGGCGATTCGAGTTCCGCTACTTCGACGGCGCCGGCTGGACATCGGCCACTAGTCGCGCCGGGCAGCAGTTCATCGACGCGCTCGCCACCGGACCGGCACTCGCCGATTCGTCGGCGTTCGACACCGGCTCGGACGCCGGCACCCGGCCCCTGGGCGGCGGTTCCGGTCCTGGTCCCGGTCCCGCGACCGGTGGTTGGCCGGGGCCGACCTCTGGTCCGGGCCCCGGCGGATGGCCGCCGCAAGGACCGGGCGTCGCACCAAGTGCCGCACCATATCCTGCGGCCGGGTACGGGCCCGCGGCCGGGTACGGGCCCGCGGCCGGGTACGGGCCGGGCCCCGGGTACGGGCCGTCGCCCGCACCCACCTCCGGCGGCAACGGCCTGGCGGTCACCTCGATGGTGCTCGGCATCATCGGATGCCTGTCGGGGATCATCCCGTTCCTGTTCGCGGTGGCGTTCCTCCTGGGCGCACTGGCCATCGTGTTCGGCGCCATCGGCGCCGGGCGCCGCGAGGGCTCGGGCCGCTCGAAGATGGCGATCTCGGGCATCGTGCTGGGCGTCGGCTCGGTGGTGCTCGGGGTGATCGGGTTGCTGCTGGTGACGGTGTGGGTGAACAAGGTGGAGAAGGGTGTAGCGGAGGTGTTCTCGACGACGAGCCACACCGTCGAGACCGTGACCGAGACCGTGGCCGGCGACAACGGTGATCAGGAGGTCGGCAGCGCGTCCGTGGTGGTGGCCGGCGACAGCCTGCCCACGTACTCGTCCGGCGACGCCGACCCGGCGGTCGGCATGCCGGCGCCTGTGGTCAGCGGGCTCGACGTGGCGGGCAACCCGATCACCATCGACGCGTCGGCCGACGGGCCGTACCTGATCGTCTTCCTCGCGCACTGGTGCCCGCACTGCAACGCCGAGATCCCGCGTCTCCTCGAGTGGGAGGCAAGCGGGGCAGTGCCAGAGGGCCTGCGCGTGGTCGGGGTCGCCACCGCGGTGTCGCCGACCAGCGTCAACTACCCGCCCGGCCCGTGGCTGGCCGACAAGGGATGGGACTGGCCGGCGATGCTCGACCAGTCGCAAGGCGACGGCGCCGCCGGGGTGGCGGCGGAGGCGTTCGGCGCGTCGGGGTGGCCATACTTCGTGATCGTCGGCGCCGACGGCACGGTGAAGGCGCGCTCGGCCGGTGAGATCGAGATCGCCGACCTGCAGGTGCTGGTCGACGAAGCCCTGGCCGGCTGACCCGCCGCAGCACACCCGTTCGCAGCCGGGCCGCTCGTCGACTCGTCGACAGCCGGGCCGCTCGTCGACTCGCCGACTGCCGGATCACTCGCCGCCGGCGAGCTGCGCGGCCTGCGCGAGCACTTCCCGGAGGGGCAGGCCGAGGGCGATCGCGGCGGCCGCGGCATCGTCGTGTTCGGGCTTGGCCCGGCCGGGAGCCACCTTCACGCGGATGGCATGGCCCTGCACGTAGACGACCGTCTCGTCGCGGCGCTGCGGCCAGCGCTGCATGACGCTGCCGCGCATGCCCAGCGAGCCCGTCTCGCGCAGCATCACGGCACCGATCTCGGCTGCCTTGGCCGGGTCGCAGAGCGCATGCACGGTGTGGGCCGGCCGGCCCTTCTTCATCACGATCGGGCTGACCCACGCGTCGTAGGCCCCGGCGATGAGCAGGGCAGCGACGGTGTGCGACATCACCTCGCCGGTGGCGTCGTCGACGTTCACCTCGAGCAGCTGTGCCGGCTGGCCGGGTGCGGGCGTGAGGCTGGGCTCGGTTTCGGTACCGATGACCACCTGCACCACGTTGGGCCGGCCGGGGATGTCGGCACTGCCGGCCCCGTACCCCACGTGCTGCACCGTCATGGCGGGCATCGGGCCGAACTCGTCGGCCAGCGCCACCATCAACGCCACCCCGGTGGGCGTGGCGAGCTCCTTGCGGTCGTCGATGCCGCGGCTGGGCGCGCCGCGCCTGGCGAGCAGCTCCATCACTGCCGGCGACGGGTTGGGGATCGTGCCGTGAGCGGCGCGCACGGTGCCGAGGCCGACCGTGATCGGGCTGCACACGATGCGATCGATGCCCAGCACCTCCAGCGCGGCGCAGGTGCCGACCACGTCGATGATCGCATCGAGCGACCCGACCTCGTGGAACTCCACCTCGTCGGCCGCGACGCCGTGCATCGCGCCCTCCGCCTCGGCCAGTGCTGCGAACACGCTCAACGCGCGCCGGGCGACCCGGCTGGGCAGGTCGGACCGCTCGATGATCTCGCGCACCACCCGATACGGCCGATGACCGCCGCCGTGGTCGTGCCCGTGGTCGTGCCCGTGGTCGTGCCCGTCGCCGCCGTGGTCGTGCCCGTGCTCGTGGTCGTGGTCGTGCCCGTGCCCGTGCTCGAGGTCCTGCCCGTCGCCGTCGAGCGCGAGCGCCTCGACCTGCGAGTGGCCGTGCTCGTCGAACACCACGACGACGGCCTTCGTCGCCGACAGCCCGCAACGCATCGCCGGTTCGAAGGTGAGCGCGTACTC
>JBAVTH010000541.1:0-4410 GCA_049696035.1 Ilumatobacteraceae bacterium
CGCCTCGGCATCACCGCGCATCCCGGCCGCGGCCGCCCGGCCGGAGAGGGCCACCCGGCGAGCGGTGGGCAACGAGAGCTGGCTGGTGGCCACGTCGGTCTCGGCGAACCACTGCTCGGCGGATTCGAGGAAGCCCTGATCGAGCGCGGCCTGGCCGGTGACCATGCCCACGAAGCAACGCACGAAGCTCTGCCGCTCCTCCACCACCGCCCCGTAGGCGACCACGAACTCGGCATACACCTCGGCGCTGCGACCGCTGTGGTTGCGCGCCATGCCACGGTTGAGGCGGAAGAAGATGGGGTCCATCGTGCCCCTCGGGTCGGGCATCGACTGCAGGATGTCGAGCCCGCGCTGGCACAGTCGCTCGACCTCGGCGAAGTGACCGCGAGCAGTTTCGGCGTTGATGCGGGCCAGCGACGAGAGCAGGAACATCATCGGGTCGTCGGGCACCGGGCCGAGCAGCTCGACGGCCCGCGCCGACTGACCGTCGACGCAGCGGATGAACGCCTCCGGGATCGCCAGCAGGAAGTCGATGCCCATCGAGGCGAACAGCGGCCGGTACGACTCCACCAACGCGTGCGCCCGCTCCGCGTCGCCCACGCCCCACAGCAGGTTGTCCATCCGCAGCATCATCGACGACACCGTCAGCGACAGGTCGGGCGGCCCCGAGAACGGCATCGCGCCGACTCGCTCCGCCTCCTCGAACCGGCTCATCAGGAACAGCACCTCGAGCCAGATGTGCTGCGCGGCCTGGGTGGGTTCGATGCGATGAGAGGCCTCCACCAGGCGGAGCGCGCTGGAGAGGTGGACGGCCGCCCGCGCCCTGCGGGCACCATCGAGGAGCACGGCGGCCGACGGCTCCAGGCCGGCATCCAGCTCCCACAACGCGATGCGCAGCGGGTCGTCGCGCTCCGGCGTGGGGCGGGCGCGGCGGATATCGGCCGCCCGCCCCACCTGGCGTCGGTACTCCAGCGCACCCATCGTGGAGCGCAACACTTCGCTGTGCAGCGGATGTGCGAGGCGGATCTCCGTCGACGAGCCCCGGGAATCGACGCGGATCCAGCCCTGCTGCTCCAACCGCACGGCATCGTCGGTGTAACCGGCACGCTCCAAGTCGTCGGCGCTGAGTGGCTCGGCGACCGCAACCAGGTGCAACAGCGCCACCAACGCCGAGGGTACCGCCGCCAACCTGTTGCCGACCAGCTCCACCAACCGCGGCGCGGCCGATGCGACGAGCTCGATGCGAGCCTGGCCGGACGGCAGGATCGTCACCGCGTCGTCGGCCACCGACTGCAGCAGCAGTTCGCGCAGGTACAACGGGTTGCCGCCGGTGCTGTCGATGAGGCGCTGCGCTGCCACCGGCTCGAGCGGTGCACCGACCACCTCCGAGGCAGCAGCGATCACCGCCGCATCGTCGAGCGCGGCGACGGTCATGTGGTGCAGGCCGTAGGACCGGGTGAGCGCGTCGAGACCCGGTGGGATCACATGACCGACCCTCACCGTGCCGAGCAGGAACAGCTCGCCGAGCGCGAGGAGGTGGCCGAACAGCGTCAGCGACGCCTCGTCGACGAAGGCGATGTCGTCGGCGACGAGGACCCGACGCCCACCGCCGAACTGGGAGCGGACCGCATCCAGCACCTGTCGCGGACGGTCGATGGTGGCCGGTGGCATGTCGACGGGGATCAGGTGCGCAATGGCCGCGTACGGGGTGCTCTGCGTCGCCGGCGAACCGACGCAGCGCAGCACCTCGACGCCGGTGCCCAGCGAGGCAGCGAACTCGTCGGCCAATCGGGTCTTACCGATGCCGGCCGGCCCGTGGATCAGGACACCGCGGCTGAGCTCACCCGACCACAGCGACCGCAGCAGCGCGACCAGCTCGTCGCGCCCGACGAACGGCCATTGCACGGCAGCGGCGGAGCTCCATGTGGACACGGCTCGATTCTTGCATTCGCAACGAGCGACGGCGGGACCCGGACGCTGCGGGCCCGTGTCCGGCCGTCACAGCCAGTCGAGGATCACCTTGCCGCACTCGCCGCGACCGACGATGGCGAAGGCTTCTTCGAAGTCGTTCGCGGGGAACCGATGGGTGACGATGCCGCTCACGTCGAGCCCGCTCTGCAGCATCGCCGCCATCTTGTACCAGGTCTCGAAGATGCGCCGGCCGTAGATGCCCTGGATCTCGAGGCCCTTGAAGATCACGTCGTTGACATCGAGCGTCATCGGTCCCGCCGGGATGCCGAGGACGGCGATGCGGCCACCGTGGTTCATCGAGTCGAGCATCTGGTTGAACGCTGCCTCGGCGCCGCTCATCTCCAGTCCGACATCGAAGCCCTCGGTCATGCCCAGCTCGGCCATCACCGGGCCGAGCTGCTCGTGGGCGACGTTGACCGTGCGTGTGGCACCGTGGGCCGCAGCCATCGCCAAGCGGTAGGGGTTGATGTCGGTGACCACCACGTTGCGGGCGCCGATGTGACGCGAGATGGCCGCGGCCAGCACACCGATCGGGCCGGCGCCGGTGATGAGCACGTCCTCGCCCACCATGTCGAAACGCAGCGCGGTGTGGGTGGCGTTGCCCAACGGGTCGAGCACGGCAGCGACATCGTCGGTGATGTGCGCGGGCACGACGAACACGTTCTGCGCGGGGATGACGATGTACTCGGCGAACGCACCGGGACGGGTGACACCGACGCCCGTGTGGTTGTGGCAGAACTCGCGTCGGCCGCCCTTGCAGTTACGGCAGTGACCGCAGGTGACATGGCCCTCGCCGGCCACTCTCTGGCCCACCTGCAGGCCCTGCACACCCGCGCCGAGCTCGGCGATGGCGCCCATGAACTCGTGGCCGACGACCATCGGCACCGGGATGGTGGCCTGCGCCCACGCATCCCAGTGGTGGATGTGGAGGTCGGTGCCGCAGATGCTCGTCTTGTGCACGCGGATCAGCACCTCGCCGTCACCCGGCACCGGCTGCGGCACGTCCTGCATCCACAGGCCGGGCTCTGCGTGTGCCTTCACCAATGCCTTCACGCCACAACCCCCATCTGCTTGCCGACCTTCACGAACGCTGCGACGGCTGCGTCGATGTCGGCGTCGCTGTGCGCGGCCGACATCTGGGTGCGGATGCGGGCCTTGCCCTGCGGCACCACCGGGAAGCTGAACGCGATCACGTAGATGCCCTCGGCGAGCAGGCGTTGCGCCATCTCGCCGGCGACCTTGGCATCGCCGAGCATCACCGGGATGATCGGGTGACCGGCGCCCGCGAGCGTGAACCCGGCGGCCGCCATGCCGGCGCGGAAGCGCTGTGCGTTGCGTTCCAACTGCTGCTGCAACGCGTGGCTCTCCTGCAGCAGGGTGAGCACTCGCAGGGTGGTGGCAGTGATCGCCGGTGCCAGCGAGTTGCTGAACAGGTACGGCCGCGACCGCTGCCGCAACCAGTCGACGATCTCCTTGCGGCCGCTGGTGTAGCCACCGCTCGCACCGCCGAGCGCCTTCCCAAGGGTGCCGGTGAGGATGTCCACGCGACCCATCACGTCGCAGTACTCGTGCGAACCGCGCCCGGTCGCGCCGACAAACCCGACCGCGTGCGAGTCGTCGACCATCACCATCGCGTCGTAGCGCTCGGCCAGGTCGCAGATGGCCGACAGGTTGGCGATCACGCCGTCCATCGAGAACACGCCGTCGGTGGCGATCAGCCGGTACCGCGCGCCCGCAGCGTCGCGCAGGCACTGCTCCAGCTGGGCCATGTCGTTGTTGTCGTAGCGCATGCGCTGGGCCTTGCACAGGCGGATGCCGTCGATGATCGAGGCATGGTTCAAGCTGTCGCTGATGACGCAGTCCTGCTCGTCGAGGATGGTCTCGAACAGGCCACCGTTCGCGTCGAAGCACGACGAGTAGAGAATCGTGTCGTCAGTGGCGAGGAAGCTGCTGATCGCCACCTCGAGTTCCTTGTGCACGGTCTGGGTGCCGCAGATGAATCGGACGCTGGCCATGCCGTAGCCGTAGGTGTCGAGCGCTGCGTGCGCCGCTTCGACGAGCGCAGGGTGGTCGGCGAGGCCGAGGTAGTTGTTGGCGCACAGGTTGAGCACCTGGCTGCCGTCAGCGAGCGTGATGTGCGCCGACTGCGCGGTGGCGATCACCCGCTCGCTCTTGAACAGCCCATCGTCGACGAGGCCGGCCGTGCGCTGGGCGAGGTCGGCGAGCAGAGCGGTACGCATGCACCCGAGAGTAGGTCAGCAGTCGACCCGGCCCCGACCGCCCTCCTTCCGAGGGACCGATGGGCCGACCGCCCCGACGAGGATTTCAACTCGCCCGACGGCCTGATCCGAGACACCCGTGCTCGTCGCTGACACCTCTGCCTGGATCGAATACCTCCGCCGCACCGAGTCACCCGCTGACCTCGCGCTCGACGGTGCG
>JBAVTH010000542.1:0-12605 GCA_049696035.1 Ilumatobacteraceae bacterium
GTATCGCAGCGCGCACCCCTTCCGGCATCCCATGCCGACGACCCCCATACTTCGCCCCAACCCTGACCACCACGGACCTCCTGAATCAGAAGCCCGTTGCACACACCACCTGAACCCACCCTCGGTCCAAACATGACATGAACGAGACGCCGGCCGTGCGGAACTGCAGGTGTTCCGGTGATCGGAGCGACGCGGGCGTCGCAGCAGCGGGTTGCTCCATCCACACTGCCGATCGGCGTGGCCGGCGTCGGACGCGTCGTCGAATCCTGCGGGGGTTCCGCCTGTTGACTTCTGGTGCTCCTCAGGGAGCCTTGAGAGTTGCATCTCGATGTGGCGGCGAATGCGTTGTCGGGCTGTCGATCTGCGCGGAGAGGGCGGCGGCTCCAGGCGCGTCGAACAGGATCCGAAGTCCGTGAGAGATCGCCAACGGCGGGATCGACACGTGGTGCTCGTTCGGGATCCGCTGGAACCAGACGTGCGATGAGGGGTCGGCAGCAGCGGCAAGCCGGTGAGCGAGGTCCTCGGCGTCGGCAGCCATGTCCCGGGGAGGTCTGATCAGCGGAGTACGGAACTCGATGGGTAGCTGCGCGGCGGCTGCGATGCGGCCCTGTGAGGACTCCTCTGCTCCGACGCAGACGACGATGTTGCCCTGGCGCTGAGAGGCGTGGTGCGTCACGAGGTCGAGTTGTCGGTCGATCCAGTGGTCATCCCACCACGTCGATGGGCTGGCGACGATGAAGTCGGAGAACTGAGGTCGATCACGGAGCCAGGCGTGGAGAGCGAAGAGGCCGCCGAGCGAATGCCCATAGAGGACCCGGCGTGTCGGCGCGGGGAGCCGCCGTTCGAGCAGCGGGAGAACGGCGTGCTCGATGGTGTCGAGGAATCGGTCGGCGCCACCTGTGTGGAACGCTGCTCCGTCGTCCGATGTCATCGGCCCTGGCGTCGGTGTGAGGTCGCGGGCTCGTCGCTCGATGGTGTCGCGAAGGGTCGCTGCCGGGTAGCCGAGACCGATGATCACCATGTCGGGGAGGTGGCCACCGAGTTGGAGATGCCGGACGATGTCCACCGTCATCGCGAAGGTTCCGTTGGCGTCGGTCAGGAACACCCACGGGAGCGCGGCCGCCTCCGGCGGACCGCAGACGCCGATGAACACTCGATACCAATCCCCGACGCTCTCCGACCAGAGGTCCTCCATCGAACAGCCGCCCAGCATCGCCGTGGAGATCGGGGCATCGTCCATGCCCACGATGCTGACAGACGCCAGGCCGGGTGTCGATCGGAGAGTAGATCGGCGCGCCCGACCGCCGTCTGCTTCCGCGGTCGGTGGGCCCGTCCCCGCCGAGCGCAGGTCGGGGACACAGCGAACGTCTCCGGTAGCGGCACTAGCCTTCACGCCGTGACACGGCTGCGCATCGCACTTGCCCAGATCAACCCGAAGGTCGGCGACCTCGACGGCAACGTGGCCAAGATCTGCGCGGCGTACGACGAAGCCGAGGCCGCCGGCTGCGACGTGGTCGCCTTTCCCGAGCTGGCCATCACCGGCTACCCGCCGGAAGACCTGGTGCTCAAGCCCGGCTTCGTGGCCGACAACCTGGCCGCGCTCTCTCGCGTAGCGGCCCGCACCCGCCGCTGCGCGGCAGTGGTGGGCTACGTCGCCGCCGATCGCGATCTCTACAACGCGGCAGCGATGTGCGTGGGCGGCGAGGTGGTCGGCACCTACCGCAAGCGCCTGCTGCCCAACTACGCCGTGTTCGACGAGGCGCGCTACTTCACACCCGGCGACGCCAGCGACCCGTACGAGCTGTACGAGATCGGTGGCGTGAAGGTGGGCATCAGCATCTGTGAAGACGTGTGGAGCCCCACCGGTCCGCTCGCCCAGCAGGCGGCCGGCGGCGCCGAGCTGAACATCAACATCAATGGCTCACCGTTCCATGCCGGCAAGTCGCACACGCGAGAGCGCATGCTCGCGACGCGTGCGGCCGACGCCAGCTGCGCGCTGGCGTACGTCAACCAGGTGTGCGGCCAGGACGAGCTGGTGTTCGACGGCGGCAGCGTGGTGTTCGACGCCGACGGCAACCTCGTGGCCCGTGCCGCGCTGCTGGTGGAGGAGCTGCTCATCACCGACATCGTGATCGAGCCCGTGTATCGCAAGCGCCTGCTCGATCCGCGCGGCCGCCGCACCGACGAACAGATGCAGGTCGTGCTGATCAGCGAGCAGCCGGTGGCCCACGACGCGCCGCTTCCCGCCCGCATCGCGTCGGTGCCGGAGGCCGACGCCGAGCTGTACGACGCGCTGGTGCTGGGCACCCGCGACTACGTGCTGAAGAACGGCTTCACCGACGTCGTGGTCGCGTTGTCCGGCGGCATCGACAGCACGATCGTCGCGGTCGTCGCCGTCGACGCGCTCGGAGCGGATCACGTGCACGGTGTGTCGATGCCGTCGCGCTACAGCAGCGACCACTCCCGCTCCGACGCCGCCGACCTCGCCGAGAAGCTGGGCATCGACTTCTTCACGGTGCCCATCGAACCGGCCTTCGCCGCCTACCTCGACATGACGGCGGAGTCGTTCGCCGGCAAGCCCGCCGACCTCACCGAGGAGAACCTGCAGAGCCGCATCCGTGGCACGACGCTGATGGCACTGTCCAACAAGCACGGCTGGATGGTGCTCACCACCGGCAACAAGAGCGAGATCGCCGTCGGCTACTTCACGATCTACGGAGATTCCGTCGGTGGCTACGGCGTGATCAAGGACGTGCTGAAGACGCGGGTGTACGACCTGTGCCGCTACGTCAACCGCCGCGACGGGCGCGAGACGATCAACGAGCACGTGATCACCAAGCCGCCGTCGGCCGAGCTGCGCCCCGACCAGCGCGACGACCAGAGCCTGCCGCCCTACGAGGTGCTCGACCCGATCCTCGCGCTCTACGTGGAAGAGGATCGTTCCGTGGCGGAGATCGTCGAGATGGGCCACGACGAGGCCATCGTGCGCCGCATCGCGCGGCTCGTCGACCTCAACGAGTACAAGCGCCGTCAGTGCCCGCCAGGGGTGCGGGTGAGTGCGAAGGCGTTCGGCAAGGATCGCCGCCTGCCGATCACCAACGGCTATCGCGGCTGAAGCCGGCGCCGTCGGCGCTCCCGAGATCAGCGCGGTCGCGGTTCGTGCGGCACGTGACGTGGTGGCACCGGCGACGCCGCCGCTCGCGGGCGGCACGCAGGGAGCAGCGCGGCGATCATCGCGCCGGTCATCGCGGCCACCAATGGCCGCTGCACCCGCTCGACGATGTCGCCGTTCCAGCCCCACCATGCACCGCCGGCGGCGCCCATGACCGTCAATGCCCAGAACACGATGCGCCCCGATGTCGCGAGCTGGAAGTGGCGGGCCTGGTCGACCGCGGCAACGCCGTACCACTGCTCGAGCAGGTAGTGCTTGCCGATCATCAGCAACAGCCACAGGCCGAGCATCGAGCCGAACGTGTGGCCGATCAATTGCAGTACTCCGGTAAGTGGCTCGGCGCGGCCCCACAGCTGCAACACGACGTCGTCGTACCCGAGCAACCGGACGCCTGCCCGACCGGGGTGGGTGAGGGAATCGACGCCGACGTGGGTGAGGGCGCCGATCGCGCAACTCATGATCGTCAGCCACCACTTCGGCCGGCGGCGTGCGACGACCCTCCACGACCACAGCCGGAACCCGCCGAGGTCGGGGAGCTGGGCCGCGGCGACGGACGCCGTCGACCAGCGGATGACGATGGTGACGACGATCGCCAGGGGCAGGTCGATCGCGACGAACCCGTCCCAGTCGTGGGTGTCGACGCCGAGGGAGCCGCTCACGGAGTAGGCGAGGTCTGGGGCCATCGAGCCGATGCACAGGGCCGTGCCGTCGAACCACTTCGGTCGCGCCATCTTCAAGCCCAATGCGGGCACTTGATGAGCGAACAGCGTCAGCGGCACTTCGGTAGTTTCGCTCACTTCCCACGTTGCGTGGTGGCGCGGCGCCGGTGCTCGAGCCGGAGCAGTGCCACGACGGTGATGCTCGCCAGCGATGCGCACATCATCGCCGGCCAGGCCATGCCATGGTGGCTGTAGGCCCAGGTGCCGCCCAGGCTCACCGCCGCGCGGCCCACGGTGCCGGTGCCCATCATCAGCGCCATCCCACGTGCGGGTGAACCCGGAACGGCAGCCGTGCCCAACGGGATGGAGCTGACGATGGCGAACTCGAAGGCGGCGATGGCGAGGATCAGCAGTGGCAGGCCGACGGCGAGGTGCTCGTGCCACAGCGCCAGGCCGAGGCCGGCGGGCACCATGATCGCGGCGCCGGCAGCAGCGCTGCGCTCCTTGCCCCAGCCGTCGGTGCGCCGCGAGGAGGTGATGGATGCTGCCAGCTCGCCGAAGCCCATCCCGAACGCGACGGCGCTGAGGGTGGCGGGGGAGAAGCCGAACGAGTCGTCGAGCCAGCTGCCGAAGGTGACGAACAGGGATTGGCTGGCGCCCATCAGGCAGAACATCGCCGTCATCAGCACCGCCAGCTCGCGGTACTGCACCGGGGTGCGGGCCGGGCGGCCTGCGCTCGTGTGGGCCCCGGAATCCGGGGCGATGCCGCGCGCGATCACGCCGGCCATGCACAGCACCGCTGCGGCGCCCAACCCGTAGCCGACGCGCCAGTTGGTGGCCGCGGTGACCAGCCCCATCGTGGTCACACCGATCAGCAGGCCGAACGCCCACGACGTCTCGGTCAGGCCCATCACGCGACCGCGTTGCGCGTACGGCACGCGATCGGAGGTCCAGGCTCCCAGGCCGAGGTCGAACATCACCTTGCTCTGCGCCAGCAGCACCAGCCCGATCGCGAACATCCACGGTTGCACGCTGGATGCAGCGATCGTGGCGCCGACCGCGACGCCGGTGAGGCCGGTGGCCATCGCGGTGCGCCGGTTGAGCCGCTCGACGATCTCGCCGTTGAGCGGTGAGAGCAGGCCGGAGAGCTCGCTGATCGCGACGGCCACGCCGATGCCGGCGAGCGTCGTGCCGTTGCTGCGGGCGATGGTGGCCAGGAACGGTGGCGCGAACCGGAAGCAGCCGTTCGCCATCGTGCGCGCGATGGTGAGGATGGTGATGCGATGCCGAACCTCCGCAGGGAACGATTCGTCGAGGGCACGGTGCAGCACGAGCCTCGACGCTACCCCTCCCGACAAAGGTCGGTCCTGCTACGGTCAAGCGGTGCCATTTCGCAGGCGCTTCATCCGGCCGGCGGTGTGAGTGGGACGAGCATGAACAAATGGGATGTGTCGACTCGAGAGGGCTTCATGACCTGCTACCAGGCGACCGTTCGCGATGTCTGCGGGTATACAGGCCTGCTCGCTGGCAGCGACCGGGATGTGGCGGAAAGCATCGTGCGCAACGTGTACCTCGAGCTCATGGCGGGTGCCCGACGAGGTGATGCCGAGTCGGTGGGCTTCGGCTACTTGCGGAGAGCCGTTCGAGATGGCTGGGTCGACCGTTTGCGGGCTCATACCGATGTGCCGCGACAGCGCGCTGACGGTCCAGTGCATTTGCTGGCCGAGCTCTCGCCCGGAGAGCGGACGGTCATGGTCCTGCGCTTTGTTGACGAGATGCCAACTGCCCAGGTCGCCAGCGAGCTGGGCGCCAGTGAGCGGGCGATCGAGCAGATGGTGGCGCGTGGCTTGTGCCGACTCGGTCGCGACGAGGTGACCCTTGGTTGAGCGCTGGATTCGCGATCACTTCGGCGACGAGGTGCAGCCGCGGCCCGGCTTCGTCGAAGGTCTCAGTGCCGAGCTGGAGACCGCGTGGCCAGCGCCGATGCCAGTTCCCCCGCCAGCGCCTCAACCCGCGGACTCGGTCGACGTCTGGGCAGCGTTCGAGTCGGAGCCGGCTGTCGAGTCGGTCGGTTCTGAGCCGCCCGCCGTGCCGACGGCGAGCGCGCCGGTCGAGGTGGGTCGTCGCCGTGGTGCGTGGCTGGCGATTGCTGCCCTCGTGATCGCGGCCGGAGCCGGAGGCGTCTATGCGACGACTCGCAACCCCGACAAAGATGCAACGGTCGCGCCCGGCGGTGTGCTGACGACCGACTCGACATTGCCCGGCGAGACCGCAGCCCTCGGCGACACGGCCGCCCCGACATCCGCCGACCCCGCGACCACCGACCCAACGCAAACCGCTGCGCCCGCGTTCGATCCTGCGTGCGAGGAGACTGTGACTGGGGCGGCTCGGCCGTCGATCGACGAATCCGCGGCGGACACTCTCTCTGAGCTGTCCGCTTCTGCGACGCTCACCGTCCACCTCCCGAAGTTGGTCGCGTCGTGGGATGGCTGGGAGATCCTCAGCTCGACCGTCCGAGTTCGCGGCGGAATGATCTTCGTTGTCCGCCCGAGCGATGAATTGGGGGCCGCCCCGACATCCGCGATGGTTGCCGCTGTTGGGGCAGATGGCAGCCTCTGGTGGGTTCGCTGCTTTCCCAGCGCTTTTGTGCTGCCGATTGGGGACGCATGGGCGGCAGACCGAGTCGCGATCTCCACAAACTACGAAGAGTGGAACGAGCTCTCGCTGGTCGACGGCACCGTCGGTGCGAACGTCCCGAGGCCTCCGATGAGAGATAGGTCGAGGATCGACTACGAGCCGTCGAAGATCACGCTCGGGCGAAGCCTCGACGACACGACGTGGGTCGTCGTCGGGGTCGATGCAGCGGGAACGGAACTGTGGCGCGACGAGACGATTCACCCGAGTGGCGGTGAAGCGATCACATACGGCACCGTCGGCGGTGTGTCGTTCGCTGCCGGGTGCACAACCCCCGATCCGTATACCTGCAGCGGCTATGAAATGCGGGCGTACGACCCGGACGACGGTGCGGTTCTCTGGCGACTCGATGGCGTGAGTGAAATCACCATCGCCGGCGACGGTCGGGCAATCGTTCCCGTCGACGATGGCTATCGAATGATGTCGCTGTCCGATGGTGCGTTCATCGACGGACAGCAGTGGCCATCCGACACGTTCAATTGGCGTTGCTGCGGTGACAGCGACACGCACTGGAACGACCTCTATGGCGGCGTGGTGGTCAACACCAATGACCGAACACTGACGGTGTGGTTTCCGGAGTCTCTTGGGCTGGGGAGTCACGAGATCTCGCTGCCTTGAGCGTGTCTGGTGTCGGTATCCTCAAGCACCCGTGGCCCTGATTGTGCAGAAGTACGGCGGTACGTCCGTCGCCGACCCCGACCGCATGCGCGCCGTTGCGGAGAACATCGCGTTCACCAAGCGGCATGGCAACGACGTCATCGTCGTGCCCAGCGCGATGGGCAAGTCCACCGACAACTTGATCAAGCTGGCCAACGACGTGTCGAAGACGCAGCCCGGCCGCGAGATGGACATGCTCATCACCACCGGCGAGCGCATCAGCATGGCGCTGCTGTGCATGGCGCTGGCCGATCTGGGCATCGAGGCGAAGAGCTTCACCGGCAGCCAGGCCGGCATCATCACCGACACCGTGCACCTGAAGGCCAAGATCCTGGAGGTGAAGGGCGATCGTGTGCGCGAGGCCCTGTCGCAGGGCAAGGTGTGCGTGGTCGCCGGCTTCCAGGGCATCAGCACCGACAAGGAGATCACGTCCCTCGGGCGCGGTGGCAGCGACACCACTGCGGTCGCGTTGGCCGCGGCGTTGAACGCCGACAGCTGCGAGATCTACACCGACGTCACCGGCGTGTTCACCGCCGATCCGCGCATCGTGCCGCAAGCGCGCAAGTTGGCCCATGTCAACTTCGACGAGATGCTCGAGATGGCCGGCGCCGGCAGCAAGGTGCTCGCCCTGCGCAGCGTCGAGTTCGCGCGCAACCACAACGTCCCCATCCACGTCCGCTCCGCCTTCACCTGGGAGCACGGCACGTGGGTCACCTCTCAGGAGCCCAACATGGAAGACCCCATCATCTCCGGCGTCGTCACCGACATGAGCGAGGCGAAGGTCACCGTCGTGGCCGTCCCCGATCGCCCCGGCATCGCGGCAGCGCTGTTCGAGCCGCTGGCCGCGGCCAACGTCAACGTCGACATGATCGTCCAGAACACCAGCCACGACGGCACCACCGACATCAGCTTCACGATGCCGAAGGCCGACAAGGGCACTGCCGAATCCATCGTCGCCCGAGTGGCCGCCGAGATCGGTGCCGCTGGCGTGGAGCACGACGCCGACATCGCCAAGATCAGCCTGGTGGGCGCCGGCATGAAGACCAGCCCGGGCATCGCCGCCAAGATGTTCCGCACGTTGGCCGACGAAGGCGTCAACATCCAGATGATCAGCACCAGCACCATCCGCATCAGCGTCGTCACGTCGGCCGCCGATCTCGAGCGGGCCGCGCGAGCGCTGCACACCGCGTTCGGTCTCGACTCCGGCCAGGCGTACTCGGCTCCGCTGCCTGAACGGAAGTGACGTGCGGCCGGCGCGCCACGAACGGCGCGGTGTGGCGCAGCCGTTGGTACCTGCCACACTGGTGACGTCATGATGCGTCGTCGACAACACGTGCCCTGGATGGCCGCCGGCACTGCCTCGGAGAGCGAGCACTCCGCCGACGACGTGGTCCGCGAGACCGGCTGGGTGTTCAACAACCAGACCGGTGGCCACCTCAACCTGGCCGAGTTCGTCGCCACCGGCGACAACGAGACCGTTGCCTACCTGGAGGCGTTCGGTCTCATGGCGCCCGACGCGGCGACGCAGACGATCGTGGAGATCGGCAGCGGCATCGGGCGGATGACCGCCAGCTTCTCGCGGTTGTTCGCCAAGGTCGTGGCCTGCGATCTCGATGCCGCCTTCCTGGAACGCTGTCGCGAGACCGTCGCCCAGTTCGGCAAGCCGGAGCGGTTGCAGACCAGCCATGTGGCCGACGGCCGCACCCTGGGCCTGGCCGACGACTCGGCCGACCTCGTGTTCAGTTACATCACGCTCCAGCACTGCCATCACGACGATGGCATCGCGCTGGCCGCCGAGGCCGTGCGGGTCACCCGACCTGGCGGGCACATCGCGCTCAACTTCCGCACATGGGTGGCCCAGGACGTCGCGCTGTGGCCGGCCGGCAAGGTCGTGCGCGCCTCGTGGCGCCTGCCGCGGGTGGGGCCGATGATCGCCCAGCGCCGCCTGCCGGCGCGCCTGGGCTGGCAGGCCAACCGCCTGACGCCCAAGGAGGTGCTGGCGGCCCTCGGGCCGACCGTCACCGACGTGCGCATCTTCCGTGGCCCGAAGCGGCGCGGGTTCGGGCTGCCGGGCACCACCGACTGCACGTTCGAAGGGGTGCACCGCAGCCATTGGTGGCTCGTCGCCACCGTCCGCTGACGGCCCGGTCACGTCCATCTGCACGGCGTCACCTACAGAGGTGTGGGCCGGCCGAAAGCGCTCGTCCAGTGGCGGCGGAGCGGCGGAGCGTTATTTCCGGTCGGGCGCTGGGCACCTCCGTTAGCCTTGCGGGCATGAGAATCGGTGTCGTCGGCGCGACCGGCCAGGTGGGCGCAGCAATGCGTTCCATCCTGGCGGAGCGCAATTTCCCCCTGTCCGAGATCCGCTACTTCGCGTCGGCCCGCAGTGCCGGTACCACCCTGCCGTGGTTGGACACCGAGATCACCGTCGAAGACGCCGCCACGGCCGATCTCACCGGCCTCGACATCGCCTTGTTCTCCGCCGGAGCCACCGGCTCGCGCTCGCTGGCCCCGAAGTTCGCCGCCGCCGGCGCGATGGTCATCGACAACTCCTCCGCCTGGCGGATGGATCCCGATGTGCCGCTCATCGTCAGTGAGGTCAACCCCGGCGAGATCGTCAACGCCCGCAAGGGCATCATCGCCAACCCGAACTGCACCACCATGGCTGCGATGCCGGTGCTCAAGCCGCTGCACGACGAAGCCGGTCTCATCCGCCTCATCGCCGCCACCTACCAGGCGGTCAGCGGCGGCGGGCTGGCCGGCGTCGACGAGCTCGACAAGCAGTCGCGTCAAGTGGTCGACCGCGCTCGCGAGCTGGCTTACGACGGGGAAGCCGTGCTGTTCCCGACGCCCACCAAGTTCGCCAAGCCGATCGCGTTCAACGTGCTGCCCTTTGCCGGCGGCTACGTGGACGACGGTTCGCTGGAGACCGACGAGGAACAGAAGCTGCGCAACGAGGCTCGCAAGATCCTGGCCATCCCTGGCCTGCGGGTCAGCGGCACCTGCGTGCGGGGGCCGGTGTTCACCGGCCACTCGCTCAGCCTGAACGCCGAGTTCGAGCGGCCGATCAGCGTCGAGCGGGCCAAGGAACTGCTGGCCGCGGCACCCGGCGTGCAGCTGCTCGACGTGCCCACGCCGCTGGAAGCCGCCGGGAAAGACCCTGCTTACGTGGGCCGCATTCGTCAGGACACGTCGCTCGACGACGGCCGCGGGTTGGTGCTGTTCGTCAGCAACGACAACCTGCGCAAGGGCGCGGCGCTCAACGCCGTGCAGATCGCCGAGCTGCTGCTCTGAGACCGTCGACGGGCGGGAACATCGGGATGGATCTGGCCGAACTGCAGGCTGTCATCGAGCGCACCTTCGGCGATCGCGACCGCGCTCGCGGTGTGCCGGCCACGGTCGCGTGGCTCGCCGAGGAAGTCGGTGAGCTCGCGCAGGCGGTCCGCAAGGGCAACCACGAGCAGCGGGTGCACGAGTTCGGCGACGTGATCGCCTGGGTGGCGACGCTCGCCAATCAGATGGGTGTCGATCTCACCCAGGCAGTCCAGCGGTACGCCGCCGGTTGCCCGCGCTGCGGCTCGATGCCCTGCGCCTGTGCCTGATCCCCCTGGCCGACTCCCGCTGCACGACCGGGTCGGGGCCGTCGTCGCTTCCTGCCGATTCACCATCGCACGTGTCGCGGGTCTGGCCGGATCACACTGTGGTCGGCGCGTGACACGTGCGTTCGTGAACGTGTCGCCGATCGTCGCCGAGGCGTGCCGTCGCCCAGGATCAGGGCGTGGCGCCTACCATCGTGACGATGCGGTGGACGGTGCACGGTGAACGATCGGTCTACGCCAGCGACTGGATGAGCCTGAGCCTGGTCGATGTCGAGCTGCCCAGCGGTGCGCGCTTCGAACATCACGTGATGCGCACGGCGCCGGCTGCCGGTGTGGTGGTGGACGACCCCGAGCGCGGTGTGCTGTTGCTGTGGCGCCACCGCTTCATCTCGGACACGTGGGGGTGGGAGGTGCCCGCCGGCCGTGTCGACGAGGGCGAGACTCCGGTCGAGGCCGGCTCACGCGAGGTCCTGGAGGAGACCGGTTGGCGCCCTGGAGCGTTGACCCGGCTGACGAGCTACTTCCCGAACAACGGGGCCACGGACTGCGTGTTCCACCTGTTCGTCGCCACCTCGGCCGAGCAGGTGGGCGAGCGGTCCGACATCGACGAGGCGGAGCGCATCGAATGGCTGTCGTGGCCCGAGATCAGCGCCGCCATCGCCGCCGAGCAGATCGGCGACGGCTTGTCGCTGACAGCACTGCTACTGCGGATGCGGATGCGCGAAAGCGGCCCGGGCCACTCTGGCGAGTGACACCGGGCCGATCTGGTCGGGGTGAGAAGATTTGAACTTCCGGCCTCCACGTCCCGAACGTGGCGCGCTAACCAAGCTGCGCTACACCCCGTAGCGAATGACGATGCTATCCCGCGACCGGCGCTTCTTCCTCAGGCGATTCCGTGGCCGTGTCGGTTTCGGAGGCCGCCGGCTGAGGTGCCGGACCTGCCAACACGTCGCGCACCGCTCGCTTGAGGGTGAGTGGGTCGTACGGCTTGACCAGCCAAGCGTCGGCGGCCGATCGCTTGGCGAGGTGCACGTCGGCCTGCCGATCGAGCAGCATCAGCACCTTGACGTCGGGCGCCATGCCGGAGCTGGCGTCGAGCCGCAGATCCATCGTGACCGCCATGCCGCCCTTGGAACCGATCTGCAGATCGAGGATGGCGAGATCGGGCGTTCGCTGGGCGACCACCGCGCTGACATCGCGCCCTTCACGAACGATGGTGAAGGACACGTCGGGCCCGCCGAGCGCGGCGGTGACGTCGTTGACGACGTAGTCGGCATCAGTGGCGACGAGAATGTGCACGGGCGAGACGTTACCGGGTGGCGTCACGCCCACGTCAACTGACCGAGTGGGAGGAGGGATGACGGGTTCGTGCCACGTCCGCCACCGGGGCCGAGGGCCTGTGAGCATGCGGTGCGGGGCTCTCCGCGAACAGCTCGTGCTGGCGATGGAACCGGCTGGCATCGGTCTCGAAGACGAGTGCCTCCGCAACCGGCAGGGCGGCGCTGATCGCGTAGCCCTGCAGCTGGCGGCAACCCATCTGGCGGAGCTGGTCGACGTCCTCGGCAGTCTCCACGCCCTCGGCGACGGTACCCAGGCCGAGTCCCTCGGCGATCGAGATGACGCCTTTCACCAGCGTTCTGTGCTGCCGCGACGTGGTGAACTCGCGGATGAAGGCGCGGTCGATCTTGAGGTGGCTGACGGGGAGCTCCATCAGGTGGCTGAGGCTGGAGTACCCGGTGCCGAAGTCGTCGATCGCCAGCTTGACCCCGAGCTCGCCGATGCGGCGCAGGTTGTCGGCGAGCATGTCGTCGAGCAGGATCACGT
>JBAVTH010000543.1:0-2128 GCA_049696035.1 Ilumatobacteraceae bacterium
CGCCAGCACCGTGCCCGCTGCCGCGAGGTTGCGCAGCAGGGCGCGACGAGACTGTCCGTCCGCGGTTTGCACGGCCGCCGGCTGGTTCACTTCCGCCACCGTGTGCGTTTGCTGGCTCACGGCTTCAGAGTAGTTGCAGGAACGATCGGATCGTCCGCGCGGCCTCGAAGGCATCACCGTAGACAAGGGTCGCCGCGGGAACGCTCCGGGCCAGACGCTCGAGCGACCGGAACCGGGTGGTGGCGTCGCCGTCGGGCCGCATCGTCGCTCCCATCAGCATCACGAGGGCCGCTGCCGGCGAGAGCGGCGTCAGCGTAGTGCGGGCTGCATCAAGGTACTGCGGGAACATGACCGCACCGATCGCCACGGTCGGTTCGTCGGCGCTGCTCGGGTGGCCCAACAGCGAGGGTGGGACGAACCGTTCGTCCGTCTCGTAGGGGGAGCCGGGTGTGCCGAGGCGGGCGATGCGGTCCGCGAGCAGCGTCACCGAAGCCGGGCGGAGCGCCACTGGCTTGCCGTACCTGACGACGGTCGTCGTGTCGTCGCCCAGCGCCGCGACCTCGTCGGTGAGCAACTCGCCGCCGGTGACGGCGAGCGTCGTGGCCAGCGTGGTCTTCCCCGACAGTGAGGCGCCGGGAAGCAGAACGGTCTTCCCGTCCAGGGTGGCCGCCGAGGCGTGGACGGCCAGCGGCACGCTGCGCGCTGCGAGGCGATTCAGTTCGATCAGCAGGTGTGAGACGAGGCTGCCCTCGACGACTGATCCGACGAGCTCGCTGGCGCCCAAACGAACGCGCAGCAACGGCAGCGGTCCGTCGGCGCGCCTGAAGGGCAGCGATTCGACCCGCAGAGCCGATGTGCCACGGAGGGGTGTGGAGACTTGCATGTCGCGCAGGAGATCGATCAGCACGCCTGCAGCCGGATGGTGGTCGGGGTCGATCGTGAACCCGACGCCGAGCGCGGCGAACGCCACCACGCCGCGTCGTGCATGGCGTGTGGGGCTCACTCGTGCACGCCTCTGGTGGTTCTCACGTGCGTCGACACCGCACCAGCGTGCCACGTCGAGCACGGTGCCGCGCCTGTCGATGACGCACTCTCCGGGTAGCCTCTGTGCCCGGGCAGACCGTCGACACCGCTCCGGTCCTGAAGATTCGCTACCTGATGACTCCCATGCTGCACCGCCACTCCATCCGTACCGCCGTGTTGGCCGTGGCCGCGCTCGTCGCCGCCACTGTCTGGTCGTCGGGTGCGAGCGCGGTGCTGCCGGCCGAGGCGCCGGGTGGCGCCACGGCGCCGCCGTTGATCGAGGCGGCCACCGCACTCGCGCCGGCAAAACGGCTCAGCATGGTGGCGCCGGCCAACTTCCCGATGGCCACCACCCCGCGCTGCGACATCCTCAACAACTACGGCGATGGCCGCAGCGGCGGACGGTTGCACGAGGGCATCGACATCCTGGCCACGAAGGGGCAGGAGGTCTACGCGATGGTCGATGGCACGCTCACCGTGCAGGTGGTCGACGGCAGCAACCAGTCGGGGGCCAGTCTCTCGGGCAACCTGTGGCAGCTCACCGCCGCCAGTGGTGGCACGTACTACGTGTACGCCCATCTCTCGGCCTTCGCGCCTGGCCTGACGAAAGGCAGCAAGGTGGTCAAGGGCCAGCTGATCGGCTCTGTGGGTGATACCGGCAACCCTGGCCCCGGCAACTACCACCTGCACTTCGAGATCCATCCGGCGGGTGGCAGCGCGGTCGACCCGTTGCCGCTGCTGAAGCCGGTGCCCGCCGCCCGCAAGGTCTTCGGGTGAGCACGGTCTTCGGATGAGCATTCCCGTTCCGCTCGACGATCTGGCCGCGACGCTGGCGGCGTACCCGTGGGGCTACCTCGTCACCGTAGGCGACGAGGTGCGGGCGCATCTGTTGGCGGTGCCCACCGACCTGCGCGACGGCGTCCTCCACGCCTCGGCCGGCCGTTCGACGCGCGCGAACCTTGCCGTCCGTCCTGAGGCGACCATGGTGTTCCCGCATCCGACGGCCGGCGGGTACAGCCTCCTCCTCGACGGCACGGCGCTGGTCGCCGGCGACGCCGTCACGTTCACGCCGCTCCATGCCATCCTGCACCGGCCGGCGCTCACC